>VBDS01000015.1 GCA_005889085.1 Chloroflexota bacterium | reverse complement strand
CGTGATCCTGTCGCTCGTGCGGTCGAACGACCGCGCAGCGATCGGATTCCTCAACGACCCAAACCGGGTCAACGTCGCCATCTCTCGGGCCAAGAAGCTGCTCGTGATCGTCGGCGACTCGAAGACGGTCATCGGCGGCGCGCCTGAGCTGTTCGGACCGCTATTCGAGCACTGCAAGGATGACGGGCTGGTGGCCGGCGTAGGCGCAGTGGTCACGGCGTGTCAGCGGGTCGGCATCCGCTCCCAGGTGCAGCGCCTCTCGCGTCCGCATCGTGGCGACCGGCGCGCACGGCGACGCCGGCGCGGTCAGCGCCCGGCAATCGAGGGAGTGCTCGACGGGGAAACAGCCGTCTCGCCGAACGGTTCCGGGCCCGTGCCCGCCGGCGACGCCGCGAATGGAACAATCGAGATGCCGCCTGAGCCGGCATCGGTGGAGACCCAAACCGACCCCGGATAACTGGGAGTCGCCGGCGACTCGTCCGTTTAAGCTTCAGCACGCTTTGAGCGATCAGTGCATCTTCTGCGAGATCATCCGCGGCGAATCTCCCGCCAGCTTCACGCACCAGGACGACACCGTCGTGGCTTTCATGGACGTCCAGCCGATCACGCACGGCCATATGCTGGTCGCCCCGCGCGACCACGCGATCTTGATGGCGGACCTCGATGAGACCGCCGCGATGCGCACGTTCCGTATCGCGCGCCGCCTGGCGGCGATCGCGCGCCAGACGCTCGGTGCAAGCGGCATCAACCTGTTCGTCGCCGACGGCGAGGTCGCTTTCCAGGACGTCCCCCACTTCCACGTCCATGTGATCCCGCGCTACCCGAAGGACGGCTTCGGCCTGACGTTTCCGCCGACCTACGACCGGCCGCCCGCCCGGGCCCAGCTCGACGCGATCGCTGCAGCAATTCGGGCCGCTGGCGCCGCAACTACGGCGTGATCGTGACCTTCAGGGAGTAAACGGCCAGGAACATCGGACAGGCCTGGCCAGGCGAGCAGGAAGCGCCGGCGTTCGCTGACACGGTGACATCTCCTGCCTTTCGCGCCTCAAACGCGGCCAGCGTCACGCCGCGGGCAGCCGTGGCCGCCGGGTCGACGATCGGCGCGAGGGCCGACTGGTCGCTGGCCACAGGGTGCGACCAGCTGGCCATCCCCGGCGCTGCGCGCAGGACGACCTCCAGCTTCTGGCCCACATGCATCGTGAGGGCATGGTCGGTGTTGGTGGCGGCGACATCGAAGCTCATTCCGCCGCCTGGGGTGGGCGACGAGCCGGAGCCTGAACCGGTGCCCGTTGCACCGCATGCGACCGCAAAAAGCGCGATCGCAGCCAGAAATACCAATTTCTTCATATCCGGTACCGAAACGCGCCATCGGCCGTTCGGGTAACAAGTAGGAATGCTCAAGCCTGTCGCCGCGCTCGCGGCCCTCCTTCTGCTGGCCGCGTGCAGCAGCTCCAGCGCTGCCAGCGTTCATTCACCTTCGCCGCGCACCGGGGGCCTCACGCAAGGGCTGATCGCCTATGCGGCGGACCAGGGGATCGGAGTGCTGGACCCAGCCACGGGCAAATCCACGATCGTGGCGCCGCTCTCACCGGGCGTGTTCCGTGTCGCCGGGCCGGTGTGGGCGCCCGCGCCCAACTTGAACCACCCGGTGCTGTACTTCACCGTGCACGACGACCGACCGGCCGAGAGCCGGGCCGCGGCGGGCGTCGTCCCGTACGACTGGCTCTTTCGCGTTGATCCGTTTGCCGGAACGCTCGATGCGATCGCAGCCTCGCAGGACTCCCAGAGCGAAGGTCCGATCGGCCTCGTCGCCAACTCGCATTACCTCGGCCTGACGGTCGGGTGCTGCGCGACGTACGAAGTTGATGCGCTCGACCTCACGCAGACCGCCGGCGCACTCAAGACCCTGGCCAAGCCCCCGACGCAGGCCGCATTCTTCACCGAAGGGGCCGTCCCCGGAAATTCAGGCCTGCTTGCCGTGCGCGCATTCGGCACCGGCGCGTGGTACTGGCTCAACGCCGAAGCCGGAGTGCTCAACCCGTTTCCGCTGAACCTCGGTCCGGATGACGGGCCGATCGCGATCACCGCGGACGGAACGATGGCGGCGGTGGCGATGCCGGACCACGGCCCGGTGATCGAACCGATCAACAGCGCGCTTCCCGTCGCCACGCCCAGCGCAGGCGTGAGCGCGCCTCCGACCGCGACCGCGTCTGCCCACCCGATCCCAACAGTCTCGGCGCCGAAGCGCGTCAACTCGAAGCTGCCGCACCCGGATGGATTGGCGTGGAGCCCTGACGGCAAGCAGCTCGCGGTGGCGGTCAACGGCGAAATCGAGGTCTACAACGCCTCCGCAGCAGACGGCACGCCGCCCGCGAGCAGGTATTTGAGTGGAGCCAACGTGGCAGGTGTGGCGTGGTCAAACCCCATCGCCGACATGACATTTTCGGGGGCGAAGGCGAGCGCCGGGCCACAGCCCCTCGTGGACGGGCTGCTCAACGCGACCAAGCTGCCGGCGCAGGCGGACACCGCCGCGGGGCGGCCGCTGACCAGGATCTACGTCTGGCAGTTCGATTCGACGAAAACGTCGCCGATCGAGTCGATCGCGGATGCCACCCCGGCGGTGCTGGCGAAGTATCCCCCGCTGAACGCCGGCGTCGTGTTCCATCACTGGGCCGCGACCGACACGTGGGCGCTGCTGGGCGGATGCAATCGCTATCGGGTGGTGATCACGGGCAGCGTCGCGCCGTCCGCCTCGACGCTGGGGATTGAGACCAACACCCTGTGCTCGGCGAAGCCTTCTCCCACGCCTTCGCCTACACCAAGCCCCTCGCACTCTTAGTTCCCCAACACACTTAGCATCGGAGAGTGGACTTCGATTTCCTGGCGGCGCATGCCGAAGCGCTGCCGGATAAGCCGGCGCTGATCTGCGGTGACCGGGTGCTCGACTATGCGGCGGTGCTGCGGCAGGCAAATCGCGCCGCGAACGTTTTGATCGGGCTCGGCTGCCACAAGGAAGACCGCGTCGCGTTGATGACCTTCAACTCGATCGAGGGCTCCGAGATCGCCCACGGCTGCCGGCGCGCGGGACTGGTCATCGTGCCGGTCAACTACCGGCTGCGTGGTGCGGAGATCGCTTACGTGCTCAACGACTCGGGTGCGAAGGTAGCCTTCGCTGGACCCGATCACGTCGACGCGATGGCGGAAGCCGGACCGCACCTGAACCACGATGTGAGATTTGTCGCCGTGGGAGATCACGTGCCCCAGGGCTGGCTCGGATTTGGCGAGCTCATGCGCAACGCCGCCCAGCAGTTCGACTCCGTCGGTGACGGACTCGGAGCATCGATGATCTACACCTCGGGTACGACCGGCAATCCCAAGGGAGCGTGGCGGCCCCACGGCGTGGACATCGCCAACGTGCTGCAGATCATCTCGATCTTCGACCTGAGCCAGCCGGACGTCCATCTGATGTGCGGCCCCGGATATCACAGTGCCGTTTCTTTTTTCTCGGTCCTGCACCACGTTCTCGGCGCGACGATCGTGGTCCAGCCCAAATTCGAAGCCGATGACGCGTTGGACCTCATCGAGCGGCATCGCGTGACCACCACGTTCATGGCGCCGACCCTTTTGCAACGGCTCGTCGATGCGCAGCAGGCCCGACCGCGAGACACCTCGTCGCTGCGCGCGCTGATCCTCGGCGCGGCCCCCTGTCCCTACGCGCTGAAGGTGCGCGCGGAGGCGGCCTTCGGACAGGTGTTGTGGGAGTTTTACGGCGCCACCGAGACCGGCATCAACACTGTGCTGCGGCCGGAGGACCAGCTGCGCAAACCCGGCTCCTGTGGGACGCTCGTGCCGGGACAGGAGATCAGGCTCGTTCGTGACGGCGGCGCGGAGGCGGCCGTCGGCGAGCCGGGCGAGCTGATGGTCCGTAGCGCCTGGCAGGCCGAGTACTTCAACCGCCCCGACGCGACGAACGGCAGCACGCACGACGGCTTCTTCACGGTCGGCGACGTCGCATATCGCGATGAAGAGGGCTACTACTACATCTGCGACCGCCGCGCCGACATGATCATCTCGGGCGGAGTCAACATCTACCCGGCCGAGGTGGAGGCCGTGCTTCACGCGCACCCTGCGGTGGTCGACGCCGCCGTGATCGGCATCCCTGACGATCAGTGGGGCGAGTCGGTGAAGGCCGTGGTCCAGCTGAGGCCTGGCGCGGCAGTCATGCGCGAGGACCTGATCGTTTTCTGCGGACAGCGCCTCGCGGGTTATAAGAAACCGCGGTCGATCGACTTCGTCGACGAGCTACCGCGCGACGCCGCGGGCAAGCTGCTGAAGCGCAAGCTGCGTGACGTGTACTGGGCCGGCGCGGGCCGGAAAATCTAGAGGCTCGAGCCTCAGGCCAGCAGGGGCAGCAGGAACTCGAGCGACCGGCTGATCCGCCCGAGTGGCCTGTCGTCGCGGGAGGCGAGGCGCGTCTCCTGCTCGAGCGTGTACCAGCCGCGGAAGCGCACTGCCTGGAGCGCCTCGGTCACTCGCTTCACGTTCGCACCGCCTTCGCCAACCGGCCGGTACAGGTTGCGCGCGACAGCTTCCTTGTAGTCGAGAGACCGCTCGCGCACGCGCCGGGCCAGATCGAGGTCGATGTCGTTGAGGTGGACGTGGCTGATGCGACCCGCCGCAAGCTCGATCACCTCGACGGGGTCCGCACCTGCGATGAGGAGGTGTGCGATGTCGAGGCACAGTCCGGCTTCGGAGCCGACCAGAAGCCGCTCGATCTCCTCCGGTCCCTGGATCGTGCTGCCGAACCTGGGCTGCACCGCCAGCCTCAGCTTGTGGCGCGCGCACACGTGCTGGACCGAACCGATGAGGTGAAGAAGGTGCGCCCATTCCGCGTTGGACAGCGATTCCGCCCGCGGGGCGTCCCGACTGCGCTCGGGTATCGCGGAAAGGACAAGCGTGTCGGCGCCGATCGCCGCGAGCCAGTGGGCATGGCCGTCGATGTGGGCGAGCTCCGGGCCGCGCGTCTCGTGGTGATGAAGGATGGCGTGCACCTGTCCCGACACGACGTGCAGCCGGTGACGGCGGAGCAGCGGCCTGGCCAGGTCGCTTCGATCGGGCAGGAATCCGGGGGGACCGGCGGTGATCGCGCCCTCCCCGACCGCCGCCGCCTCCGAAAGGACTCTCTCCGGGTCGATCTGGTGGCCCCAGTCGTGGAATTCGCTGATCCCCCAACACTCAGGGGAGAGCGCGATCCGGTGCACTGAACGCACCCCCTTTCCCCTCAGCTCCCGCACCCTCCGTGCAATCAACCCGCGAAGATTAACCTTCTAGTCAACGCATGCCCGCGATCAACTTCAAGCCAGAGCTTCGGCCGGCCACACCTGACGACGCGCCCCTGGTGGCCGACCTCGAGTCCCTCCGCGACCCGACCGAACCACGCGACCCGGTCCTTCTCACTCATTGGTGGAGGATGGGCGACGAGCTGGAGCGTTCGATGCGTCGCATCGCCGTCCGCGATGGCGCGGCGGTCGCCTTCGTCGGCGCCTCACACGAGCATTGGGACCACGATGAGAAACGGTTCGGGACCATCCGGCCGGTCCTGCGCTATGACCTGTGGGATGACTCGTCTTATGTCGACCTGGTCGGGGTTGGCGAGGACTGGCTGCGCAGCGAGGGCGCTGTGACTGCGGTGGCTCGAGTGCGCGAGGACTTCAAAAGGGAGCTCGGGGTGCTCGACCACATCGGTTATCGCGAAGACCGGCGGATGCGCATGTCCGAGCTGGACCTGGTCGCCAACCGGGAGCGGATCCTGGCCACGCGCGAGGAATGCAGGAAGCAGATGGAGGGGCAGGGCCTTGAGCTGCATCCGATCAGCCAAGACTCCGATCCCGAGAAGTTCCAAAAGCTCTACGAGATGATGATCGAGTCCGAGAAGGACATCCCGACCACGGTTCCATGGCGCGAGCTGACCTTCGACGAGTGGAGGCGCTTTTGGTTCGACAACCCCGCCATCCGTGTGGACAGGTACTGGGTCGCGCGCGACGGAGATGCGATTGTGGGCACCTCTGTCCTCGACTGCCCCGTAGTGCGCGGGATTCCGTGGACCGCGTACACCGGCACAGCGCGCCGCGTGCGCGGCCGCGGGATCGCTCGCGCGCTCAAGTACGAATCCATGGGACAGGCGATCGATGCCGGCTACACGCGCGTGCGCACGAACAACGACGCCGACAACCCCCCGATCCTTCGCATCAATGCCGAGATGGGCTACCGGCTGATCGCTCCGGTGATCGAGCTGCATCGACCGATCAGCGCGTGAGCAGCCCCTCCGGCCCTGCGGCCGACCTCCCCATAGACGGGAAGGACCAACCGTACGGCGTCAGAGCTCTGCCTGAGCTCTACAAGGAATGGTCGACCACCGGGATGGTGGCCAACATCGGGACCAGGATCGTGGAGGTCGGCTACGGCAAGCTCGTCCTCGAAGGCAACCTGACGGCCGACGCGCACGGCTTTCCGACCTCCCGCGGCCCGATCGTCCACGGTGGAGCCATCGCCACCCTTGCCGACGAGGCACTGGCGTCGGTGGCATTCACTGTCGCGGAGGAGGGCGAGACGACTGTGACCGCCGACCTGAAGATCGACTTCCTGCGGCCGGCCAAGCCAGGACGGCTGGTCGCCAGGGCCGGTGTCCGCCACCGGACCAGAAGGCTTGCCTTCTGCGAGGCGACTGTGGAGCAAAGCCACGGCGAGGTCGTCGCCGAAGCACGAGCTGTCATCGCCTACGTCAAGGCGTAGGCAGGTCGGCGACCGGGGGGAGGAGCACCATTCGCCAGTGCACGCCTCCATCGTCCGTGGTCTGAAGGACGGGACGAGGGCCCGCCGAGGCCGCGAACCACGCGTGGTCGCGGTCGAGGACATGCAGCGAGCCGGGCAGCGGCTCGATGACGCCGATGCCTTGAGAGGTCGTCCAGGTCGCGCCGCCGTCGCCACTCCGCGCCCAGCGCCCGGAGCCGACCCACCACCAGTGCAGAGCGTCGAAGTAGCCGATCGCGCCGCTCGTGGATGGCGGGTCGATCGCGTTCCAGCTCGAGCCGTTGTCGATCGTGCTGAGCTGGACTTGATTGGGGGCTTGATCCTGCGCGAAAGGCCCGCCCGCCACCTGATCGATCACCGTCGTGTACGTGTACGTGTGCGGCCGGCCGCCATCGAATCCACGGACCGTGAGCGGAGGAAACGACTTGATATCCCCGCCGACGCCGGTGCGGCCTCTGATCACCGGAAAGTACACGACCGAAGCGACCGCGCCGCCGCCTGAGGTCGGCTGCACGGCAACCAGGAACTGGCCGCCACGAGGCCAGCCACCCGGGGGCGCAGGCAGCGGGATCCGCGTCCACGTCGCGCCGAAGTCGCCGGTCTTGTACGCGTAGGGACCCGAGCTGGCGCTGGTCAGCCAGCCGGTCGTGAAGTACGAGAAGCTCACCTGGAAGGCCTGGTCGGGCGCGGCCACGGGATGACCCAGGTCGACCCACGAGAAGCCCCCGTCATTGGTGTGAAAGAGGGTCGTCGGGAGATGCTGGGTCAGGCCAGTCCCCAGTACCAGCATCCAACCCTGATAGGAGTCGACGAACGACCACGACAGGACCGTGCCCGTCACATTTGGCGCCGGACGCGAAACCCATGTCCGCCCGCCGTCCGAGGTGCGGTGAAGCAAGGGGACAGTGCCGGTGAGGGCGAAGACGCCAACACCGTCGTCAAAGAACTTCATGAACTGAGGATGGCCGTCGCTCGCACCGATGAGCTGGCTGGTCCAGCTCACACCTCCGTCGGTCGTGTGCAGGACAGCGAAGTCGCCTGAGCTGAAATCGACCGCAACCCAGCCTGTGGCCGGGTCGACGAAGTCCACGGCCGTGACGTGGTAGGCCGACTGCAGAGCCGAGATGGTGGTGGTCGCGCTTCGGCCAAATTCGGGTAGCTCAGGGTGCAGGTAGAGCACGCCCGTCAGCGTGATGGTGACGATGGATGCCACCATCAGCGCCAGCGCGCGGCGCACACGCGCGTAAGGCGATGCGAGGTCGAAGTCAGTCTCCGACTCGACAGCTTCCATACAGCTACTCGCAGCTTAGGCCGGATGCGGCACGTTGAGATACACACGAGTGCATGCACTCGCGCCATGGAAGAGGCAGGATAGATTTGAGTCGTGGTCGGGCTTGTGCGGCCGGCTGAGATCGATGACGCGGCCGCGATCGCGAGAATCCACGTCGCCACGTGGCGAACCGCGTACCGCGGAATGCTGCCCGACGACTTCCTGGCATCGCTTGACGAGGCCGGGTACGCCGAGCGCTGGAGGCGGACGCTGCGCGAAGCATCGAGCCACGTTTACGTCGCCCAGGGCGGCGAAGGCGTCGTCGGCTTTGCCTCGGGGGGCCGCGAACGCGCGGGCGAGGACGGCTATGAGGGCGAGCTCTACGCCATCTACGTCCTGGATGAGGCGCAGGGGCGCGGCCACGGCCGCCGGCTGGTCCAGGCCGTCGTAGGCGGTCTTCGCGAGATGCACCTGGGCGACATGATCGTCTGGGTCCTGCGCGACAACCATCCCGCGCGGAGCTTTTACGAGAGGCTGGGGGGCGTCTACGTCCGCATGCAGCCGATCACGATCGGGTCGACGCTGCTGCAGGAAGTTTCATACGGCTGGAAGAGTCTCGACGCGATCACCTACTGAGGCGGGGGCAACGGCGCCTGTGTGAAATCGAAGCAGTCCTCCATCCCATCTGACGTTTTCGTCCGCGCGTTGAGCGACGGAAGGCCGAAGTTGTTCTCGCAAAACTTGATCAGGCTGACGTGCGAATGCAGCGCCTTGGAGATGTAGCCCTTGCGTGCGTAGGGACTGACCACCAGGCAGCCGACTCGACCGCCGTATCGAAACTGCGTGCCGTCGGTCCACTTTTCTATCCCAGGTGGAGTGACGTGATCCCACCAACCGCCCCAATCGTCCCAGGTGATGAAGATCGCAACGTCCGGCCACAGTCCGGCCGCGACGACCGACTGGACCTGGCTCACAGTCCACTGGCTGCCTTTGCTGACGTCGCCGGCACTCGCAGCCCGCTGCGCCGCGGTGTCCGCAGGATGTTCGCTCATCGCATCGTCCGCGTAGAGCCACGAGACCGCGGGCAGCTTCTTTGCGGCCGCGTCCGCCGCGAATTGCTGCCAGGTGTGCTTCTTGCCCGCTGTGTACTTGATGAACTCGAACGCGTAGCCGTTGTAGTTGGCCCATGACTGCTTCGCAGCGTCGAGCTGCGAAGGCAGCGAGGGCTGGTCGTAGAGCGGTGGACCCGGGTGCTTGCGGTAGCCGCTGGACGGGTTGTCGATCAGCTTCGAGTCGGCCATGATCAGCATCAGGTGGTTGGGCGTAGAAGGGCCCGCCACGTCGGTGTAGTAGTTGTCGCAGAGCGTGAACTGGTTCGCGTAGCTCCAGTAGTGAGGGATGTCGGCCGGCGGAAAGGCGACGCGTGGAGCGGTCTTGTCGCGCGTCAGCCAGGCCGCGTGACGGTGGTTCGGATCTTTCGGCGGCGGGTTGGGGCTTCCGGGCAGCGCTACGCCGTTGCCGCCGGGGAACCGGCCGAAATAGTTGTCGTAGCCATGGTTCTCCTTGACGACGATCACGACATGCTTGATCGGGCTCGGGAGGGTGCTCACATGCACTGGCCCTGCTGGTTCGACCACTCGAGCTGCACCGTATAGACGTTCAGCTGCTTGGTCTGCCACGCACAGATGTCGCCGATCTCGCCATTCTGGTCGTCGTACCAGCCCTGACCGGGAATCGGATCCGTCACCGCCTCACAGAGCTCGTGGGAGCTGGTTGAGGTGAGCGCGTCGAAGACCGACAGGCCGCCCATACACCCACTGCAGTCGGGGTATGGCATCACCGCATAGAAGATGTTTCCGGTGTTGCTGTGATAGCCGCAGAAGTTGACGCAGGAGGCTTGACCGTCAAGCCCAACGGTCACGCCGGGTGGGAGGTAGACGTAGTAGAGCGAGCTGGGAGTGGGCTGCGGCACCGCAGGGTCGGACGCGATCTCCTGCTGGATGAGCTGCTGGACATCGCCGTCGGCGACGCTCGCCGGCGGAGCGCCCGCGATCACCGTGCTGCCGATGCGCGCTCCCTGGCCGATTGCCATGCCCTGCACGCTGTATTCGGACAGCTCGTCCATCAGCGGGCTCGTAAGGACGAAGTCGTAGAAACCGTTCAACTGCTGGACGAGCCCTGCCTGGGGATCCTGCTGCCACGCATCGCCCCAGAAGAAAAGAAAGACCTGGACCGACGTCAGCAGTGGACCGCCGCGATACGTGAGCTGAGGCGTGCCGACCGGCGCGAGCGCATCCGTGCGTAAGGGAACGATCTGAATCGGGTTTGCAGCCATGCCCCCAACTTAATACGACGTGCTTTCGCCTGCAGTTCTTGCGTGCGTCGTAGGCACGAATGCCGTGGCGGCGCTGAGCAGACATACGAGCGTGATCGCGAGGAACGCGTAGGTCGGGCTCACGGTGAAAAGAGCTCCGCCCGCGATCGCGCCTGCGATTTGAACCGCAGTCTGGACCGTCTGGAAGACGGCCTGCGTCCGCGCATACTGACCCGGCTCCGAGAGGCGGCTGACCTCTGCCATCGTGCTGGGCAGGCCCGAGATGGTGAACATGCCTTCGATCAGCCCAAGGCCGATCAGCCATGGCACCGAAGAGATGAACGGATAAAGGCCGGCGAAGAATGCGGTGCAGAACAGCGCGACGACGATGAAACGTCGCGGTCCGAAGCGATCCCCGAGCGACCCCGCGTATCCGCTGAGCAACATGGCCGGTAGGGCAAACGCGACAAAGGAAAGGCCAACCGCGAATGTCGTCGCACCGCGAGAGGTCAGGTAGAGCGACCAAATGGTGTCGAACGCCCCGATCATGTACGACGTTCCGGCGCCGAGAAGGATCAGCGGAAGGAGCATGCGTGCGATGTGCAGCGCGCGAGCCGGGATCTCGATCGTGGGTTGGGCGCGGACGTTGGGCAGCGTCGCGAGCGCCACAACGGTAAGGGCCGACAGCACGGCCGCGACTCCAAACACGACGCCAAGGTTGAAGAGTGCGATGAAGCCGCCGATCGCAGGCCCGATCAGCATTCCGGCCATGTTGGTCGACTGCATGTAACCGAATGCACGGCCGCGGTTCGCTGGAGCGGTGGTCTCGGCCAGCAGCCCGTTCGCCGCCGGCCAGTACGCCCCCTGCGCGGCGCCGTGGAGTAGACGGACGCCGACGAAGGCCCACAGCGGCAGCGGCAGCAGGTACGCGAGGAACAAAACGGCGGTCGCGAGCATGGCGGCGATCAGGACCGACCTGGTGCCGAACCGATCGGAGGCCCAGCCCGCCGGATATCGAATCACCGCGTTGGCGAGCAGACCCACGGCAAACACGACACCGACCAGCGCGGCCGAGCCGCCCCTGCGGCCGAGAAAGATCGGAAGCAGGGGCAAGAAGAACCACATCCCGACCGCGTTCAGGAAGTTGATCGCGTAGAGCGTCCACAGCGTCTGCCGCCCCTCCATCGTCATCAGGAATACTGGCAGAGGGTTGATGCGTGACCTGATGCGCGAGGTGAGCTGGGAGGTGATCCCGCCGTCCGGCCGCGGCGCGCACATGCACATGGCGCTCGACGAGGTGCTCCTCGAGCAGGTGATCAGCGGGCGGCGGCCGCCGACCATGCGCCTGTGGCGCTGGATCGAGCGAGCGCTTGTCATCGGCTCCCACCAGTCGGTCCTCAACGAGGTCGACCAGCGGCCCGCGAAAGAGCTGGGGTTCGTCATCACGCGCCGTATGAGCGGCGGCGGCACGATGCTCTGCGAGCCGGACCGCACAATCACCTACTCGCTGTACCTGCCGGCCGCGATGGTGGCGGGCGTCAGCTTCCGGCGGTCCTATGCGCTGCTCGACGATTGGGCGGTCGAAAGATTCAAAGAGCTGGGCGTGCCCGCCTCATATCGCGAGATCAACGACATCATCTCGCCGCGCGGCAAGATCGGCGGCGCCGCCCAGGCGCGGCGGCGCGGTTTCGTCCTGCATCACACCACCATCGCGCACACGATGGACGTCGAGCTGCTGCCGAGGCTGATTCGCGTCGGCCGCGAACGAATCGCAGAGAAAGGCATTCGCAGCGCGGAGAAAGCTGTCTCGCCGCTCTCGTGGTTCACCTCGCTGTCGTGCAGCGAGATGGAACGAGACCTGTGCGCTTACTTCGAGCGCACGTTCGGGGCACGTATCAGCGAACTGACGGAGGACGACCTGACGGACGCGCAGCGTTTGGTGGAGTCGAAGTACGCCACCGCCGAATGGATCAACCGGCTGCCGTAGCCGTCCTCCAGTCTTGGATCAGGTCGGCGCTCTGCTCGACATGCTCCCGATAGTGGTCGCGCAGCCAATCCAGGATGTCCTCAGGACTGGTTGGGTACGGATCCTGTCCTGCGCCGTAGACGACGGGCGCTTTGCGCGTCCAGTCTGATTCCGGGAGCCGCTTGACCCCAGCTCGTACCGCGTCGTGCAGACGCCCCATCTCGTCGAGCGACTTGCGCCGCTCGCGCGGGCTCAGGCCACGCTTGGCCGCTGCGCGCGCCCGCGGCTCCGCGCCTGGAGGATCCTGCGGCCCAAGGTCCTTGAACCCGCACGCCACGATGCCCTCGAGCACGCGCCTGTAGTGGACGAGCACCCAGTTCACATGAACCTGCAGCCCACCGAGCGCGTAGTCATCACCTGGCTTCAGGTAGGTCAACGCATCGTCGGGGACGCGAGAAAACGCCTCCTCCCACTCCTTGCGGGCAGCCTCGAAGTCGGCGAGCGCCGCTTCCCGCTCCATCCGCCGCGAACCTTAGCTGAAGTAGTTGTGCTGGGTCAGGTAGGTCTTCGTGACCACGTCAGGGTCCATGTGCTGCAGCTCGACCTGAGAGTTCAGCGTGACCAGGTCGATCGTGGTCAGGCCTGCGCTCACGGCGTTGAGCACCTTCTTGACCTCGGATGTGGCCACCGGAGTCCGGACGATCGGGACCACGTTGTCGGCGTTCTCCAGGTGCTTGTCGTCCTGGAGCACGACCAACCCGAGGCTCTGGAGGTCGGCGTCGCTGCTGAAGACCAGTCCCACCTGGATGTCGTTGTTCTTGAGCGCGGCCCGGGTTAGGGGCCCGTCGGTGTCGAGCGCCTTGAAGCTCTTGAAGTGAATCCCGTAGACGCGTTCCAGGCCTGGCTGGCAGAACGGTCTCTGCGGGCATTCCGGTCCGGCGCCCAGGACGAGCTGGCCACCTACCGCTGCGACGTCTGAAAGCTTCTTCAGGTTGTACTTGTCAGAGGTCGCCTTCGTCACGGCGAACGCGTTCTGGTCGACGGCGGCTGAGGGCGTCAGCGCCTGCAGGCCCAGAGGCTGGAGGCGGCTGTTGAGCTTGGCGGTGGTTGCGGTCACGTCGCCGCTCGCTTCGCCGGCGGCGTTGTTGTAGTACTCGAGGTCCGTCGCGGCGTACCCGATGTAGAGGTCGACCTGCTTTGACTTGATCGCGGGCCCGACGACCTCGCGCGAGCCAAGATTCAGCTTGAAGTTGACCGTGTAGCCATCGTGCTGCAGGGCCTGACCGTAGAGCTCAGCCAGGACGCTGCCCTCGGAGAACTTGAAGCCCGCGATCGTGATCGTCCCTTTGGCAGGCGTGGTCGGGCTGTTGCCGCCACATGCCACGGCCACAGTCAGGGCCGCGACCAGCACGGCTAACAACCACCCAAACCTGGGTATGCGGTACATCAAAAGTTCCTCCTTGACGCGGACGGTCTCCGGTTCGAACCCCGTGCCAGTACAGATTCTTCCACCAACCGCGTCAGGCCGCCTTGAACACCTGGGCGCGGGCGGCCGTCGGCGCCCTGAGGAGCCTAATGCCTCGCGGCACGAGCAGGCGCTCGACGCCGGCCAGGCTGAGCTCCGTGGCGAGCGCAAGCAGCGCGACCAGGATCGCGCCCGCGACCAGCTTCGTGTAGTCGTAGCCGTCCAGGCCGTCGATGATGTAGCGGCCGAAGCCTCCTCCCGCGATCAACGCGGCAAGCGTGGCCGTGGCCACGACCTGGACAGCGGAGGTGCGGATGCCCGCCATCAACAGAGGTACCGCGAGGGGTAACTCGACCCTCAGGACCTGGGCCAGCTCCCTATACCCCATGCCGCGAGCCGCGTCCTTGACATCCGGGTCCACCTCACGCATGGCGACGTAGCTGTTGGTGACCATCGGCGGAATCGCCAGTGCGGTTAAAGAGATGATGATCGGCAGGTCACCGAGCCCGAACACCTGGAACGCGAGGACGAGCAGCGCGAACGATGGCACCGCGCGTCCGACGTTCGACACGTTGATGGCGAGATTGCCAAATCGTCCGTAGTGACCAAGCACGATGCCGACCGGTAGAGCGATCACGGCTCCGATGAGGACTGATTCCGCTGAAAGCTGGAGGTGCTGGACGAGACGGGTGGGGATTCCGTCGGAGCCCGACCAGTGGGCTGGATCTGCGAACCACTGCAGGACGCGACCGAGGGTTGACATCTACGCGGTCCTGGACCAGGGAAGAGCGAATCGCTGCGTCCCCGCCAGCGCGAGGTCGGCGACCAGCGCCAGGACGATGGAGAGAAGCGTGGCCACGAGCAGGGGCGTGTGAAAGTTCTCGACAAGGCCCTGGAGGATGAGCTGGCCGAGGCCGCCGAGCCCGATCACGGCAGTGATGGTGACCAGACCAATCGTTGTGACCGTCGCGATTCGGATGCCGGCGAAGATGGCTGGGAGCGCAAGCGGCAGCTCAACTCGTACGAGGCGGGCCAGCGGACGATATCCCATTCCATCGGCCGCGTCGAGGACGTCTCTGGGCACGGCCTCCAGGCCCACGACGACGTTGCGTGTGAGGATCAGCACCGCATAGCCGACGAGTCCGATCTCGGCGGTCAGCGTGCTGAGGCCTGTGTAGGGAATCAGGATTGCGAAGAGCGCGATCGACGGAATCGTGTAGAAGATGCCGAACAGCGTCAGAACCGGATTGCGCAGGGCGCGCCACCGATGGGCGACGATCCCCATCGGGAGCGAGATGACAAGCCCGACGCCGATCGCGATGAGGGTCAGCGTGATGTGCTGCAGGAGGGCGTCGGAGAACACCGCGACGTGGCTCACGAGCCAGGCCCAGTTGATCCACGGGTCGACGTAGTCGAGGAATAGCCCGTTCGGCATTCGATTACGGTAAACGAGCCGTGATCCGACTGGAGAACGTGAGCAAGCACTTCACCGGCGGGTCGAACGCGGTGCTCGGCCTCACGCTCGACATCCCTGACGGCCAGACGTGCGTCCTGATCGGACCCTCGGGATGCGGCAAGACGACGACGCTCCGCATGATCAACCGGCTGATCGACCCGGACGGCGGACGCATCCTGGTCGACGGCGTCGACACTCGCGGCGAAGATCCCGCGGCCCTGCGCTTGAAGATGGGTTACGTCATCCAGCAGACCGGTCTCTTTCCTCACATGACCGTCGGCGAAAACGTCGGCACCGTTCCGAGGTTGTGGAGGTGGGACAAAAAGCGGATCCACGACCGGACCGAGGAGCTGCTCGAGCTTGTCGGCCTGCCGCCCGACGAGTATCGCGACCGTTACCCGCACCAGCTTTCCGGCGGGCAGCGGCAGCGTGTCGGTTTCGCGCGCGCGCTGGCCGCGGATCCTCCCGTCCTGTTGATGGATGAACCGTTCGGTGCGGTCGACCGGATCACGCGCGAGCGCCTGCAGCAGGAGTTCATCAGCATCCAGCGGTCGATGCGCAAGACGGTCGTCTTCGTCACGCACGATATCGACGAGGCGGTGATGGTCGGGGATCGAATCTGTCTGTTGAAGATGCAGGCCGCGATCGCACAGTACGACACGCCCGAAAGGATCCTTACGCGCCCGGCTAGCGAGTACGTCTCGGAGTTTCTGGGACGCGAGCGCCTGGTCCGCCGCATGCTGGTCGTGCCCATCGACCCGCAGACGCTCGAACATTCCGATGGCGTGCCTCGCCCCGATGCGCCACGCGTAGCCATCACGACCACGCTGACCGACGCGTTTGCCGCCGCGGTGGCCAGCCCTACCGAGCGGGCCGCGGTCTTCGACGGCGACCGCTACCTAGGAGAGTTCACCGCCACCTCGCTTCTCGAGTCGCTGCGGCGCGCAAGCGCCGAAGGAGGAGGACAAGTTGCCGCAGGAGTTTGATGTCGTCTGTCTCGGCGGCGGGGTCGCCGGAGAAGCCATCGCAGGCGGCCTGGAGGGCAGCGGGATCTCGCTCGCGGTCGTCGAGAGGGAGCTCGTCGGCGGCGAATGTCCCTACTGGGGCTGCGTGCCCTCCAAAACGCTGCTTCGGTCCGGCGAGACCCTCGAGGAGGCGCTTCGCGCGCGCACCCTGGCCGCCTCTCGCGTCGAGTGGGACGTCGACTTCCCGAAGGTCTCCAAGCGCGTGCTCTGGATGGCACGCGACCTCGATGACGGGCGGCCGGCGGCGGCCCTGGAAGCGACCGGAGCCAAGCTCGTCCGGGGCGCCGGCGAGCTGATCGACCTGCGGACGGTCAAGGTCGGAGGCGATCAGCTGGTGGCGCGCAAGGCGGTCGTCATCGCCAACGGCGGCACCGCGGCGATCCCGCCGATCGAAGGCCTGAACAAGATCGAGTACTGGACCAACCGGCAGGCCGCGATACCGCGCGAGCTGCCGGCGAGGCTCGTGGTGCTGGGTGGCGGTGCGGTGGGGGTCGAGCTCGCCCAGGCTTTTGCCCGGCTTGGTTCGAAAGTCACCATCGTCGAGGCCGGGCCTCGGTTTCTGGGCCTCGAAGAGCCGGAGGCGGGCGCGGCGCTGCTGCCCCACCTGCAGGCCGATGGGATCGAAGTCATGGTCGGCGACCCGGCCGTCGCGGTCGAGAAGCAGGCATCCGACGTGGTGCTCCACCTCAAGTCAGGCGCGATCGTCTCAGGCGACCGCCTCCTGGTCGCCACAGGCCGGCGGCCCAACTTCGAGGCCTGGCGCGCGGCCGGCCTGACCCAGACCGAGCGCGGCTGGCTCAAGGTCGATCCCCAGACGCTCGAGGCGCGCACCGGCATCTTCGGCGCCGGCGACATCACCGGGATCGGCGGCTTCACCCACCTGGCTTACTACCACGGCCAGATCGTGGCTCGCCGGCTGCGCGGCGAGGACGCCCGCGCCGACCACACCGCGGTGCCGCGGGTCACGTTCACCGACCCCGAGGTGGCTTCGGTCGGCTGGTCGGAGCAGACGGCGCGCGAGCGCGGCCTCGACATCGTGGTGACCACCATCGACCCGGCCGAGACCGCGCGCGGCTACATCCACGACTTTCACGGCGGGACGCTGAAGCTTGTCGCGGACCGGACCCGTCGCGCCCTGGTGGGGGCGACCCTGGTCACGCCCCGCGCCGGCGAGATCCTGGGCGAGCTCGTCATGGCCGTCAAGCTCGGCACCCCGCTGCGGGACCTGGCGGACGTCATCCACCCGTTCCCTGCGTTCAACCGCGTCCTGGGGGCAGCCCTCGGCGAACTGGCTTCCAAGGTGACCTGATCAATCCCCACGAAATCAGAGGCTGCGCCGTGATTTCGCGGGGACCCCTGGGACCCGGCGCGTTCTAGTTGTGCGCGTCTAGTTTTGTAAAGGGGGCCTATTTGTAATGGTCATAAGTGTCAACGGCACGCCGATCACGCTCGACCTGGACTCAATCCTGGTGTGGATGCTGGTCGGGCTCGTGGCAGGGTTCCTGGCAAGCCATCTGGCTCTGGGCCACGGCCTCGGGCTCTTCTGGGACATCATCGTCGGCATCGTCGGGGGGCTGTTCGGCGGGATCGTGCTCGCCGGCATCCTCCACTTCAACATCGCGGTCGCCGGCCACCCGATCATCAGCGCGATGATCATGGCCTTCATCGGGGCCGCGATCCTCTTGATCATCGTGCGGCTCTTCGCGGGCGGTCGGGGCTACCGGCGCCGGGCGTTCTGATTTGACGTCGTCTTCCTCCTGGGGTCCCCGCGCTGTGGACGCGGGGTATCCCTGGGGGCAGTTCGCTCCCAGGCGTTCTTCACCAGCCGGTCGCCCAGCTGTGGGGCAAGACCGGCGAGCCTCACGCTGACCCAGCCGAATCGACCCGTGTACGCGGAGACGGAAAAGGTCTTCGGATCCATCGCGACGAGGCCGGCCTGGTCGTCGAGCGTGGCCTTGACCGATACCGATTTGCCTTCGGGCGAGCCCATGGCGAAGATCCGGCCATGCACGCGAAAGGTCGACTCGCCCCAGGTCTCGATCTCTTCGGCCTCCGGCAGGGACAGGCACAGGCGCCTGAACTGTTCGAACTTCACGCGCGCACGACCTCGAATGTGAGGCGGGCGCGGAATCGGGCGAGTGCGGCCAGAACGGGGGCACCTAGAGCCAGCACCATGACCACGTTGCCTGCCGCGCGAAACGTGTCATAGGCAAACGACGTGAGGACGTAGAAGCGCGCGTAGTGGACGAGAGCGTTGGCGGGCGTCAGGCCGGGAAACCAACCGAGGCTGGGGTTGCCGCGAAACGCAGGTATCCAGACCGTCACGTCCATCAGCATGCCGAAGACGTAACCCATCACGCCCCCCGCCGCCGCCAGCAGCAGGACGTCGCGAACGCCCGGCGACGGAGCGCGCCAGTGTCCGGCGATTCCCGCGGCCACGCCCACCCAACCGAGCGCAAAGACCTGGTAGGGCACCCATGGGCCAACTCCGCCACTGATCAGCGCCGAGACGAGGATCGACAGCGCGCCCACCAAAAAACCAAACGACGTGCCGAAGACATAACCGGCGCAGAGGACGAGAAAGAAGATCGGGTTGAACCCGCCGATCCCCACGATGACGGTGAGGCGAAGGGCCGAATCCATGGCCGCGATAGCCGCGAGGAGCGCTACGGCGCGCGAGTCGAGCTGGCGTGTCCCGGCCTCGACCAGCACGAGCGCGGCGATGCCGGCGAGCATCAGGGTCCAGGCGGGGGTGTCGGCGGGCAGCCCGCTGCCAGAGAAGGGCCAGGCAAACAGCGCGACTCCGACCAGCGAGACCAGGCCGACGGGCAGCGCCCTCCTCATGCCCGCACGGCATGCAGCTCGGTCACAGTGCCGCCGTCGACCGTCGCGACGCGATCTGCCAGCGCGTTCCGAAGGTCGGTGTCATGCGTGGCCAGGACCACCGCGGAGCCTGCCTCGCGCAACGCGCCGACCAGCCGCATCAGGGCGTCCCGAGCGGCAGGGTCCATGCCGCGCGTCGGCTCGTCGAGGAGGACGAGGTCTGGGCGTCCCGGGAGGACGGCGGCCAGGGCGGCGCGCTGGCGCTCGCCAGTCGAGAGGTCGCGCGGGTAGCGTCCCGCCACGGCAAGCAGACCAAGCGCCGCCAGGATCTGCTCGGGGTTGTCCACCGCGCCCGAACGGCCGAGGGTCAGCTCGACCTCGGAGCGGACGGTTGGCCTGTGGAGCAGCGCAGTGGGGTTCTGGGGCAGGTAAGCGATGCGCCCGGGTCTGCGCTCCACCTTGCCCGCGAGTGGCGCCAGGGTCCCTGCGATCGTGCGCAGCAAGGTGGTCTTGCCGCCGCCGTTCGGCCCGCTCAAGGCGACGACTTCGCCTCGGTGACCGGCGATGTCGACGCGGTCGAGCACCGTGTGGCCCGCAAACCCCACTCGGACCCCGCTGAGCGACCACGCCTCCGGACCGGCTGGCGCCGTTCGTGGCACCGGGGCGTCGATCTGTGGCGGCCGCCACGCGGCAGGTTCGTGCGACGCGACGCTGCCCCCATCGACTGCGACCAGCGTGTCTGCCATCCGTCTCAGACGCTCCAGACGGTGCTCGGAGATCACCACCGCGTGCCCCGTCTCAGCCAGCCGCGATACCGCCGACAGGACGAGCGAGGCACCCTCCGGATCGAGCTGCGAGGTGGGCTCGTCGAGCACGACCAGGCCCGGCTGCATGGAGAGCACCGAGGCCAGCGCGACACGCTGGCGCTCGCCGCCGCTCAAGGTCCGGATGCGTCGGCGGGCAAGCTGCTCGGCGCCTGCCTCGACGAGGGCCTCATCGACGCGCGCGTGCATCTCGTCGGTGCGCACGCCCATGTTCTCCAGCCCAAACGCCACCTCGCGCTCGACGGTGTCGTAGACGGCCTGGAGCTCAGGGTCCTGGAAGACAAACCCGACCCTACGCGCGAGAAGGCGCGTGGGCGTGGCGATGATGTCGAGGCCGGCGACCTCGGCCGAGCCCGCGATGCGGCCGCCATGAAAGTGAGGCACGAGGCCGTTCAGCACGCGCAGCAGGGTGGACTTGCCGCCGCCCGATGGTCCAGCGACAAGGGTCACCCCCTCGCCGATGACAAGGCTGACGTCATGCAGCGCAGGCATCGAGGCGCCTGGATACCAATATGTGAGGTGGGTCAGACGCGCCGTCGCCAAACCAACACCGGCGCGAACAACAGGAGGCAGGAGACCAGCGCAGGCAGGTCGATCCGCGGAGCCACGAGCGAGGGGTAGGCGTCCCAGTCCGCCGCCCAACCGGCGGCGTGGGCGGCGACGAATCCCACCACGGCTAGACCCGAGACTGTGACCACGAGCCAGTCGGAGCGATCGAGTCGCGGCCGCTCGTAGGAGGTTCGCGGCGTGGACGCAAAGCCGCGCGCCTCCATCGACTCGGCCAGCTGGATCGAGGATTCGGCGCTCGTCAGCACGACAGGCACAACCACCTCCGCCCACGAGCGAGGCCCGCGTGGCCTCCAGCCTCGGAAGCGCTGCGCCTCGCTGACCTCGGCGAAAGAGGCGACGATCGACGGGACGAGGTTGAGCGACGCCGCGATCGCCGTACCGGTGCGTGAAAGCGCGTTGGGCAGCGCGTCCATCACGTCGTGTGACTCGAGCAGCAGGGAGAAGGGCGCCGCCGCGCAGATCGCCGCGGCGATGGTCAGGGCGTTCGACACGCCGAAGGCGAGAGCCTCGAGCGTGTACGGGCCTCCGATCCCCGGGATCGCGTCGGGCAGCGCGAACAGGACGGTGCGGCCGAGGTGGGCGGAGACAAAGTTGAGCAAGATGTCCACCGCCACGATCAGGCCACCGCCGATGAGCATCCGGCGCATGCGGGCGAGCCCGACGCTGACGGCGAGCGTGGCGAACGCCGCCGCCAGGACGAGAGCTCTATACGCCGGGTTGGTCGTGAACAGCGCGATGAAGATGCATGCGCCGGACCAGGCCGCCACCGCTCTCGCGTTCAAGCTTTTGTGACTTACTCCTTGGCCAGGGGCGGCGGCGCTGGCGAGGCGTCTGCCGTGTAGGTCCAGCCCAGTGCGTCTTTGTCATGGAGGGTGATTTGCGTGTATCCGGTCTGCGCTTCGGCCCAGGCGCCACTCGTCTCGACGAACAGCGTCCAGTTGGGTCCGCTGTCGGCAAAGCACTTGCTGTATTGAGCCGGCTCGTTGTCGACCTGGCAGACTGCCTTGCCGAAGCTGAAAGTCTGAGTCTGGTACTCGATGCCCGACTGGTCCATCAGGGTCTGACCGTCGATGGTGTCACCGGAGAAGCCGACGCATTTCTGCAATCGGTGCGCGGTGGCGATGTGCTGGACCACGACGTATGCCTTGTGCGGTGCAGATGCGTTCACGCATGAGCTGGCTGGGGGCGACGTACCCGCCGATGGGGAACCGCCGCAGGCGTTGACGCCGCCGAGTGTCAGAGCCAGTGTCGCGCTGGCCCACATGAGGTGCTTGCGCACGCGTTTACCTCCAGGCGGTCAGCCTTTTCCGAACGCGCCGCTGAAAGCCGACCGCCAGGAGCTTCCGTGCCGTTGCGCGCGGACGGGTTCGCCGTTTGGGCGCTCAGGTCTCCTGGCTCGCGGATCACCGCCCCTGTCCGCCTTCCCGAGGTGGTCTACCTCAGTGGCTTGTTTCGGACGGAGGCTCCTCGCTCACAGTTGCGCGACAGCTCCGGTTTCGCACCGGATTCCCTTGGTGCCCTGCGAGAGATGTTAGCTCTCGAGACGATGAGGCATCGGTGGCGGCGCGGGCTTCGGATCGGAAGCATTCACGTAACGCCATCCCAGCGCCTCACCGTCATGCAAGGTGACATCGGTGTAGCCGCCGCCGGCGCTCGACCAGACGCTGCCTGACGCGATGAACAGCGCCCAGTAGGGCTTGTGCTGCGGGAAGCACTGGCTGACCTGCGCGGGCTCCTGGTCGACCTGGCACACGACCTTGCCTGAGCCCACGGGCTCGGCCTGGTACTCGATGCCGGATTGATCCATCACGGTCTGGCCGTCGATTGATGGGGTGGAAAAGCCAACGCATCGCTCCATCCACGCGCCCGACATGTGCTGGACCACGACGTAGGCGTGATGCGGCGCGCTTGCATTTGTGCACTGGGTGGCTGCCCCAAGGGGCGACGCTGGAGGCTGTGACCCGCAGGCCGCCAGGAAAAACAACACGATTCCGCCACCAGCGAAGTGACTGCGCATCCCCGAGCCCTAAAGAAGAGGACGGTCGGAGGCCTCAAAAGCTTGCGGTCAGGGTGAGGTAGCCCTCGTCGCGGGTTACTGGCATGGAGAAGTCGAACACGTCTGCCTGGAGGGAGAGCTCCAGGTCGGTGGCCGGGAAGCCGGGCCAGCCTCCGCCGGCCACAGTTCGATAGCGATCGGTCTCGCGCAGCGGGTGAAGCAGGCGCTCGAGGTCGGGCGTCTCACCCCGGATGAGCGCGTCCATGTAAGCGGCGCAGGCGTGGTCCTCCGGATGGTCCGCTGACGCCACCAGGGTCAGGGTCTCCGGCTTTCTTAACAGGCAGGCTTGTACGGTCGCGCGGGCCACCACCAGACTCGCGGCGAAGATGTCACGACCCTCGACCGCCGCGACCGCCTGGGTGCCCGCGCTGGAGCGCTGGATGAGGACTCGACCGCTCAGGTCGAGCTCCCGGATCTTGGTGGGCGAGTTGCTGACCGGGATTCCCTCCACGGGGAAGCCTTCCTCCTCAGCGCAGATCACCGAGCCTGGCGTGCTTGCGGCAAGGGCACGTGCTTCGGCAACTGTCTTGACGAGGCGGCACTCGCGGGCTCCGCCGTGCAATGCGTACGCGCTGACCGTGAAAGCTCGAAGCACATCGATGACGACGGTGATGCCGCGCGCCTGGCGAGCGCCCTCGATCCCAGTCGCGTGGATGATGTTCAACTCGCGGTCGAATCAGGTCGCGGCGGCATGATTGTCGTCGGTGAGCGGGTCAGGCATCGGCGAGGGACCGCGCGCGTTCGGCTTCGAGCAGATCGCGGATTGCGGATCCATGCGCGTGGTCGGCTTGCGTCTCGAGCCTGGCCAGACCGTGCCCCAGCACCGCAACGCGATTCCGGTTGCGCTGATCGTTACGGATGGCAGCCTGCGCTTCGACGACGGGACGCACACAGGCGAGGTGCACGCAGGCGAGATGCTGTTGATCAACCCTGGCGAACGGCATACGTATCGTGCCGATGTAGCCACGTCCGCCTATCTGGTGTTCGCCGGACTCCCCGGGGTGCGCAGCCGCCCGTGGACGCTTCGCCGCAAGGAGTAATCGGGTCAACGAGCGTTCCACAATGCCACGACGCGGCCGCGGTCAGCATCGCGGAGGATGTTGAGCGTGGCCACGTCAAGCTGCAGGCCTGCGCCGACTGTGATGGCCGCCTTGATCCAGGCGACGGCGATGGCTCTCAAGATGTGCCCGTGCGCGAAGACGAGGACACGACCCTCGGCCCGCTGCGTAGCGAGCTCGAGGAACTTGTCGGCCCGCGCGTAGATCTGCGCCGGCGTCTCGCCGCCAGGGCAGCCATCTCTGAAGAGCTCCCAGTCCGGGTCCGAATCATGAATCTGAGGCGAGGTGAGGCCTTCGTACCTGCCGTAGTTGACCTCCCTGAGCAGTTGTGAGAGCTGCGGCTCCGCAAAGCCCGCGAGCTCCGCGGTTCGCCACGCCCGCTGCATCGGGCTCGAGTAGACGGCGTCGAAGTGGATGCCTTTCAGTCTTTGGCCCAGGTCGCGGGCATTCTGTTCGCCACGCACTGTAAGGGGCAGGTCGGTGATGCCGGTGTGCTGTCCCGAGAGGCTCCACTCGGTCTCGCCGTGGCGGGCGAGGTAGACCTCCAGACTCAGGCGGGCTTGCCCATCATCTCGGGCCGGCCGGAGCGCAGCGATCGACCCGCGCTCTCGATGACCGCTCCCGCCCGGACCCGCTGCCCCGGCCGCACGCAGACAAGGCCGACCGCCGCCTCCCCACCCTGCGGCTTGAGCGCTTCGTTCACAGCTTCGAGTACCCGGTTCGCGGCATGTGCGGTGCCCGCCACATCGGTGTCGGGCAGGATGGCGAGCAGCTGAGGTGGGGTGCGCCCGAGCACGCCCGGTGTGTCGACGTCCCGTACCGTTCCGGCGAGTGCGGCAGCCATGGCCTTCAACGCTTCGTCAGGCGGCAGGGAGCCGTTGGCTTCGATCAGGAGGACGCCGAGGTTGCGCTGGTAGCGGTGCGCTCGCGCCAGCTCGTCCTCGAGCACTGGTCGAACAAAGCGATCGTTGAAGAGACCGGTCGTCCTGTCGACGATGTGGAGAGGCTCGGCCTGGGGATCGTCGGCTCTCACACCGCAGGAGGCGCAGAACACGGCGCCGTGGGGCAGGGGCGAACCGCAAGCCTGGCAGGTCTGGGCCTCGGGCCGGCGGCGGAGAAAATCGCCAATCGGCATTCGGTAAAGCCTATCAGTCGTGTTCGACATGCCTTTTGGGACCTCTTAACAGGATGGATTGTGCGTGGACTCAGTCGAATCGTAGGCTCGATCGCGGTGTGCTGGAGGGGGAGGGACGGCACGGTGGAGGTAGGGAGGGCCCGAGGCGACGAGTGCGAAACGGTGCGGCCCGGCTCAGCCCACCGCCGCGGTTTGGGTCGTCAGCCAGCTCTCGGCCCAATCCGAGACCGCGGACAGAACCGGTTCGAGCGCGCGACCGCGCGACGTCAATCTGTAGCTCACCCGCACAGGCGGACCCGGGTCGACAAGCCTCTCCACAATGCCCTCGGTCTCGAGCTCGCGAAGACGTTCGGTCAGGACTCGGTCGCTGATGCCCGGGATGCCGGCGAGCAATTGATTGAAACGCGCAGGTGCTGGGATGAGTGCTTTTACAACCGCCCCGGTCCAACGCTTTCCGATCAGCTCGATTCCGCGCTGAAAGGCCGCGCTGTAGTCGAGGCCCCCTCCGACCATGGGGAGAGATTCTATTCGCTATCGCAACTCTCCGAAAGGACCCGACAGGTGTTTTCCACAAGAAATTTTTTCAAAGCACAAACAACCTTCAGCGTGACATCGTGTGAGGACCTTGGAAACGTTCAGACTGGCACCTTCGTGAGCTTGCGGTGGAGCTGACCAACCGGGTCGTAGTCGTCACCGGCGCCGCACGCGGCATCGGTCGTGCCCTCGCCAGGAGGCTCGCCGCAGAGCATGCGAAGGCAGTCGTGGTGGCCGACATCGATGGGTCGGGCGCCCGAGCGGTGGCCGACGAAATCGGCGGAACCTCAATCGAGTGCAACGTTTCTCGCGAGACGGATGTCGAACGCCTGGTCAATGAGGTCGAGGCTTCACACGGACGGATCGATGTCTTCTGCTCGAATGCAGGCATTGCGATCGATGGTGGTCCTGAAGCTTCAGACAGCGATTGGCAGCGCATCTGGGAAATCAATGTGATGGCTCACGTGTTCGTCGCCCGCCACGTATTGCCCGGCATGCTCGCCCGCAAGGAGGGCTATATCGTCGGCACCGTCTCGGCGGCCGGACTGTTGAATCACTTCTTTGCTGCTCCGTACGGCGTGACCAAGGCCGCCGCCCTCTCCTTCTTCGAGTGGCTCGCGATCGTGCACGGCGATGAGGGCATTCGCATCTCATGCCTTTGCCCCCAGGGAGTGAAGACCGACATGCTCGCCCAGGAGCGCCGCGTTCTCGGCATCGACTTTCTCACCGCGGGCGCACTCGAGCCCGAGGCGGTCGCTGACTCCGTGGTCAAGGGGATCGCCGACGAGCGCTTCCTGATCCTCCCCCACCCCGAGGTCGCCGACTACTTCCGGCGCAAGGCAGACGACTACGACCGCTGGCTCCGGGGCATGCGGCGGCTCCGCAACAACCTGCTCTCGACCGCGCACTGAAAATGCGCCGAATCTCGCTCGTCGCCGGTGCCGCGCTCGTCATCCTCGCCTTCGGCGCCGCGACTCGAGTGTCCGACACGCGAGAAGGCCTGATCGCCGAGGTCGTCACGCTGCTTGGCGGACTCGCCGGCGTCGGCCTGTTGGTCTACGGGCTGACCGTAAGGCGGCGAGCATCTCAAGCCCCCACCCCCTCCGTGCCCCGGGAGGGCGCGGCCCCCGGCGAGCGAGGAGGTGAAATCCCGCGTCCTCGCTCGACGAGGGACATCCTTCTCGGCGCCGGAGGAATAACGCTCGCCTTGATCCTGCTCAGCGGCCTCGCGGTAAGTGGTGGGGGCTTGTGGGCCGGCCTCGGACTTGCTCTCCTGCTGCCGATGATCGCGGGCAGCGTGTACCTGTGCGTGCGGTTCCTACGGGCTAGTCCCTGAGGGCGAGGATCTCGCCGACCAGGTAGAGCGAGCCGCAGACCAGGACGTTCCCGGCCGTACCGGCCAGGTCCCGGGCCCGCTCGAGGGCGGCGCTTGCCTGCCGCTCGACGTGGGCGCCGGCTCCGTAGATGCCTGCGAGCTCGGCCGCCGGGATGGCATGCCCGTGCGCGCTCGCGGGTTCCGTGAACACAACAGCGTCGGGCCGCACGGTCCGCAGCGCGTTGAGCAGCACGACCGGATCGCGTTCGCTCAGCATCGCGAACACGGTAACGAGCTTCTCCGACCCGATCAGCCGGCGAAGTGCCGCTCCCGCCTTGACCATCGCCGCCGGGTTGTGTCCACCATCGAGGATCACACGGGGCTGCTCCGCGATCACCTGGAGACGCCCGGGCCACCGCGTCGCGGCCAGACCTTCACGAACCGCGCGATCTCCGATCTCGTCGATCAGGTGGGCCGACGCCACGGCGAGGGCGGCATTCGCCGGCTGGTAGTCGCCGACAAGGGGCAGTCGCAGGTCGCGGTGCTCAAATCCCGGGCCGGCGACGCTCATCACGTACCCGGCCCAACCCTGCGACGTCGACTCGACATGGATCTCTTCCCCGAGCCGCCACAACGGCGCGGATACGCTCGCCGCTCGCGACACGACCACCTCGAGGGCCTCGCCCTTGCAGCCGGTCACCACGCGATCGCCTGTCTTGATGATGGCCGCCTTCTCGCGCGCGATCTCGCCGATCGTGTTGCCGAGATATTTCTGGTGATCGAGGTCGACGTTCGTGATCACGGCGACCCCGAGGTCGAGCGCGTTGGTCGCGTCCAGCCGGCCGCCCAACCCGACCTCACAGACCAATCGGTCGATGCGCGGCTCCAGGTACGCGATCGCCATCACCGTCAGCATCTCGAACTCCGTTGCCGCTCCCAGCTCAGACGCGACCGCGTCGAGGGTGGGAATCAGGTCCTCGAGGGTGGTGACAAAATCCTGCTCGCTGATCGGACTCCCGTTCAGCTCGATCCGTTCCGTGTAAGAGACCAGGTGAGGCTTGGGCATGAAGCCCACGCTTCGGCCAGAGGCGCGAAGGATCGACGTGAGGCACGCACCGGTCGACCCTTTGCCATTGGTGCCCGCGATCAGCGCGCCGGTCAAGCGCCGGTCGGGCGCGCCGAGGCGGTCGAGCAATGCCCTCGTCCGTTCGGTGCCGAGCTTCATCGCAAAGCGGCCCTGCTTCGATATGAAGTCGAGGGCCTCCTGGTATGTCACAGCTCCGCGCTCAGTCGGGTACGGCCTCGATCGCGTAGAAGTCGGAGTCCATCCTGATCGGATGCGTGATACGCAGCCCGGCGGCGCCGAGAAGGGACGCGTACTCTGCCGTGGTGCGCTCGCGCCCTCCGAGCACGACCATCATATGCAGGTCGCTCATCACTGAGCCAAAGTCGTCATCCATCGAGTCGATGTGTTCCGCCAGGTTGAGGCGGCAGGCCGCGACCGCCAGCTGGTAGCCGCGGAAGCCGTTGAGCAGCCGCAGCCCTTCGGCAGGCACGTGGTCATCCACGGCGGCGGACCTCGGCCTCGTACGTGTTCTTGATCAGCATGGCGCGGGTCATCGGTCCGACTCCCCCGGGATT
>VBDS01000068.1 GCA_005889085.1 Chloroflexota bacterium | reverse complement strand
CTGGCGGCGAGGCGGGAGAACTGGAGCTCGAGCTCGTCGATGGCCTGCCGGATGCCGACCATCTCGTAGGCGACATCGACCTCCTGAGGAACCAGCTCGAGCATGCCGATATTGTACCAAACATACGTACGCTGTCAAGTAAATTTGCATGCAGAAAGCTTCACCCCAACCTCACCAAGCGCTAATTCCGGCCACCTAGACGCACCCATCACACCCTCTTCACAGCTCTCCCATGGACGATTTCCGCCAGACATCGGGTTAGTGAGTACGTGCCCAAAGCGACCCTCCTGTACCAGGATGCCGAGGCCCAGGTCGACGCGGCGCGAGTCGACGGCGATCAACTCTGGCTGACCCTCTCGAGTCTGGAAGCCGCCACCGGTTGGGACCTCGAGCCCGAGGGCGTCTGCAAGAGTGGGATCTGCGTCCCGGTGCCGGACGCGCGCCGGTCAGAGCTGATCAGGGACGACCTGTTCAACCTGACCGCGTTCGCGGACCTGATCCAGCAGCCGGTCGCACACGATAAGAAAAACTCGATTTGGTACTTCGGCCCTGCGGGCTGGGAGTGGAAGAGCCGCCTGACGTCGCGACACGCGCCGGACTTCACGCTGCCCGACCTTGCCGGCCGGTCGCACAGTCTTTCCGAGCTCCAAGGTAAGAAAGTCTTCCTCCTCTTCTGGGCCTCCTGGTGAAGCTGCCGGTTTGACCTGCCGGTCTGGCAGGAGCTGCGAGAGGAGCTGAAGGACAAGAACTTCGAGGTGCTCACAGTCGCGTGCGATGCGAAGGGGAATGCGGCGGTGGAGCCGTTCATCGCCGCCGCGCATCAGCAGCATCCGAGTGTCATCGATCAGCAGCTTCTTGTGGCGGAGCTCTACGACACACGCAACGTACCGGCCGCTTTCTGGATCGACGAGAGCGGCCGAATTGTCCGCGCGGCCGATCCCATCTATGCGCAGCGGCGCAATCGCGAGACGGGCGAGGTCACGATCAACACGGAGTACCTCGACGCAGTGCGTGATTGGGTCGCCAAAGGCAGGGACAGCGCGTTCGTCATGGACGGGTCGCGGCTCGATTCACGCTTGCCCGAGCTGGAATTCGACGATGTCGCGGCGGCGGCCTATTTCCATCTCGGTGCCTACCTGGCGCGGCACGGTGAGGCGGCCGAGGCGCTCGACTACTTCAAGCGAGCCCACGCCCTTCGGCCCGAGAACTGGACCTACAAGCGGCAGGCCTGGAGCTTCGGTGACATCGAGCGGGACTACGGGACGACCTTCCAGGAGGCGGTGAAAGACCCGGCAAGCGGTCCGTTCTATCCCCCGCTCGATCTCACCGATTAGGTCAACATTGGGCTCGACCATGATCGGGCGAAGGGACGTCGAGGGCCTTGTCCTCAAGACGAGCCGCTCGTTTGCCGTGAACAAGGACCGGCTCGATTGGTCGCAGGAGTGGAGCCACTCCAGGCAGCCCCACCTCTACATCCTTGCCGGCATTTACGTCCGGCACATGATCGTTTTGAGCGCCAGGGGTCGCCGTCAGGACTTTCCGGCTGGGTTTCAGCTCATTGAGGAGATGCTCCTCGAGGGTGATGACTACGTGCGCGAGCTGGCCATCCACGGTTTCCTCGAGGGCTTCCAGACCAGTGATCGGCCTGATGATTTCGTGCCCTACCTTCTGCCCGTCTCGAAATGGTGGTGGGAGGAACTCGAGCTCTTCTGGGACAGCAAGGTTGAAAGCCTCGGGTCATCGGGCCGGCCGAAGCCCGCAGAGATGAGCCACCCGTAACATCCGTGTGATGAATCGACCATCTCTCTATGAATTCGCGGGCGGGGAGGAGGCATTTCTCGCTCTGGCCGCCGCCACGCATGAGCGCTGCCTCCAGGACCCTGAGCTGAACCACCCCTTCTCACACCACGTGAGCCCGCGCCACACCGAGAACCTCGCCGCGTATTGGGCCGAGGTGCTCGGCGGCCCGACCAGCTACTCGCAAGGACTCGGCGGGCATTCGGGGATGCTGACCATCCACGCCGGCGAGGGCGCGCCCGAGGACATGGGTACGCGCTTTGCGGCCTGCTTCATCCAGGCGATGGACGACGCGCAGCTGCCGGCCGATCTTGAGTTTCGCCGTGCCATGCGCGCCTACATCGAGTGGGCGACAGGCGAGGTCAACGCGGTCGCTCCCGCCGGCACGCGGATCGAGCCGGACCTGCCGATGCCCCGCTGGTCCTGGGACGGGCTTCAGAAGACTCCGTAACCCTCGCTGCCGCGCGGGCGTTACCCGGCCGATGGCCCGGATCAAGATGATTGAAGAGGCGGAGGCTGAGGGTCCACTCGCAGATATCTACGGGGCCAGCAAGGCGCGGAGCCTTGCCGGTGTCGTGCCCGACATACTTCGCACGATGAGCCTGCGGCCGGACTTCCTGGCCGCGATCGACGCTGCGTCGCGCATGCACTTCACGGACGGCGCCCTGAGCCGCGCCCAGCACGAGATGATCGCCTCGTACGTGTCGGCCCTGAACCGCTGCCGGTATTGACTCAGCTCGCATAGCTGGTTCCTGCAGTTGCAGGGCGAGGCGTATGGGAGCGTGGCGCAGGCGCTGCGCGATGGCGACCTCGATGCGGCGGGGCTCGATGGACCGCATCGCGTTCTGCTCGACTTCGCGGCGACCATCACCCGACACGCCTACCGCGTGACGGACGAGCAGGTCCAGGCGCTGCGCGACGCCGGGTGGAGCGATGCGCAGATCGCAGAGGCGGCGTACGTCGCGGCGCTGTTCAACCTCTTTGTGCGCCTGGCCGACACGTTTGGGATCGAGCCGCCGGCGATGTACGAACCGGACGGGATGCCAAAAGCCGCCAGCCCCTCCGCCGGCTGACGCCGGCACCTCCCCATAAATGGGGAGGACACAAATCTAGGCTGGGGTCAGATCGGTGAAGTCGTTGATTATCACGTCGTGGTTCAGATTGCCGCCTTTGGCCCCGCCGAGGCCCCAGCTCTTCGCATAAGACTGCGTCTGCTGGGAGACCACATTTCCCGAAGCGTCCCTGGTGGTCAACGTGGTCGTGCCGTGCAGCGTCACTCCGACCAGTCGCCTCGCCTGGGTGCTGAACTTCGGTAGGTACAGGCTCAGCTGGACGTGGTCGAAGCTGTACGTCTTCTGGATCACCTTGCCCGAGCCGATGTCCTGGTTGATCACGTCAGTGAACTCCGTCAGCCCGTCGCCCGTTGCGCCGTCCTGCGCGAGCTTCAGGTCGTGGGCTCGGCGCGCCTCGGATTCGATCATGAGGTCCAGGACCAGGTCCTGCGCCATCTGGTTGGCTTTCACCTGAGTCATGGACGGGTCGAAGGCCACCACGTTCGATGGCACCAGAACCGACGGAATCGGAGGCAGGATCCACACTCGCCCGGAGGCCGAGACCGGCGTGGCATTGCCGGATGGGGGCAGCGCGGATCCCGCCACATCGACGGCCCACGATCCGAGGCCAGGACCCGAGCCGACCGTAAGTGTCAACTTCGGCGTCGACCCGTCGGGCAGCTCCGGCGCCGGTTCGACGCTGTGCAGGGAGAGCTCGGCCGACACCGGAAGTGCGGTCATCACCAGGAGCGCCACGCCGAGCGTTGCGGGAGCTGCCCATCCCATTCGCCTGATCGCGCGCAGAGGTCCACCGGCCTCCTCGAGCGGCGCCAGGAGCTGCGCCAGCGCGAAGCGGCCCGCGCAGGCAAAGACGAGACTCGCGAGGATCGCCGTCTTGGTCCAGAACTCGAGCGTGGTCGGACCGATCAAGACCACCGAGAGCAGCGCGACCAGGACGCCGAAGACAAACCTTCCGACCGGGCCGTCGGGCACGGTCCGTGGATCGGGAATCATGAAGAACGCGAAGATCAGGACCTCTGGCGAGGTGACCAGGATCTGCCACAGCTGCCCTCCGCAGATGGGCGTCGAATACCAGCTCGCGATCATGCAGTGGTCCGGCACCGGAAGCAAGGCGACCGCGAGAAAGGCGGCAAACGCTGCCATGTAGCCCAGCTCGAGCCCGAGGAGCTTGAGCTCCCACGCGATCAGCAGCCCGCCGCCGATCAGGATGGCGTACGTCACGATCATCCAGGGGCCCATCGGGATCCACCAGAGGTCTTGAGGTTCGGTGTACTGCGGGCCGAGCGCGACGAACGCGAGGACGAGAGCCAGGTTGGACGGGTTGAAGATATGCCGGCCTTTCCAGCGAATCACGTACTTGGAGGCCATCGCAAACGTGACCACGCCGACGAAGATCCAGATGCCGTGCGTGCTCCACCACTGGCCGTGAAACGTACCCGGGACGCGCAGGATGAAGGCGGTGCTGTTTCCCGTGAGCAGGCCGCTCGCCGGCCACATGATGACTCTGTCCTTGAAGAAGCCCACGACGAACTCGATCAGCGCCCCGGTGGCAAGGCAGATGAGGATCTGGGCGACCGACAGGCGGAAGTCCAGGACCGTCTGGCCGAGCACCTGGAGAGTCAGCAGTACGGCCGCCACGTGCAGGCGCGGGTCCCGGATGCTGGGGAGGAGGACCGCGTAATCACGACCCCAGAGCCGGACGCTCCGAGGCTTGCGGGCGGGTCGGCGCACCGGCACCGCCGGCACGTTCACCTCTTGTGGTGCCGGCGCGTCGGTGGTCGCCATGGTCGGGTAACGGTAGCGCTGATCATGCCGTTACTCCAACTAGTCGACGTGGCAACGCGAGGTTCCGTCCTGACCGGATTCGGCTTGCTGCTCGCGCTCTCGGCGTGCGATGTCCTGGGGCTGCCCGCCACCCGGGCGCTGGAGAACGGGGCGGCCGGCATGCTCAGCTCGGCCAGGAGTTTCGAGGTCGCCGGGTCCTACTTCGAGTCAGGTGTCCCCTGGACAATCGACCTCCAGATCGTCCGGCCCAACGTCAAGCACCTGGTCGCGACCTCACAGGGCGAGACCGTCGAGGCGGTGCTCATCGGCCCCGACGCATACTTCCGCGGCCAGCAGTTCCTCGCCCGGCACATGGCGGGCAACCCGCTCGGCCCGAGCCTGGCCAAGGCAGCCGGTAGCTCGTGGTGGAAGGAGGCAGCCGGCCTCGCGCCCAGCCTGCCGGAGCTCACCGACGGTGCTGCCTTCAGGGCGACCTTCCTCGGCTCGGCCGCGACCCAGCGGACTGACCACCAGCCGGTCGGTGGGCTGGACGCGGTGGAGCTGTCCGGGGCGAGGGCAGACGTGTTCATCGCTTCCGCGTCTCCTTATCAGCTCCTCCGAGTCCACTTGAAGAAAGGCGTCGTCGTCGATGGGATATCTGACGCCGACCTCAAGTACAGCAACGTCGACCACGACTTCAAGATCTCCGCGCCAACCGATGTCATCGACTTCGGCAACCTGTCGACCCTGCCCCCGATCTACACCGTCATATCGGTCGACACCTCCGGGTGCGGCTCGCCATGCGTCGTTTCGGCGAAGCTCAAGAACCTGGGCGGGATGACCGGTGCATCGGCACCGTCGACCATCACCTTTGCGATGAATGATGCTGCCAACGGGCAGGCCCTTGGCTCCTGCCAGTCCAGGGTCCAGCCGGACGTCGGCTACAACGCGACGACGACGGTCTCGTGCACGATCGCGGGCCAGGCGACGAACGCGGCCGTGGTCACCGCCACGGCCGACAACCCCGGCCGCGGTGCGTAGTTCGGGTTTTGGACTGAAGCGGAATAGTCCGGCGTGGGGTCCGATTGGGGTTGGCGATGGCTCAGCTGGAGATCCCGCCGCGCGGCACTCGGGGCACTGATCCGCCGGGCGGAGCGTTCCTGCAGCGGTTGTTCAAGCCGCTGGCCGGGATGATGGTGTCCCGTTACCGGAAGAGCAAGGGCCCGACTCCACCCGTGATGATGGGCTTTCCGACCGTTTTGCTCACCACGGTCGGCGCGCGCACGGGCAACGAGCGCACCCATGTTCTCGGGGGTTTCGCGGAAGACGGCGATCGATGGTTGGTCGTCGCGTCCAAGGGCGGGTCAGCGACGCACCCGCACTGGTTCATCAACCTGTGCAAGAACCCAGACCGGGTTTGGCTCGAGATTGGGAATCGAAGGATCAAGGTTCGCCCGAATGTGCTGAAAGGCGCTGAGCGCGAAGCCGCATACGCAAAAGTGGTTGACGTTGCGCCGCGCTACGGCAGCTATTTGAAGAAGACCGATCGCGAGATCCCGGTGATTCGTCTGGAGCCTGTCACCGCATAGCCTCATCCGCCGCGGCGCAGCGCCCGGGGCCGCTCCGGTAACCTCCAGATAGATGAGGCTGGGGGGCCTTCTTGGGCTTTTTGTTTTGCTGGTTTCCGCTTGCTCCAGCCCACCGCGTGCATCGGCGGCTCCGCAGCGGCACGTGTTTCTCATCGTGATGGAGAATCACTCGCCAGACCAGGCGCTCAGCGGAGCGTTCACCGCCTCGCTCGCGGCCAAATATGGCGTCGCCAACAACTACCACGCCATCTCCCACCCCAGCGTGCCGAACTACCTCGCGCTCACATCCGGACAGACATGGGGCATTGAGGATGACGGCTACCACGTCCTGCCCAAGCAAGACCTCGGCACTCAGCTGACCAACGCCGGCGTGAGCTGGCGCGCATACATGGAGGGGCTGGGCAGCGCCGGCTGTCTCGACAGTCCAGTTCCGTACGACCCAGGTCACAACCCATTCGCGTACTACGGCGGCCAGTGCCCGTCCAACGTCGTCCCGTTGACCGCGCTGGCCGGTGACCTGACGTCATCGACGCCGCGCTTCACGTGGATCACGCCAGACCGCTGCCATGACACGCATGACTGCCGAGTCTCGGTCGGTGATGACTGGCTTCGCCAGGAGGTGCGCCAGATCACGACTTCGGCCGCATGGCAGAAGGACGGGGTCCTTTTCATTACGTGGGACGAAGATGACGGCAGCACGGACAACCGCGTGCTGACGTTGGTCATCGCGCCGGGTCTGGGGCATCGGACGAGCCAGACCCGCTACACGCACTACTCGCTGCTGGCCACGATCGAGGACCTGCTTGGGGTTGGGCGGCTAGGCCAGGCGGCGAGTGCCACCCCCATGAACGACCTTATCGAGTAAGCCCCAGCCCCTCGGTCGGCCTCGCTCCCTCCGGCGCCTTCGCCTCGGAGACCCCAGAGGTTGTGGGGAGGACCTCCACTACCTTTGTCCGACTGCGCGCGCCTGAACGTAGCCTGACCGTGCGCAGCGGCACGTCGAGCTCGCGGGCAACGGCTTCGAGCACGGCTTTGTTCGCAGCGCCCTCAACCGGCGGCGCGCTGACCCACACCTCCAGCACGTTCTCCTTCCACGCGCTCCTGGCGCGCGATGCCCGCGGGTGGACGCGGACTGTAATCAACACGGCCGCTCTACCTTATCTATGTGGCCTTGATCGTTTGCGACGTTGGGCCTCGTGACGGTTTGCAGAACGAGGCGAAGGTGCTCGATCCGCCGGTGCGGGCGCAGCTGTGCGACTACCTGGCGGCGGCGGGAGTCAAACGCATGGAGGCCGCGAGCTTCGTCAACCCCAAGCTCGTACCTCAGATGGCGGGCGCGGAGGCGGTCATGGCGGCCCTGCGCCGCAATCCGGCGACCACATACGCGGGCCTGGTGCTCAACGAGAAGGGATACGAGCGCGCCTTGGCCGCCGGCGTCGATGAGGTCCACTACGCGTTCTCGGCCGGTGACGAGTTCGGCAAACGGAACCAGAACGCAACGACCGAGGAAGGGTTGAAGACCGCGATCGCCCTCGTGGCTCGGGCGCGCAGCGACCGGATGCCGATCACCGTGACGGTCAGCGTCGCCTTCGGCAGCCCGTTCGACGGCCCGGTGCCCGCGGAGCATGTGCTGAAGATCGTGGAACGGCTGATGGCGGTGCCTCCGGATGAGATCTGCCTGGCGGACACGATTGGGGTCGGCGTGCCGTCGCAGGTTCACGAGCTCGTGCGTGGCGCGCGCGAGCTGGGTGCGACCGTGGGCGCCCACTTCCACAACACACGAAACACCGGTTACGCGAATGCCGTGGCCGCGCTCGAAGAGGGTGTCGTATCGCTGGACGCATCCGTGGGGGGTGCCGGCGGATGCCCCTTTGCGCCCAAAGCCACCGGCAACATCGCGACGGAAGACCTCGTGTACCTGCTCCGCGGCCTCGGCGTGGAGACGGGGATCGACCTCGATGCTCTGATCGAGACATCGCGATGGTTGGGGGCTCAGCTGGACAAGGAGCTGCCTGGGATGGTCGCCCGGGCCGGGGACTACCCTGTGCGCCATGCCTAAGCGCCCCACTCCACATCGGGTGGCCGTCGTCCAGCAGCCGCCGGTCACCCTCCACCGCCAGAAGACGCTTCAGCGCGGCGTCGAGCTGATCGAGGAGGCGGCCGTCGGAGGCGCCGCGCTCATCTCTTTCCCCGAGACGTGGCTGCCGGGTTATCCCGAGTGGCTCTGGCGGCTGCGTCCAGGTGACGACTATGAGCTGACCTCCGAGATCCACCGCCGGCTGATCGAGAACTCGATCGACCTCAAGACGGGCGACCTCAAGCCTATGCAGACGGCTGCGCGACGTCACAAGGTCACGGTGTCGCTTGGGATCCACGAGCGCGATGGGGAGTACAGCCGCGGAACGCTGTACAACACCGTCGTCCTGATCGGACCCGACGGATCGGTCCTGAACCGGCACCGCAAGCTGGTCCCCACAAATCCCGAGCGCATGGTGTGGGCGACCGGAGATGCCGCCGGACTGCGCGTCACAGAAACAGCGGTCGGGCGGATTGGCGGCCTGATCTGCTGGGAGAACTACATGCCGCTGGCGCGGTTCGCCGTGTTCGCCCAGGGTTGTGAGATCTATGTTGCGCCGACATGGGATTCCGGGGACAGGTGGCTGGCGACGATGCGCCACATCGCTGCGGAGGGCCGGTGCTGGGTCATCGGCACAGGCTCTGCGATGCGCGGCAAGGACATCCCGAAGGATTTTCCGCAGCGGGCAAAGATCTTTCCGAATCTCGAGGAGTGGTACAACCCGGGCGACTCCGTGGTCGTGAACCCGACCGGAACCATCGTGGCGGGACCGCTACACGAGAAGCACGGCATCCTCTATGCCGACTGCGACCCAGCACGTGCCTCTGCGGCGAAACGAACTCTTGACGTGGCAGGGCACTACGGGCGGCCGGACATCTTCAAGCTCGAGGTCAACCGGGAGGCCCTGGCGCCGATCGATTTCAGCTAGCGGGCCGCGGCTCCTGAACAATTTGTCCCATTGACAGCCCTCCCGGCCGGCGCGAACATTCCGGGAGCCTGGCGATAGGGACCGGGTCGGATCCATAGAGGAGTGGGATTTGCGAAAGCGAAACTTGTTTGCGTTGCTGGCGGCTGGGGTCGTGGCGGCGTTGCTGCCGATTCCCGCAGCGGCGGCACCATCGGTGACCACGATTGCAACCGGGCTCGACAGCCCGCGCGGGGTTGCTTTCTTTCACGGCAAGCTGCTCGTCGGCGAGGCCGGGCATGGAGGCCCGACCTGCTTCCAGATTCCGGGGCTTCCGTTCGAGGGATGCGCCGGTGACAGCTCGCGGATCTCATGGGTCAACACGACCACCGGTGCGCACACCGCGTTGGTCACGGGTCTGTTCTCGGTCAGCCTGGGACCCGAGGGCGTGCTGGGCGTGAGCGGACTTTCGGTGAGCGCAGACAGAATCCTCGCTCAGATCGGCTCGACACCATCTGAGAATCCGGGAGTCGCGATCGGCCAGCAGCAAGCGGGTCGATTGATCTCAGTCCGCGCGAACGGAACATGGACCTCGTTCGCCCCGATCGGTGCGACAGATTTCACCTACACAACGCAGTTCGCCGAGCCAACGCCAGGCGTGTACAGCCCGAACACGCAGGAACACGACTCCAACCCGTATGGCGTGCTCGCGACCGGAGAGGGTGCCTACGTTGCGGACGCCGGGTCGAACACGCTTGACCGCGTCAACGCGGACGGCCAGATCAACATCCTGATCCACGATCTGTGGCGCGACCCAGATCCGAACAACTTCCCGTCGGACGCGGTCCCGACATGCGTGGTCCGCGGTGAGGGTGGACTGCTGGTCGGGGAGCTTTCAGGGCGGCTGATTCGGGTCAAGGGCACATCCTTCTCCCCGGTCGTGGTGAAAGATGCCGCAGGAAACTCGCTGCTAACTCACGTCACGGGATGCACGAGCGACGGCAGAGGCAA
>VBDS01000067.1 GCA_005889085.1 Chloroflexota bacterium | reverse complement strand
GCTCGTCGGCCGTCCACTCGTGGCGCGAGGTCAGGCGCCAGTCGGCGGCGAGGCGCTCCCCGTCGAACAGGGCGAGCGTCACGTTGGTGTTGCCGACGTCGACCGCGAGCAGCATGGCGGCCCGAACTCTAGATGACCGGACCGGCATAGCGGCCAGCAGTTCGGGGCAGGCGCCCGCGAGGGCGCCGGTCCGGGCGCCGAGACGAAGGAAGGGGTGGCCCTAGGAGGAGCGCATCTGAGATGCGCGACAACGACGGGCCGGGCCCCCTGACGCACGTATCGGCGCCTGGAGCCCCGAAATGTGGCCGATAGGACGGGCAGGTCATCAGCTAACTGGGAAGGGCTGGCGGGTGTCTCTCAGCCCAGCGGCTTAGCCCTGCCGCCTCCCGGCGCAGGGCTCGCGCTCGGGCCGCCACCCGGCGGGGGTTCGGAGCGCCGGGCAGGTCGCGCCTGGCGAGCGAGGCTTTCGCCGGCCACGGCGCGGCAAACTTGCCGTCCCTCACCTGCCGCCCGACGATCTCATGCGCCTGGCGGAAGGCAACGCCCGAGCGGACCAGCTCCTCGGCCGCATCGGTGGCCACCAGACCGGGATCGGCCGCGGCCGCCGCCAGGCGCTCCCGGTCGAACTCCAGGTGCTCGACCATCAATGCCGCTGCGCCCAGGGAATCCAGGATGTTCTCGACCGCGGTAAAGAGCGCGGGTTTGTCCTCCTGGAGATCGCGGTCGTAGGCGAGCGGAAGGCCCTTGAGCACCGTGGCCAGGGCGACCAGCGCGCCGATCGACCTGCCGGCCCGCCCCCTCAGGAGCTCGGCGATGTCCGGGTTCTTCTTCTGGGGCATGAGGCTCGATCCGGTGGCGATCTCGTCGACTAGCCTCACGAAGCCGAACTCCGAGCTCGCCCAGAGGACGACGTCCTCGCCGAGCCTGCTCAGATGGATGGATGCAGCGACGCATGCGAATGCGAGGTCGAGGGCAAAGTCGCGGTCGGAGACCGCGTCCATGCTGTTCTGGGTCAAGACCTCGAGGCCAAGCTCCCTGGCGACCACGCGCCGGTCGAGAGGCAGCGTCGACCCGGCGAGAGCGCCCGAGCCGAGCGGCATCTCGCCCGCCGCGTCGTAGGCATGCCGAAAACGCTCGACGTCGCGGAGCAGCGGCTCCGCGTGGGCCAGTAGGTGGTGGCCGACCGTCACCGGCTGCGCGTGCTGGAGGTGGGTGTATCCGGGCATCAGCCATGCGGCATGCGTCACCGCCTTGCTCGCCAGCGCGGAGATCACCCGCGCCTCCAAGGCGATCGCCTCGACCGCCGCGTCGCGGCAGTAGAGCCTGAGATCGAGCGCCACCTGGTCGTTGCGCGATCGCCCCGCGTGGAGCGCCGCCCCTGCGGGCGTGATCTCCGTCAGCCGGCGCTCCACCGCGGTGTGGATGTCTTCGTCGGAGGGCTTGAACTTGAAGTCTCCCTCATCGAGCTCGCTCTTGATCCGGCGCAAGCCGCGCTCTATCGCGATGAGCCGCGAGCGCGACACCACTCCCGCTGCCGCCAGGCCCCGCGCGTGGGCGATGCTGCCCGCGATGTCGTAGGGGTAGAGCTCATAGTCGATCGTCAGCGAAGACGAGAAACGCTCGAGCTCAGGCAGCATGCCGCGGCGGAAGCGACCGCCCCACAGGCGTCCGCTCTTCTTCGCTATGGCGTAAGCCTCTTCGCGTCGCCCAGCAGCTTGCCGAAGTCGCGCGCGTGGAGGCGGCCCTGGACGCGCGCCGACGTGCGGACCCCCATGCCCCACAGCTTGATGAAGCCCGCGGCGGCGGACTGGTCGAACTCGTCGCCTTTGCCGTAGGTCGCGAGCGAGAGCTGGTAGAGCTGTTCCGGGGCCTTGCGGCCCACAACCTGGGAGGAGCCTTTGTAGAGCTTCAACCGCACGTCGCCGGTGACGTGGCGCTGTGTCTCGGCGACGAACGCATACAACGCGTCGCGCAGCGGGCTGAACCACAGCCCGTCGTAGACCATCTGCGCCCACTGCTGGGCGACGAGGTCCTTGAACCTCGCGACCTCTTTGGGCAGGGTGATGTCCTCGAGCGCCTGGTGGGCCTGGAGCAAGAGCACGGCGGCTGGCGCCTCGTAGATCTCGCGCGACTTGATGCCGATGAGTCTGTTCTCGAGGTGGTCGATCCGGCCGACGCCGTTCTGGCCGCCGACGTTGTTCAGAGTGGTCACGAGATCGAGGGCCGTCGTAGGTTTGCCGTCGAGCGCGACCGGGATGCCTTCCTTGAAGGTGACCTCGACGTAGGTCGGCTCGTCAGGACACTGGCGCGGGTCACGGGTCCAGGCGTATACGTCCTTTGGCGGCTCGGCCCAAGGATCCTCGAGCACCCCGGCTTCGATCGAGCGGCCCCACAGGTTCTCGTCCGTCGAGTAGGGAGAGCGCACGGTGGCCGGGACCTCGATTCCGTGTTGGTTCGCGTACTCGATCTCGTCGTCGCGGTTCATCCCCCACTCGCGCACGGGCGCGACAACCTGCAGGTCTGGCGCCAGCGCCGCGGTTGCCACGTCGAAGCGGACCTGGTCGTTGCCCTTGCCCGTGCAGCCATGCGCCACGGCCTGCGCGCCTTCGCGCCGTGCCACTTCGACCATCATCGCGGCGATCAGCGGCCGGCCCAGCGCGGTGGCGAGCGGGTATTCCTTCTCGTATACGGCTCCGGCCTGGAGCGACGGCCACACGAAAAGCTGGAGGAAAGGGAGCCGGCCGTCCGCGACGTAGGCGGCAGATGCGCCCGTCTTCAGCGCGCGCGCCTGGATCGCGTCGAGGTCTTTCTTCTCGCCCAGGTCGACGGTGAACGCGATCACGTCCCAGCCCTGGTCCTTCAGCCACCTGATCGCGACCGATGTGTCGAGGCCGCCCGAGTAGGCCAAAACAACTTTTTTGGCCTTGTCGACCTTTCTAGTCGGCATTGACAAGGAGCCGTTTCAGCGCGCGCCCGGCAGCGGGCTGGCGCAGCACCGCGATGATCGTGTCGTCACCGGCCACTGTGCCCGCGATGCCGGGAAGACCGGATTCGTCGATACGGCGGGCGACGAGGTTGGCGGTCCCCGGCGGAGTCCTGATCACGGCCATCGGCTCGACGATCTCGACCGAAAGCACGAGCTCGCGCACCAGCGCCGCCGAGCTTCGATAGCCGCTGCCCGACCGAACCAGTCCAAGCTCCTGGATGTCGCGCGAGATCGTCGCCTGCGTGATCCGCATGCCGCGCCTCGCCAGCGCCGCCGCGATGTCCTGCTGCGTGTGCACCGAGCCACGATTGACGAGCTCGAGGATCGCGCTGTGGCGCTCCGCCTTGGTCGTCGTCACCCGGCCAACTTCTGCATGACCGCGTGCGCGCGCTCGATCTCTTTTGCGGTGAGGATCAGCGGCGGGACCAGGCGGATCGAGTGGTCGTCCACGGCGTTGACGATCAGGCCCGCCTCCAGGCATGCCTGCTGGAACGGCTTCGCCTTGGCGTCTTCGAACTCGAACGCCTGCATCAGGCCGAGCCCACGGACCTCCTTCGCGCCGAGGTCATCGAGTGACGCGCGGAGAAGCCCGCCCATCTCGGCGGCGTGGCCTACCAGTCCATCGCGCTCGATGACATGCAGCACCGTGGATGCGGCGGCGCACGCGAGCGGGTTGCCGCCAAATGTCGAGCCATGATCGCCGGGCTCGAACACGTCGGCTCGCGGGTTGGCCAGGCAGGCGCCGATCGGAACCCCACCGCCCAGGCCCTTGGCCAGCGTCATCACGTCCGGCGTGACGCCGGCGTGCTGGTGGGCGAACCAACGGCCGGTCCGGCCCAGACCCGTCTGCACCTCGTCGAGGATCAGCAGCAGGTTCTTCTTGTCGCACCACTCGCGCACACGCTTGAGGTAGCCAGGGGCCGCGGGGACGATTCCGATCTCGCCCATCACCGGCTCGAGCATCACGGCGACCGTGCTGTCGGTGGTCGCCGCCTCGATCGCGTCGAAATCGTTGTAGGTGACGTGGACAAAACCGTCCGGCAGCGGCTTGAACGGATCGGAGTATTTGTGCTGCCCGCCCGCCGTCACCGTGGCGAGCGTCCGGCCGTGAAAGGAGCCAGTGGTGGTGATGATCTCGAAGGCGCCATCGCGATTCTTCGCGCCCCACTTGCGCGCGAGCTTGATCGCGGCTTCGTTGGCCTCGGCGCCCGAGTTGCAGAAAAAGGCGCGCGATGGAAACGAGAGCTCGACCAGGCGCCGGGCCAGCTCGACCTGCGGCTTGGTGAAGTAGAGGTTTGACGTGTGGATGAGCTCGCCGGCCTGCTTGTTCACCGCCTCGACCACGTCGGGATGAGAGTGTCCGAGCAGGTTGACTGCGATCCCGGCGACCAGGTCGAGATATTCGCGACCCGCATCGTCGTAGACCATGCAGCCTCGACCGCGCACGAACGTGACAGGCAGCCGCCGGCCGGTCTGCATCAGGTAGCGGTCCGCCAGCTCTGAGGTGGTCGTCATCGGAATCAAGGAGTGACCATGGTGCCGATTCCGGCCTCGGTGAACAGCTCGAGCAGCAGCGCGTGCTTGGTTCGCCCGTCGACGATGTGCGCGAGCGGTACGCCGTCCAGCGCGCGAAGGCACGCCTCGAGCTTGGGAATCATGCCGCCGGTGACCTCGCCCTTCTCGATGCGCTGGCGCGCGTCCTCCTTCGACAGGACCGCAACCACCTGACCGTCGACGCCCTGGACCCCGGGCACGTCGGTGAGAAGGATCACCTTGGCCGCCTTGAGCGCGACTGCGATCTCGGCGGCGACCGTGTCGGCATTGATGTTGTACGCGTGGCCGTCGTAGCCGAGGCCGATCGAAGCGATGACCGGGATGTAGCCGCGCGAGAGCAAGGCGGTGATCGGCTCCTTGTTGACCTGGGTCACCTTGCCGACAAATCCCATCGACTCCTCGAGCGGTTCCGCGATGATCGTCGGCCCGTCCTCTCCGCTCATGCCGACCGCCTGGCCGCCCAGGCGATGAATCGCCGCGACCAGATCCGGGCTGACCTTGCCGGTCAGCACCATCTTTACGACCTCCATCGTCTTCTCGTCGGTGACGCGCAGCCCGTTGCGGAACTCGGGCTTCAAGCCCAGCCGCTCGCTCATTGCGCTGATCTCCGGACCGCCGCCGTGGATCAGGACCGGCTGCATGCCGACGTAGCGCAGCAGCACGACGTCGAGCAGCGTCTCGTCGCGCGCATGGTCGATCGCGTTTCCTCCGACCTTGATCACGACGGTCTGGCCGTGGAATCGCTTGATATAAGGCAGCGCCTCAACCAGGACCTTGGCGCGCTCCTCAACTGTCAACGTCATGTCGTGTAGTCCGCGTTGATTCGCACGTACTCCTCCGATAGGTCGCAGCCCCAGGACTCGGCCCTTCCCTGGCCGAGGCCGAGCGTGGCCACGATCTCAATTTCCGGCTGCTCAAAGGCCCGCCGGACAGCCCCCAGGTCGACATCGACTCCTGCTCCGCGCTCGAACACGACCAGCCCGCCGACGGTCAGGTGCAGACGGTCAAGCGCAAGCTCGGCGCCACTGTAGCCGAGCGCGCACACGATGCGGCCCCAGTTCGGATCGCCGCCGTGAACCGCGGTCTTGACCAGGCTCGACGAGGCGACCGCACGAGCCGCCGTGCGGGCGTCACTGTCGGAGAGCGCGTCCTCGACCTTGACCGTGATCAGCTTGGTCGCGCCCTCACCGTCCCGAGCGATCGCGCGCGAGAGCTCCCGGGCGACGTGTTCCATCGCCGCCTTGAGCTCCTCTGCCTCTGCGGTGCCGGGCCGGATCGGCTCGTTGCCGGCCGCCCCGTTCGCCAGGACCAGGAAGCTGTCGTTGGTCGAGCTGTCCCCGTCGATGGTGACCTGGTTGAAGCTCCGGTCGGCGATCGACTTGACGAGGTTCGACATCAACCCGGCCTCGACCGCCGCGTCGGTCGTGATGTACGCGAGCATCGTCGCCATGTTGGGGTGGATCATCCCCGAGCCTTTGCACATCCCGCCGACACGCACCTTGGCGCCGCCGATCTCGACGTCGACCTGGGCGGTCTTCGGCACGGTGTCGGTGGTCATGATCGCCCGCGCCGCGTCGACGCCTGTGGCATCGCTCAGCTTGCCGCAGGCCTCGGCGATGCCGGACTTGATCGCGTCCATGGGGAGAAAGCGGCCGATGACGCCGGTCGAGCTCACCAGCACCTGATCCGGGTCGAGGTCGAGCCGGTCGGCGGAGAGCTTGGCCATCAGAAGCGCATCTCGAAAGCCTTGCGCTCCAGTGCACGCGTTGGCGTTGCCGGAGTTGATCGTCAGGGCCTGCACCCGATTGCGCTGGAGGTGCAGCTGGTCGATGACCACCGAGGCTGACTTGACCTTGTTGGTGGTGAACACCCCGCCGGTATCGCAGGGGTAGGCGGAGTGGATCACGCACAGGTCGTCCTTCTGGCCGCTGGGCATCGCCGAGGCGCCGGCAGTGAAGGCCTTGATCCCACAAGCGGCGGTGCCGGCCCGAAATCCTCGGGCGTACGTCACGGCCACTGGACCGGCCCCAACAACGCCGTCGTGCGGTCGAAGCCGAACGCGAGGTTGAAGCACTCCACACCCTGCCCGGAGGCGCCCTTGACCAGGTTGTCCAGGGCTGCCGTGACCACGGCCTTGCGCCCCTGCGCGGCGACGTTGACGAGGCAGAGGTTGGAGTGGCTCGCGATCTTGGTCGCGGGAGTCTTGTCGACGACCTTCGTGAATGGCTCGTCGGCGTAGAACTCGCGGTAAGCGTCCTCGAGCTCGGCCGGTGAGCCCTTCAGGTCGAAGTAGCAGGTGGCAAGGATGCCGCGGGTCATGGGCACGAGATGGGGCACGAACGTGACTGCCGCACCGTCCAGCTCCTGGACGATCTCCGGCAGATGCCGGTGACCTTCGATCGCATACGCGTGAAGCGATTCGTTCACCTCGCTGAAGTGCGTGCCAAGGCCGATAGACCGGCCTGCGCCGCTGACGCCCGACTTGGCGTCGATGACGATGTCCGACCCGACGAGCCCGGCCGAGACGGCGGGCGCGAGAGCGAGGATGGAAGCGGTCGAGTAGCAGCCTGGGACTGCGACGAGCCGGGCTTCGGCCAGCTCGGCGCCATGCAGCTCAGGAAGTCCGAAGACCGCCTTCTCGAGCAGTGCTGGATCGGGGTGTGGCTGCCGGTACCACTTTGGGTACAGCGACTGGTCGTGCAGCCGGAAGTCGGCGCTCATGTCGATCACCCGAACGCCGGCATCCAGCCATGCCCCGACCTTCGCCGCCCCTACGTTGTGCGGCAGGCAGCTAAAGATGACATCGATGCCGTCCACGGACGGCTCGGGAAGGAACTCGCCGGTCAGGTCAAGGAGCGGGAAGACTTCGGAGTAGGGCTTACCCGCGTGGGAGCGCGAGGTCAGCTGGCTCAGGTCCACGCCGGGATGTCGCGCCAGCAAGTGCACCGCGGTCATCCCCGCATAGCCGTTGGCCCCAGCGACTGCCGCTTTCACCTTCTTCGCCACGAGCGCATAAGCATACAACTTTGTGCATAAACATGCGTTCAGTCCGCCGGGTTGAAGAAGCATGACTCGGCGCCGGTGTGGCACGCCGGGCCGGCCGGCCGCACCCGCAGCAGCACCGTGTCGAGGTCGCAGTCGAGGCGGACTTCAATCACCTCCATTGTGTTGCCTGAGGTGGCGCCCTTCTCCCACAGGCCCCGCTCGCGTGAGTGAAACCACGCCCGTCCCGTCTCGCGTGTCTTCTTCCACGACTCCTCGTCCATGTACGCCAGCATCAGGACCTTGCCCGTCTCGGCGTTCTGAACCACCGCCGGCACAAGCCCTTTCGAGAAGTCCGGACTCACTGCCTCACCTCCAGGCCCAGGGCCACAAGCTCGTGCTTCACGGCGCCGATCGAAAGCTCGCCGAAATGGAAAACCGAAGCTGCCAGCGCGGCATCTGCACCGCCCTCGGTAAGCGCCTCGTACATGTGCCGCGCCGAGCCCGCGCCACCCGACGCTATGACCGGCAGCCGCACGGCGCCGCTGACCGCGCGCGTCAGCTCGAGGTCGTAGCCGGCGTGCGTCCCGTCGTAGTCCATCGAGGTCAGTAGGATCTCCCCCGCTCCAAGCCGTTCGCCAAGAGCCGCCCACTCGACCGCATCGCGGCCCGTCGCCCGCCTGCCGCCGTGGCTGTACACCTCCCAGCCGGGAGCGTTTTCTCGTTTCCGCGCGTCGATCGCCAGCACGACGCACTGCGCGCCGAAGATCTCAGCGCATCGCGTCAACAGAGTCGGGTCGGCGAGGGCCGCTGTGTTGACCGAGACCTTGTCCGCGCCGTGGGTCAGCAGCTCTGCCATGTCCGCCGCGGTGCGCACGCCGCCTCCCACCGCGAGAGGGATGAACACCTGGTCGGCCGTGCGTTCGACCGCGTCGAGCAGGATCTTGCGTGCATCAGAGGACGCGGTGATGTCGAGAAATACGATCTCGTCCGCGCCCTCGCGGTCGTAGACGGCCGCAAGCTCGGCCGGATCGCCTGCGTCACGAAGGTTTTCGAAGCGCACTCCCTTGACGACACGACCGTCCGTGACGTCAAGGCACGGAATCACGCGCTTGGCCGGCATCAGGCTCGCCACCGGACACCAGCGTTCGGCGCCAAACGCGCGTAATTTCCCGAGGCGAGGGGCGCTTTAGGCGCCAAACGCACCGAATTCACCCGCACAGCCCGACGAAGTTGGCGTAGATGCGCAGGCCGTCGGCGCCGCTCTTCTCCGGGTGGAACTGGGTCCCCATCACGTTGCCCTTCGCGGCGGCCGCGGCGGGCGAGTGGTCGGAGCAGCCAATGCCGTCGCCTGACGCGTCGGGCGTGAACGAGTGCACGAAATAGAAATAGGAGTGGTCGGCGATGCCCTGCCACAGCGGTGACTCCGCCGTCTGCGTCGTGCGGCACCAACCGATCACCGGCAGGCGCTCGCTCGTGGTCACTTCGACCACGCGGCCCGGTAGGAGCCCGAGGCCTTCGTGATGTCCATGCTCCGAAGACGCCTCGAACATGAGCTGATAGCCGAGGCACACGCCGAGCACCGGCTTGCCCCGCCGCGCCAGCTCGACGACCGTCCGGCCCAGGCCGTGCTCGGACAGCTTGGCCAGCGCGGGAGCAAACGCCCCCACACCGGGCAGGACGATGCCTTCGGCACGCTCCAGCTCGGCCGCATCGGCCGTCAAGCGCGTCTCCGCCCCGACATGGACCAGCGCACGCTCGACAGAGCGGATGTTGCCGACGCCGTAATCCACGATCGCGATCAACCCAGCAAGCCCTTTGACGACGGAACGCCGGCCGAGCCGCCTGGTGCGATGGCATCCCGCAGCGCGAGGCCCAGCGCCTTGAACGTGGCCTCTGCGATGTGGTGGCGGTTGCGACCCCGGATCAGGTCGACATGAATCGTCGCTCCTAGATGGATCGACAGCGCTTTCCAGAACTCGTCGAGCACCTCAGCCTCGACTGTGCCGATGCGGCCGCGCAAAGGTACGTTGTAGGAGAGGAAGGGCCGGCGGCCCAGATCGATCACGACCCGCGCCAGCGACTCGTCGAGCGGTGCGTAAGCGAACGCGAAACGTGCGATGCCATCGCGGTCGCCGAGCGCCTGCGAGAGCGCCTGGCCCATGACGATGCCTGCGTCCTCGACCAGGTGATGCGGGTCCACGTGAAGGTCGCCTGCGCCGCTGAGCTTGAGGTCGAAACCGCCGTAGCGCGCGACCTGCTCCAGCATGTGGTCGAGGAATGGAAGCCCAGTCGACACGTCAGTGCGCCCGCGCCCATCGAGGTCGACCCTGGCCTTGAGCTGCGTCTCCTTGCTCTTCCTGGTCACCTGGCCTTTCCTGCTACTCAAGTCGCACCTCTATTGCGTGAGCGTGCGCGCTCAGGCCCTCCATCTCCGCGAGCCGGACACTCGCCTCGCGGAGCGTCTCGAGGTCGTCGCGGTTGAGGCTCAAGACGCTCATTCGCTTGAGGAACGTGTGCACGCCAAGCGGCGAAGAGAACCTGGCCGCGCCCGACGTTGGCAGCGTGTGATTCGGGCCCGCTGCATAGTCGCCCAAAGGTACGGTCGCGTAGGCCCCGACGAAGACGGCTCCCGCGTTGTGCACCTGTGCCGCGAGACGATCGGCGTCGGCGGCGACGATGAGCAGGTGCTCTGGCGCGAAATCATCGGCGACGTGGATCGCCTGGTCCATTCCGCCGGCCACGATGACGCAGCAGTTGGCTTGACGGATGATCGCCGCCCGCTCCAGTCCCATGAGCAGGCTCTCGAGCTCTTCTTCAACCCGGTCGGCGAGGTGGGCGGAGTCCGTGACCAGCACGCCCCAGGCCATGGGATCGTGCTCCAGCTGCGCGGCGAGATCGGCGGCGACGAAATCCGGTCGAGCAGCGCCATCCGCCACCACGACGAGCTCCGTTGGACCCGCGATGCCATCCACGCCGACCGACCCGAACACCTCTTTCTTGGCCAGCGTGACGTAGATGTTGCCCGGGCCGGCGACGACATCGACGCGCGGGATGCTCGCTGTGCCGTAGGCGAGCGCAGCGATCGCCTGGGCTCCGCCGATCCGATACACGGCGTCCACACCGGCGATATACGCGGCGGCGAGGATTGCCGTCGGCACGCTGCCATCAGGCCGCGGCGGCGTGGCCAGCACGACCTCGTCGACCTTCGCCACCCGCGCGGGGATGACTGTCATCAGCACTGTGGACGGGTAGGCCGCCCGGCCGCCCGGCGCGTAAACGCCTGCCCGGCGCACAGGTCGCGTGAGCAGCTTTAACCCCGGCGACCCCACCGACCCTGCCTCGACCTGGCGCTCATGGAACTCGCGAATGCGTTGCGCCGCGAACTCGAGCGCGCCACGGTCTGCCGCCGGCAGCCGCTCGGCCGCGCCTCGCAGC
>VBDS01000066.1 GCA_005889085.1 Chloroflexota bacterium | reverse complement strand
CTCGACTTCTTGCCTCGCGCCATCCACAACGGATCCGCCGAGTGCACGATCGACGCTCTCGTCACGCTTGCCGAGGCCGCGCGCGACGAGCACCTGACAGCGCGATTCACCGGCTACGCCGAGGCGGCCGGTCTCGTGTCCTCCCCACCGCTGCGCAACGCGGGGACGATCGGCGGGAACCTCTGCGTCGACACGCGATGCAACTACTACGACATGACTTACGAGTGGCGGAAGGCCGCGGGCTTCTGCATTAAGAAGGACGGGGACATCTGCCTCGTCGCGCCGAGCAGCCCGCGGTGCTGGGCCGTCTCGTCTTCCGACACCGCGCCGATGGCGATCGCCCTCGGCGGCACTGTCAGCCTCACCGGGCCTGACGGCGAGCGTGAGATGCCCGTGGCGGCGCTCTACAACGACGACGGCATCCTGTACATGGCGAAGCAGCCGGCCGAGATCGTGACGAGCCTTCGACTCCGCGTCGGGGCCAACACGCGAAGCGCGTACATCAAGCTGCGGCGGCGGGGCTCGATCGACTTCCCGATCGCCGGCGCGGGGGTCGCCCTGGAGCTAGACGGGGATGTCGTGGCAGGCTGCCGAATCGTGCTCTCCGCCGTCGCCTCTCACCCACTCGAGGTGGAGGCGGCTGAAGATTTCCTGAAAGGGAAGCGGCTGGATTCGGAGACCATCCGCGAAACTGCTGACATCGCAGCCAAACCCGCCAAGCCGCTGGACAACGCCGACCTGAGCCATTTCTGGCGCAAGCGAATGGTCCGGGTGGTCGTGGAGCAGGCCCTGGAGAAGGTAAGCGACCAACAGGCGGGGCTCGGTGGTTAAGCTTCTAGGTCGCTTGTACCCCTTGATTCATTATTGGTTCATCCAGAGACTCCAGCAGGGCCAGGGAATGGTCGAGTACGCGCTCATCCTTGCCCTGATCGCGCTGGTCGTGATCATCGCGTTGATTGCGACTGGCGGTCAGCTGACAAACCTCTACTCCAACATCACCGCGACGATGTGCAACTACCACGTGGGGTGCTGACCCACCACCCCGAGTCTCGGCAGCGAGCGCAGGCCCTGGTCGAATACGCGCTCATCCTGGCCCTGATCATCCTGGTGGTGATCATCACCCTGCTCCTGACGGGCAAGCAGGTGACGAACCTGTACTCGAATATCACCGCGACCATGTGCAACTACCACGTAGGTTGTTGAGCCGCTAGTCGCCGACCGCCTGGGCTGCCGCCTGGGCCGCGCGCTCCGCGTTCCGCCCGATCGTGTCCATGTCTCGCTTCGCCAGCGCCTCCGGCGGGAACAGTGACCCGGTGAGCCCCACCGCCTTCACACCCAGGCGCAAGTAGGCGCCGATGTCTTCGATCTTCACGCCGCCGGAAACCCAGAAGGGCACCCCACCCATCGGACCGTTCAGCGATTCGATGTAGCGCGGGCCGCCGACCGGGGTGATCGGGAAGACCTTCACCAGCGCCGCGCCGGCGAGGCGCGCCTGGTAGATCTCGGTCGGAGTCAGCGCGCCGAGGACGCAAAGGATGTCCTCCTGGCGGCAGGCCTCGGCGACCTCGGGCAGCAGCACAGGAGTCACCACGAAGGACGCCCCCGCATCCTTCGCCTCGCGAACGGCGCCCGGATCCCACACTGTGCCGACCCCGACCGGGTATCGGCCCATCGTCGTCGCGATCAACCCGCGGATCATCTCGAAGCACGAGGGGACGGTCTTTGTCACCTCGATCGTCCTCACGCCGCCTTCCATGGCGGTCAGGCAGGCCTGGAAGCCTGCTTCGGCGTTGTCGGTGCGCAGCACGCCGCACACACCGTTGGGAAAGGCTTCGGCGATCGATTTCATCGACAGGTTGAGATTAGTCGAAGGGGGCCATCATCCCGGGACTTGCAATCAGGCTCCCATAGAAAAGCGAATCGGCGATTTCGCCTCGCTGTATCCAGCGGTGCCTTTCAAGCCAGTGGATTCTGGCCGACCGCCAGCGGCGCGAAATTTGTCTCTGTGCCTCGCCCGGCCACACCTTCCCGACTGGTCCTCAGTATGCTGGTACATACGTATGACCGGGGCGACCGCCACTGAGAGCACCCGAGACCAGATCATCCACGCGGCGGCGGATTCCCTGCTCGAAAACGGCTACTCCGGCACCAGCGTCCGCTCCATCGCCTCCAAGGCCGGCGTCGCCATCGGCAACCTCCAGTACTGGTTCCCAACCAAGTCCGAGCTCCTCGTGGAGGCCTGGCGCTACCTGACCGCGAAGTCGGTCGAGGAGCTGCGCCGAACCCTCAACCAGCTCACCGACCCGCTCGAGGTGCTGGAGGTCGGGGTCGAGTCGCTCTGGGACTCGCTGCGCCGGCTCGGCGACGTCCAGCTCGCCGCCTTCGACCTGCTGGTCCAGGCGCCCCGGACGGAGCGACTGCGGGCCTACCTGCCCGAGCTTTTCACTCGCTACCGCGAGGTGATCCAGGAGCAGCTCGACCGGCTCGAGGTAGACGGACGAATCCGGCTGACCGTGCCGCGCGACGTGCTGGTGCCACTCGTGCTGAATACGGTCCTCGGCTTCGGGCTTTACTACGTCGTGACCCGCGACGACGAATCCTGCCTGCGCGCCCTCTCTGCATTCCGCCAGCTCGCCGGCAGTGTCATAGAGGCAGTTTGATGAGTGTCCAGCTGCTCGACCGCGAGCTCGATCGTCTCGAGGGCCTGTGGTCAGACGGCCTGGCTGACGCCTATCGCGACTACCTCGACGCGGTCCAGCACTTCGAGCCGGACCTCCAGGCCAAGCTCGCCCTGGCCGCGGCGCTGATCGAGCTCGGCATCCGGCTCCAGGGTCTGGGCGGTCGCGCCGCGCCTCCCACCACGCTTCTGATGGGCGACCTCTGCCTCGCCCGCGGCTCCCGCATCCTGGCCGACAACGCTCCTCTTGCCGTCCAGGTGGCCTTCGCGCGGGCGGTCGAATCGATGTCAACGGCGGCTGCCTCCGAGCAGCCCGCGCCTCCTGCCCGAAACTTGCTTCGACTTTCCCTCGGGGCCGAAGGGTGAGCGCCACACGGCTCGAGTTCGCGACCTCCGAGGCCACCGAGTTCATCGATCTAACCGACCGGATCCGCGAGCGCGTCATGCAGGCTGGGCTGCGCACAGGACGCGTGCACCTGCAATCCCTGCACACGACGGTTGGACTTTGCGTCAACGAGAACGAGCCGCTCTTGCATCGCGACTTCGAAGCCATGCTCGAGCGCATCGCCCCCATCGGCGCCGGCTACGAGCACGACGACTTCACGCGCCGGTTCGATATCGCCGTCGATGAGCCGGTCAACGGACACGCTCATTGCCGCCAGCTGTTGCTCAGCGCGTTCCTCACCCTGCTCGTCGAGGAAGGGCAGCTTGTCCTCGGGCGGTGGCAATCCGTCTTCGCGGTCGAGCTCGATGGGCCACGGCATCGGGAGCTCGCATTGCAGGTCGAAGGCGAATTTGCCCGACCACTCTCCAGGGAGGTGCCGGAGTCGCTCGTCGAAGTCGAGCTCACGCGGCAGCTGATGGTCGATCCCGAGCCTGTCGCGGTGCCGATGCGCCGCCTTGTCGAAGCAGGAGGCAAGCGGCTCCGGCCGAAGCTGGTCCAGCTGACGGCCGGCATCGGTCCGCGCAACGACCCGCTCCGAGCTGCGGAGCTCGCGGCGGCAGTTGAGCTGCTGCACAACGCCACGCTCATCCACGATGACTACGTCGACGAGAGCACGCACCGCCGGGGCCGGCCGACCGTTGCGGCGGCCGAAGGTCCGGAGCGCGCAATCGCGGTCGGCGACTACTACTTCGCCAAAGCGACACGGCTCATCGCCGAGATGGGCAACCCCGCCGTCACATCGGCGCTGGCCGAAGCACTCGAAGCGATATGCGCGTCGCAGATCGATGACGTCGCGCTGCGCGGCGCCTATCCAGGCGATCGAGAGTCGTACCTCCGCGTCGTGCGTGGCAAGACGGCTTCGCTGTTCGCCGCGGCGTGCGCGTCAGGCGCGCTGCTGTCCGAGGCGAGCCCAGACGTGGTCGGCGCGCTGCGCCGATACGGCGACCTGCTCGGTACCGCGTTCCAGATGGCCGACGATATGGTCGACTTCAGCCCAAGCTCGGGCAAGCCGGTCGGCCTCGACATCCGGCAGCGCGTGCTTTCGCTGCCCTTGATCTACGCCGCGGAGGATCGCCAGGTGGGTCCGGAGGTCAGGCGCCTCCTCGAGGGCGCCCTCGGCGACGCGGAGGTGGGCCGGGTGACGGAGCTGGTCACCGCGAGCGGTGCCCTGCCGCGCGTGCGCCAGGAGGCGGACGCGCTCATCGATGCGGCTGTACGCGAGCTCGAGGCGGTGCAGCTGGACGGTCTGCGCCCGACGCTCGTGGGCCTGGCCCGCTCGGCGGTGGATCGGAATTCTTAGCTAGGCGGCCAGCTCGAAGGTAACCGCGACCGTCACGCTGATGGAGCTCACTCCGGGCTGGATGGGGACTCCGCCGCCGCCGCCCTTGCCACCGCACTGGTCGCACGAGAAGCCACCGGTCGTGGAGACGATCTCCGTCACGCCGATGAGCCCCCCGACGTGATGCCCGGAGAGCTGAGCCCAGTCCTGCGCTTTCGTCTTGGCATCGTTGATCGCAGCGGAGCGCGCGGTCTTCAGCATCGCGCCCTGGTCGGCCACCGAGAGGTTGATCCCCTGGATCTGCAGATCGTTGCCGACGGCGTCAACCGCCGCCTCGATGAGAGGCGTGGCACTGCTGACGCTGTGCACGGTCACGGTGATCTGAGTCGATGCGTTGTAGCCGTTGACAGTCTGCGGACAGCAGTTCGTTTGCTGCGACACAGACAGGCCGGTGGTCTGGATGTCCTTGTCCTGGACGCCTTGATTGTGAACCGCGGTCAGCAAGTGGGTCATATCGCCGGCCGCAACCGACACCGCGTCGCGCACGTTGGGCCGCGTTGCCTGCACCCCCAGGTACAGCTGCGCCTGGTTGGGCGTCGCAGATCCGATGCCGACACCAACGACGGTGATCGTGTTGCCCGAGGTCGACGCGGCGAGGGTCATGACCGGCTGCGGAGGCGCAGTGAGCGCGGGAGAACGCGACAGGTTGACAGCCAGGGCCGTGACACTGGCGGACGCGACCGCGATCAGCAACCCGCAGACCACCAGCAAACGGTTCTGTGCCGACATCATTTTTCGACGTCCTCCGTAAACGAGCTCCGCCTCTTGGCAGCTAGAACTCGTCGGCCGCAGAGACGGTTACTCTGGCCGGCCGGAGAGTATCCCGACGGTGCCCATCGCGAGCCCACGGAAGCGGACATCCGACCAGCCAGCCTGCATCGCCATATCGGCGAGCTCGCCCGGCGTGTGGTAGGAGTCGATCGTGTCGCTGAGGTATCGATAGGCGGCCGCCTGTCCGGAGATCAGGCCTCCAACGGCCGGCAGCAACGTGCGCAGGTAGATGCGGTACGCGCCGCCGACAAGGCCGCGCGGCGGGCGGACGAACTCCAGGACGACCACGCGTCCCGATGGCTTGACCACCCGCAGCATCTCGCGAAGGCCGCGCACGGGGTCCGCCAGGTTGCGGAGGCCGAAGGCGATGGTCGAGGCGTCGAAGCTCGCGTCCTCAAACGGAAGGTTGAGCGCGTCGCCCTCGAGAAACTTGAGCCGCGGATGTTCCCGCCGCGCAACCTCGAGCATCTGCGGGCTGAAGTCGAGCCCCACGACGCGCCCCGCCGCACCCGCCAGCCTGGCCAGGTCTGCGGTCAGCTTGCCCGACCCGCACGCGATATCGAGCGCAGACCCTCCCGGAGCGAGGCCCGTCTCGCGTGCGGCGCGGCGGCGCCAGCCTGAGTCGGTGCCGGCGGAGAGAACCGTGTTGATCGTGTCGTAGCGGTGCGCGATCCGGTCGAACATCGACCGGACGGCCGCGGGGTCCCTCTGGCTCAGACTCGCTGCCAGATCGACGCGATGCCCTGGCCCACGCCGATGCACATCGTGGCGAGGCCGTACTCCGCCTCGCGGTGCGTCATCTCGCACACGAGCGTGCTGACCAGACGGGCACCGCTGCTGCCCAACGGATGCCCAAGCGCGATCGCGCCGCCGTTGACATTGACTCTCTCCTCGTCGAGCCCAAGCAGGCGAATGCACGCCAGCGACTGCGACGCGAAGGCCTCGTTCAGCTCGACGACCTGCATGTCTGCGGGCTGCAGGCCCGCCTTCTCCAGCGCTTTCAACGACGAAGGCACCGGCCCGATGCCCATGTAGTCGGGGTGCACGCCCGCCGGGGCGGCGGCGACGAGGCGGGCCAGCGGCTTCAGGCCGCGTTCGCGCGCCTTCGTGTCGGACATCAACACGAGCGCGGTGGCGCCGTCGTTGAGGGGCGACGCGTTGCCTGCGGTGACCGAGCCATTCTCGGCGAAGGCGGGCTTCAATTTGCCGAGCGCCTCGAGCGACGAATCCGGCCGCGGGCCTTCGTCATCCGCGAGCGACAGCGGGTCGCCCTTCCGCTGTGGGATGAGCACCGGCACGATCTCCTCGGCGAGCCGGCCTGACTTCTGGGCGGCGACTGCGCGCTGATGGCTCCGCAGCGCAAACGCGTCCTGGTCTTCGCGCGACACCTCGTACTTCTGGGCCACGCGCTCCGCGGTCTCCCCCATCTGCAGCGTCCCGTACATCGCGGCCATCTTCGGGTTGACGAGGCGCCAGCCCAACGCGGAGTCGTAAACGGTCTGGGGTCCGCGCGGAAACCCGGCGTCCGGTTTGGGCATCACCCAGGGTGCGCGGGTCATGCTCTCGACGCCACCCGCGACCATGATCTCGGCCGCGCCTGACTGGATCTCGCGCGCCGCGGCGATGGTGGCCTGCATCCCCGAGCCACACAGCCGGTTCACCGTCTGGCCGGGGACCTCGACCGGAAAGCCTGCCAGGAGGAGCGCCATCCGCGCCACGTTGCGGTTGTCCTCCCCGGCCTGGTTGGCGCAGCCCAGGATCACGTCCTCGACCTCGGCCGGCTTCACGTGCGCGCGCTCGCAGACCTCTCTCAGCACAGCCGCCGCGAGGTCGTCCGGCCGAACGTCCTTGAGCTGGCCGCCGTAGCGCCCCATGGGCGTTCGCGCCGTAGCGACGATGACCGCCTCGGGGGATTTCACCTCCCCGCTTGCCGGGGAGGTCGGCGGCGAAGCCGCCGGGTGGGGACGATCAAGCTTGTTTCGCCTTCCGCCGGGCAAGGAAGTTCTGTACGCCTTCGGCGAATTCCGGGCTGGCCGCCTGGGCCTCCTGGAGGTAGGACTCGAATTCCAGCGCTTGCTCGAAGGTCGATTCGAGCGCATGGGTGACGGCTCGCTTCGCGCCTGCCAGCGCACCGCGTGGCTGCGCTGCAAGCTGACCGGCCAGCTCGCGCACCTCTTGCTCGAGGCGGTCGGCGGGAACGAGGCGGTTGATGACGCCCAGCCTGTGCGCGTCCGCCGCCGACAGCGGCTTGCCGGTGAAGAACATCTCGTACGCGATCCCGGTTCCCGCGAGCCGCGGCAGAAGCCAGCTCACCCCGCCATCTGGCGCGAGCCCGATGTTCACGAACGCCTCGAGCAGATACGACTCGGGCGTCGCGATCCGTATGTCGCACGCGAGGGCAAAGCTCGCGCCGATGCCGATCGCCGGCCCATTCATCGCCGCGATCACCGGCTTCGGCATTGTGCGCAGGCGCGTCAGCATCGGCATGTACTCGTTGCGCAGGACGTTGCCGACGTCTTCGGGCGTACGCATGCCGGCCCCTTGCACCATCTCGGTGACGTCGGCGCCAGAGCAGAAGGCGCGGCCCGAACCGGTCAGCACCACAACCCGCACCGCCTCGTCGCGCTCGGCCTGCTTGATGGCCTCGGCGAGCTGCTGGCGTGTGAGCGCACCGATGGCGTTCATCTTCTCCGGCCTGTTGAGCCGGATCAGGCCGATGCCATCGTGCGTCTGAACGTGTACATGCACCTCGACCTCAGTCGCCATGTCTTTCTATCTCCTACCGGCCTTTGAATACACCTTTTCGTTTCTCGAGGAACGCGTGCATGCCTTCCTTCTGGTCCTCGGTCGCAAACAGGAAGTAGAAGCTCTTTCTTTCGGATGCCAGGCCTTCGGCAAGCGGCGCCTCGAAGGCCTTGAGGACAGCTTCCTTCGCCATCCGCGCCGCGAGCGGCGGTTTCTCGGCGATCTGCCGCGCCAGCCGCTTCGCGATCGTGATGGTCATCTCGGCCGGCACCACCTTGTTCACAATGCCCAGCTCGCACGCTCGCTGCGCCGTGACCGGCGCGCCGGTGAGCATGACCTCCATGGCTGCGTACTTGCCCGCGCTGCGCGGCCACCTCTGCGTGCCGCCGGCGCCCGGAATGATGCCCAGGTTGATCTCGGGCTGTCCGAAGCGCGCCGTCTCTCCGGCGACGATCATGTCGCACATCAGGGCGACCTCACAGCCGCCCCCGAGGGCGTAACCGTTCACAGCGGCGATCAGCGGCTTGCTGAATCCGGCCAGCGGCGCCCAACGGCCCGTCTGGTCACGACTCAGCTGGTCCACGGCGGAGCGGTCGGCCATGTCGCCGATGTCGGCGCCGGCCGCGAAGACTTTCTGGCCGCCGGTCAACACCACCGCCCGCACGGACTCATCGGCGTCCAGGTCCGCCAGAGCACTCGTCAGCTCGTGGATCAAGTCCGGGCTGAGTGCGTTCAGGACCTTCGGCCGGTTGAGCGTCACAGTCGCGATCGGCGTTTCGATTTCGACCAGGATGTGCTCGTACGCCATCACGTCTATGATCGGCTAAATGCCGGAGCGCAGGCTTTTCGACAGCTACGGACGCATCGCAGACGACCTTCGGATCTCGGTCACGGACCGCTGCAACTTTCGCTGCATCTACTGCATGCCGGCGGAAGGCCTGAAGTGGCTCGCCCGCGACGACATCCTCAGGTACGAGGAGATCGTCCGCCTGGCGCGCATCTTCGTCGAGCGATACGGCGTGCGCACCATCCGGATCACAGGCGGTGAGCCGCTCGTCCGGGTGAAGCTCGAGGAGCTCGTCGGCATGATCAACGCGATCGACCCGACGCTCGATATCACGATGACGACGAACGGCGTCCTGCTGCGGCAGAAGGCGCAAGCGCTCAAGGATGCGGGGCTGAAGCGCATCAACATCTCGCTCGACACGCTGCACATGGACCGCTTCCAGGAGATGGCGCGAAGCGATGCCTTCGTGCGCGTGATGGACGGCATCACGGCAGCGCGCGAGGCCGGCCTTGGTCCGATCAAGCTGAACATGGTGGTCATGAAGGGCCGCAACGACGACGAGGTCGTCGACTTCGCGCGGCTGGCGCGGGCCGAGGGCTACGAGGTGCGATTCATCGAGTTCATGCCCCTCGACGGCGACAACATCTGGACCAACGAGCAGGTTGTGCCGAGCCTTCGGATCCAGGAGCAGATCGAAGACCAGTTTCCACTGGTGCCGTACAACGACCCGCGGCCGGGGCCCGCGACCCGGTACACCTTCGCGGACGGCGCGCCGGGCGGCGTCGGCTTCATATCCTCGGTGAGCCAGGCCTTCTGCACGGCATGCAACAGGATCCGGCTGACCGCCGAGGGTGGCCTGCGGACTTGCCTGTTCTCCCTGCACGAGACGCCGCTGCGCGACCTGATGCGGTCAGGAGTCTCCGACGACCACCTTGGATCCGTGATCGAGGGTGCCATCTGGCGTAAGGAAGAAGGCCACCTGATCAACAAGCCGGGCTTCATCAAGCCGGCCAAGAACATGTCGCAGATTGGGGGCTGAACGGCCGCGCCGGATTCCGCCCGTTGGGCGCAAAACGCTCACCTGAACCGACGGATTTCGTGCGTTTTGCGCAAAAGGCTCCTTTGACATGCTGAAACCCGAAGAGGCGCAGCGGCCCTACACCGTCACCGAGCTTGCCAATGAGATCAAGCGCGAGCTGCGCCCGCTCACCGCGCTTCTGGTCAAAGGCGAGGTCAGCGGCATGAAACGCGGCGCGAAGGGTCATTACAGTTTCGCGATCCGTGACAACCTGAGCTTGATCAACGGCTTCCTGTATGCGGACGACGCGCGCCGGGTCACAACTCTGCCGGAAGACGGGCAGGTGTTCATCTTCCGTGGGCGGGTCGACTTCTGGACTCAGTACGGAGCGCTCCGGTTCATCGTCGACCAGATCGAGTTCGACGACATCGGCAAGCTCCGTGCCCGGCTGGAAGAGCTGAAGCGCAGACTGGAGGCTGAGGGCGCTTTTGCCCCCGAGCGCAAGCGCCGCCTGCCTTTCCTGCCACGAGCAGTCGCGCTCCTGACCTCACCGACCGGGGCCGTCATCCATGACCTCCAGGAGACCATCCTGGAGCGCTACCCCAACATGACCATCATCGTGTACCCAGTGCTGGTGCAAGGGGCAGCCGCGCCGATGAGCGTGGCCCGCGCCCTGCGGCGCTGCAACCAGGAGGGCGCCGCGGACGTGATCGTGCTCGCCCGCGGCGGCGGCAGCTTCGAGGAGATGTATGCATTCAACACTGAGCTCGTGGCGCGCGCGATCCTCGATTCGAGGCTCCCGGTGGTGACCGCGCTAGGCCATACCTCCGACCGCACCGTGGCCGACCTGGTCGGCGACGCCGAGTGCCGAACGCCGACCGAGGCCGGGGCGCGCGTGGTGCCCAAGAAGTCGGATCTGATCGCGCAGCTGCGAGAGCGAAAACGGCGGCTGGACCGCGAGATCGCGCAGCGTGTGAGCCGCGAGACGGAGCGGATCGACCTCAAGAGGCGGCGCCTGCTCCAGGTCCTCCCCGCCCTGGTCCGGCACCGCATGGAGAGGCTGACCCGAGCGGCGGCCGAGCTGGGTCGCCTGAGCCCGGTCGCCCAGGTAGCCCGCCGCGAAGAGGCCCTCCGCGACCGGCGACGCCGGCTGGACAGCGCCGCCGTCTCGCGCCTGGCGAACAGCACCAGCTCCCTCGCGGCGCGGCGCGCGCAAGACCGGCTGGATCGCGCGCTGGCGGAGCGGTTCGCCGTCGCCACCCGCGCACTCGCCCATCGCGAGCAGCGGCTGGTTGCGCTCAGCCCGGACGGCGTGCTCGCTCGTGGCTACAGCATCACGCAGGACGCTGCGTCGGGCGATGTGATCCGCTCCGCGGCCGCCACAGGCGTCGACCGGAGGGTTCGCATCCGCCTGGGATCGGGTCGCCTCGGAGCCCGAGTTGAGGAAATCGAACCGTGAGCCAGGACCTGACCTACGAGCAGGCGCTCGAGAAGCTCGACGAGAGGCTGAAGGTCCTGGAAGACGGCAACCTTTCGCTCGAGGACGCGCTCAAGGCCGTCGATGAAGCCCGCGTCTACCTGAAGATCTGCACCGAGCGCCTCGACGCCGCACGGAAGAAGATCGAAGTTCGGGCAGAACCCGAAACTACCGACTAAGGTCCTCCCCATTCATGGGGAGGTGGCGCGAAGCGCCGGAGGGGCTGACTCGACCTTCTCGTCCATCGCTCGCAGCCGCTGACTCAGGTTCTTGATGAACTCCAGGAGCACCTCGGGATGCTCGTTGACGATGGCGTGGAGGCGGTCACGACGCAGCACGCGCACGGTCGTGTCAGTGGAAGCCAGCGCGCTCGCCGACCTCGGCTGCTCGTCGAAGACGGACATCTCCCCCACGACAGTCCCTGCGCCCTGCCTCGTCAGCGTCACCTGGCTCCCCGCATGGTCGAGATAGACTCGAATTTCACCGTCGACGATCACGTAGAGCTCAGCACCGACATCACCTTTGCGGAAGACGCGCTCGCCTTTCACGTAATGCCGGGTGACCATCAGCCTGTCGATGCTGGCCAGCTGCTCGAGGGTGAGGGTGCTGAAGAGCGGAACCTGTTTCAACGCGATCAGCTCTTTCATCTGTTCATTGAGTCCGGACCTGGCCGCTTCCGCTGTTTCGCGCACCCACTTGTCGGGATGGTCTGTGAGCGCTTCGAGCTCCGCTTGCGACAGGGGCCGCGCGAGAACCGGGTCGAAATCGCCCGGATCGAGCAGGCGCGCCAGCGGCCCGGCGAGCCAACCCGGGCCGAAGTTTAACAACGTTTCCAGCGCCTCCACCCTCGTCTGGACGTGCATCGAGACGAGGCCGCGTTCGACGGTCGCAAAGCCTCGCTTGCCGTGGAGAGCGCGCATCGCCGCCAACCCTGACTCGGCCGCGCTGTGAATGTAATCCTCCAGCCCGATGCGCAGCAGCGCGTAACCGGCCGCCTGGTCACCGTCCATGCGCCGCATGGCGCCCCCTATTCGAGCCGACAGCCGGGCCATCTGGGCGCCACTGGCCAGGTGCATCTCGAGGTGTTCGCGCACATGTCGATACAGCTCCGGGCGACCGCTTCGTACCAGCGCCTCAACTGCGGCGGCCGACGTCTCATCGTGCAAGAGCAGGAGAGGCAGCGTGAGCATCAAGGCCTCCGGCGCCTGGGCCGCCATCGCCTCCGCGGCCACTCGCCTGACGTCGCGGTCACCGCTGGCCAGACAATCGGCCAGCGCTTCCGCAAACGCCTGCTTGACCGCCGCGGGCGGCGTCCAGCGCACAGCCTGTCGCAGCGCCTCACGCCGAACGCCGACGTCTGAATCCCGCAAGCATGCGAGCAATGCATCAGCCACGCCCGCGACCTGGCCCTTCATCCTGGCGAAGCTGCGAATCGCCTCGAGCCGCACGCGAGGATCGTCATCCGACATCGCGCCGGCGACGGTCGTGTCGTCCCCGACGAAGGCCGCCGCCCACGCTGCCGCCGCCCGGTCGCCAGACGCGCTCGAATCGCCGAGCGTGTGGAGGAGCTCGTCGGAACCTTCCCACCGGTCCTTTCTCATCACGCCCGCCACCGCCGCGGCCGCCTGCACCCACCCGTCGTCATCGCCCCGCGCGGCCTC
>VBDS01000260.1 GCA_005889085.1 Chloroflexota bacterium | reverse complement strand
CCTCAAGCCTTCGCCGGAGGAGCCTTGCCCTGTCAGGCGGATTCTTCGAGCTGCCATTCAGCGAACTCGAACAGATGCCGGCCGCGCTGCGGCAGCTGGGTTCGCTGCTGGACGTGTTCGACGCGGCGGGCACCAACGACGGGCTGAAGCCGAAGCCGACTCTGGCTGACGTCGGCAGCGACCTGCGCCGTTCGAATCCAGGCCGGGCGGCGACCGACCATTCACTCGGCTTCGACGACGAGTCGTGGAAGCAGTTCGCGGAAGGGGTCGAGATGGCGGTCGCGGTGTGCCGCAAGCGGGGGTATGAGCCGACATTCCACCACGAGACCGGCACCCGCATCGAAGCACCCTGGGAGATCGAGAAGGTTCTCGAGCTCACCTCCATCGGCCTGTGCCTGGACACCGGCCACCTGCTGCTGGGCGGCGGTGATCCTTTGCGCGCGATGAGCGACTGGGGAGAGCGAATCAACCACATGCATCTAAAGGACGCGCGGCTCTCTGTTGTGGAAGCAATCGTCCGCGAAGCGGCGCCGGTGTCCGAGATCTGGCGCAGGAGAGCATTTTGCCGCCTCGGGGAAGGCGATCTCGACGTCGAGGCCGTGCTCGACGTGATCCGCGACTCCTTTTCGGGCTGGATCGTCGTCGAGCAGGACGTGCTGCCCGACCAGGACGGCACAGCGGCGGCGGATCAGCGCGCGAACCGCGCGTACCTGGCCGCCCGAGGGTTCTAAGCTCGTGTCGCCGCTGAGGCTGGGCCTGGCCGGGGCGGGCCGCATGGGCCGCAACCACCTGAGGGCGCTCGCGTCGTCGACGCAGGTCAAAGTGACCGCGATCGCAGAGCCGCTGGAGAGCGCCCGCCGATCCCTGCCGTCGACCGACGCTGCCGTTTACGCCGACCTGGACGACATGCTGGATTCGGCCGCGATCGATGCCGTGCTGGTGTGCGTACCAAGCGACCTGCATCTCTCGACGGTGCGGCGGCTGGTCGACGCGGGAATGCCGACCCTGTGCGAGAAACCGGTCGGCGTCACCGCGGCCGAAGCTGAGCAAGCCGCCGCCCTCGTGACCCCCGCGCGGCTGCCGTTCCAGGTCGGCTTCTGGCGGCGATTTGTGCCGATGCTGAAAGAACTGCGCGACCGCATCGCCGAAGGAAGGCTGGGCGACATCTACTCCGTGGCGAACTTTCAGTGGGACGGGAAGCCACCGAGCTCGAACTTCCGCGCCCACAGCGGGGGCATCTTCGTGGACATGGGAGTCCACGAGTTCGACCAGACGCGCTGGCTCGTCGGTCAAGAGTTCGGCCAGATCACCTCTCTTGCCTCTGGTGTGGCCGAGGAGAGCTGGCCGGGCGATCCGGAAAGCGCGCACGCGATGGCCGAGCTCTCGGGAGGGACCACCGCCCTGGTCTCGCTGGGCCGGCGTTTCCCGCTTGGTGACGTGTGCAAGGTAGAGGTGTTTGGCACGACGGGCGCCGAGGAGTGCAAATTTCTCTGGCCCCCGAGCGCGGACGACACATTTTTCGGGGCGCTGCGCCTGCAGGCGGAGAGTTTGTCCACGGAGCGCCTCTGGAGGGTGCGAGCGCCAGGGATGCCGCGGCCGCCCTCGCGGCGGCTGAGCGCGCGGCGGCCCAGATCAGCTCGCCGTCGTGAGCAAGGGCGAGATCGGGATCGGCATCGTCGGCTACGGGATGATGGGCAAGGCCCATTCCTACGGTTACACCGTCGCGCCCGTGATGAGGAAGCTGCACTACCGACCACGGCTGCGCGTGATCAGCGGCCGCGACGAAACGAAAGTTGCTGCTGCCGCGGCTGCCTATGGAATCGAATCGTGGGTCGCCGACTGGCGCAAGCTGATCCGCCGGCCGGACGTGGAGATCGTCGACATCTGCACGCCTCCGGGAACACATGCCGAGATCGCGGCGGCAGCGGCGGCAGCAGGCAAGGCAGTGATCTGCGAGAAGCCCCTCGGCGTCACCTACGCCCAGGCCGCTGCGGCTCTGCATGCGGTGGAGACGGCCCATGTTCTGAACGCGGTTGGGTTCAACTATCGCCGCCTGCCAGCGGTTTCCCTCATGAAACGGATGATCGACGAAGGCGCGGTCGGAAGCGTCAGGCTTGTCCGCGGCAGCTGGCTGTCCGACGAGTTCGTCGACCCGGCGGTGCCGTTCGACTGGCGCTTCGACCGCTCGCTGGGCGGCACGACGATCGCGGACCTGGGCAGCCACCTGTTCGACATGGCAACCTGGATGGTAGGGCCGATCAGCGAGGTGAGCGGTCAGTCCGCAACGTTCGTCACAGAGCGTTCCGGGCGCAACGTGACCGTCGACGAGGCGTCGTCGGCGCTGGTCCGTTTCGCGTCTGGCGCCCGCGGCGTCTTCGAGATGGCGCGCACCGCGGTGCGGCGGCCATGCGATCTCATGCTCGAGGTCAACGGCGACCGCGGCACCCTCGTCTTCGAATACGCGCGATTGAACGAGCTGCTCTACGGGGATGGAGAAGATCGCGCTGAGCTCTACGGCATGCGCCGCATCCGCGCCGAGCAGCAGAGCCACCCGTACGCCAAGGACTGGTGGCCGGTCGGGCAAGGCGTGGGTTATGGGTCCAGCTTCGTGAACCAGCTCGGCGACCTGCTCGAGCGGTGGCCGGACGGACCATGGGAGCCCGACTTCGCCCAGGGCGCCGCCGTGCAGGCTGTCTGTGAGGCGATCGAGCGTTCGGCGGCGCAGCGGCGGTGGGTCGAAGTGGCCGAGGTCATGGATGACCGACTGCCCCCGTCCGGTGCGGCCCCTCCGGCCCTCCGAGCCACCTCCCCACGAGCGGCGAGGAGCCGACCTCATGGAGCAGATCGTTCTTGACTGACACCAGGGCTTGGCCTATGGTTCTGGAACGCTCCAAAGCGCCGCGACCGTTCTTGTTTTCGCTCGTTTAGGGGAGGGAAGCATGGCGACCACCAGCACGCCGAGTTCAGCGATGGGAGGCAAGGCGGCGGCCGGCCAGGGCCTCTTCACACGTCAGTCCTCCGGCCTCGTCCGCGAGCTCGGCATCCCAGCGGCCACTGGAATCGCCCTCGCCTCAGTCGCGGTCGTGAACACCTTCATCAACTTCAATGCCGGCCTGGTTTCGTTCAACCAGGCGGACATGGTCCTCCCACTGCTGCTCGGAGCGGCGATCTGGCTGGTCGCGATGTTCGCCTACAAGTACCTGCTCGAAGCGATCCCACGCGCCGGCGGTGAGTACGTCTACCTCTCCCGCATCATCTCGCCGGCTCTCGGCGCGATGGCCGGCATCAGCATCTGCATCGCGTTCACCTACATCCTGGCGGCGAATGCAAACTTCACCGCGACCTACACGCCTTTCATGCTCACCTCGCTCGGCGCCGCGTTCGGCAGCTCGGCGATCAGTGACGCGGCCAACAACGTGACGAGCCAGGGCGCCGTGGCCACCATCAGCGTGGTCATGCTGCTCGTCGTCGGAGCGGTTTCGCTTGTCTCGATCCGCAGGCTCGCGCAGGTGATCCTCGTGCTTGTGGGCATCCAGCTGCTCGCGTTTCTCGTCCTCGGCTGGATTCTGATCACGCATTCGCACCAGGACTTTGTGACCGCGCTCGCCTCGTTCAGCAACCACCCAAACGCGTACAACGACATCCTCGCCGCGGCGCAGAAGGACCAGGTCCCGCTCGGGATCTCGATCGGCGCGTCGCTGACCGCCGTGCCGTTCATGGTCCTCAACTACAACGGTGTGCTGTACGCCTACTACGTGGGTGGCGAGCTTAAGCGCCCAGGACGGACATACCTGTACGCATCGGTGATCAGCATCGCGCTGCTCGTTGTGGTGTGGCTCG
>VBDS01000065.1 GCA_005889085.1 Chloroflexota bacterium | reverse complement strand
TCGTTCTTGACCATGCGACCCACCGGCACGCCGGTCCAGTCCTCGACGACCGATGCGACCGCCTGCTCATCGACACTCGGCAGGATGAGCGGCGCATCGCCTTGCAGCTCGTGCAACCGCGCCTGCTCCTGCCGCAGTTCCGCCAGGTGCGCCTGGCGCTGCTCGGACGTGAGGGGCTCAGGCGTTTGACCGGCGGTCGCCGCGGCTGCCGGAGCGGCGGCGCGCTCTAGCGTGCTACCAGTGCCTTCCACGGCCTGCGCGCGCTGGCGGAGCTTGGCGCGCAGCGCGAGGATCTTCTCGACCACGCCGCGCTCGACCTGCCAGCGAGCATCGAGCTCCTGCTGCTGGGTGAGGTTGGCGGTGAGCTGCTCCTCGGCGGTGGCGCGGCGCGTCTGGGCGTCGATGCCGATCGCTTCCTCGCGGGAGATGATCTCGAGCTCGGTCTGGAGAGCCTCGATGCGCCGGCGGCAGTCCTCGAGCTGCGCCGGCACGGCGTGCTGGCTGATGGCGACCCGCGCGCAGGCGGTGTCGAGTAGGCTGATCGCTTTGTCGGGTAGCTGGCGCGCCGGGATGTAGCGGTGCGACAAGCGCACCGCGGCTTCCAGCGCCTGATCGACCATCAGAATCGCCTTCTCCTCGCTGGGCTCGGCGACCTGCACCACCTGGAAGCGCCGGGTCAGCGCCGGGTCCTTCTCGATATGCTTCTTGTATTCGGCCCAGGTGGTCGCCGCGATGGTGCGCAGCGTGCCGCGCGCGAGCGCGGGCTTCAGGAGGTTCGCCGCATCGCCGGTGCCCGCGGGCCCGCCGGCGCCGATCAGCGTGTGCGCCTCGTCGATGAACAAGATGATCGGCTTGGGCGAGGCCTGCACCTCGTCGATGACCTGGCGCAGGCGGTTCTCGAACTCACCCTTCATGCTGGCACCGGCCTGCAGCAGGCCGATGTCGAGCGTCATGAGTGAGACGTCCTTGAGCGCCGGCGGGATGTCGCCGCGCGCCAGCCGCAGCGCGAACCCTTCGACCACCGCCGTTTTGCCGACGCCCGCCTCGCCGGTCAGGATCGGATTGTTCTGCCGGCGGCGCATCAGGATGTCGACGATCTGGCGGATCTCCTCGTCGCGGCCGCTGATCGGGTCGATCTGACCCTTGCGGGCGCGCTCGGTCAGATCGGTGGCGTAGCGCTTGAGCGCCTCCTGCTTGCCGAGCACCGCGGGCGCGATGGCATCGCTCGCCTCACCGGGGGCCGCGCCGGCGCTGCTCGCCGCGAGTCTCGCCTCGGGCGAATCGGCCAGGAGCCTGGCAAATTCCGCAGTGAGCGTGTCCAGGTTGATCTTCTCGAACTGCCGCGAGATCGCCATCAGCGCATTGCGCAGTGAGGGTGTCTTCAGCATGCCGACCAGCAGGTGCCCGGTGCGGATGCTGGTGTCGCCGAACATCAGCGTTGCGTACACCCAGCCGCGCTGCACGGCATCATCGAGCTGGCTTGAGAGGTCGCTGATCGATGAGGCGCCGCGCGGCAGCCGGTCGAGCGCGTCGGTGATGTCCTTGGCGAGACGCGAGCTCTCGAGCTCGAAGTGTTTCACGAGGCGCTGGAGGTCCGAGTCCGGCGTCTGCAGGATCTGCGCGATCCAGTGCACCAGCTCGACGTACGGATTACCGCGCAGCTTGCAAAAAACCGTAGCGCCTTCGACCGCCTTGTACGCCAGGCTGTTGAGCTTGCCGAAAGCCGCTTTGCGGCTGATCTCGGTCATGTCAGTTCCCCCACGCGCGCCAACGCCGCCTCGGCGTTGAGCACCAGGTCCTCGGCCGGCTTGCCGAGCGGCCGCAGCCCCAGCCACGTCGTCCACCCGAGCTGGCCGGCCCCGCCCAGCATGACCACCGGCACCTCGTCGGCGGCGAGTGAGAGCCGTACGTCCCAGGCGTATTCGAAGCCGACGTAGTTGCGCACCCAGTCGATGAGCGGACGGAACAGCTTCCCGGACGGTAGAAAGCTCTCGTACAGGACCCGCGATAGCGGCCCGAGCTCAAGGCGGAATCGGCACTGCCGGTCGTAGACCTTGCGGCCGAGCACCGCGCCCTGGCCCAGGCGGGCGTAGGCGGCAGCGAGCGCGCTTTGATCGGAGCGGGCGAGCGGCAGCCAGTGGCCGATGAACTCGCGCAGCTGCACCGGTACCCGGAAATACTCGGCCAGCAGCGCGCGCAAGCCGTCGGCGCTGCGAACCTGCGGCGCGAGGATGCCGGCCGCGGCCAGCTTGGCGGCGTCGGGCACCGTGTCGCGCTCGCGAAAGGCTGGCGGCATGATGCCGATGAACGCGCCGACAAAGGCGCGGAAGCGATCCTCGACGGGGCGGTCCGCCATCACGGTCGGCTGGCTCTGCGCCCAGGCCCGGTAGAAGAGGGCAACGAAGCGGTGCGAGAGCATCTCGAGGAAGCGCGCGAAGGTGCGATCGCCGGCGTGCATCAGCCGCTCGCGCGCATACTCGGTCAGATGCAAAGGCAGCGGCCCGTTCGGCCCGAGGAGTCCGAACAGGCGCACCGCCAGGCGCGCGCGCGCATTGCTCCCGCCCGGCGTGAAGCTCGAGAGCGGGGCCGGTGCGAAGGTGAGCTCGGGGTCCTGCCCCAGCCGCACCGGTTCATCCCGCGGCCGCAGCGCCATGCCCCAGCGCGGCAGATCGCGATTGGCGCACTCAAACCGCCGCATCACCTGGTAGAAGTCGTAGCGGTACGGCTCGCGCTCCAGCGCGGAGAGAAAACCTACAGTATCGGCCTCTTGCCCCACGCCGGCACCCATCGGTTGATTTCGCCGCGGCTCACCGACCGCAGCACGACTTCGACGAAGGAGTTGATCGACACGTACCGTGCCAGGAACTGCTGCAGCACCGCGCCAAACAGGAATGCGCTCGCGCCCTCGTAGGCGAGCTCGTCCACCTCGATCACGAGCTCGATGCCGCGGCCGAAGCTGAGCACGCCGGCACCCGGCAGGCGGCGCACGATCGGCTGCACGCGCACCGAGCGCAGCGCTTCGATCTGCCGCTTGGCGCCGACGTCGCTGCTGGGCGCGTACAGCTCGAGGATGTCGCGCAGCGCGGCGGCGCCGGTAGCCGGGTTCACGTCCATCATGGACAGGTAGTTGAGCGACAGGTGGCTGACCGCGCGCCATGATTGCGCGCCATCCGCCACCGGGGCGTGGGGCGGGCTCGGTTTGCCCAAGACGCGGATGCAGGTGACCGGCGCGGCGATATCGAGCGTGAAGTCCGTGCTGCCGAGCCCCATCGGCATCTGCAGCACCAGATCGCGGTTGGTGCAAAGCGCCTGCACCGACAGCTGCCGCAGATCGCCCCCGAAGGGCGCCTGCTCGCTGTCCACCAACGAGATGAACACCTCGGTGCCGATGTAGCTCGAGCGCCAGCCGCGCCGCCGCTGCGCCGCGGTCACGAGTCGCAGCTCGCGCCGTACCGTGTGAAAGGCGCTGTGGCGGTCGGGATCCTCGCCGTAGGCGGCGTAGAAGGGCCGGAACAGCCGCTGGCTGTCACTGTCGGTACCGTGTCCGAGTACCTCGGTGAGCGCGTACACCTCGAAATCCAGGGGACGCGTACGATCGGGAACCACGTGGTACTCGAACGTGCTGTCGCTGATGGCAATCCGGTCGAGGCGTTTCGGGAACAGGTTGATCGCCGGTGTCGCGAACAGCGCGAAATTCCCCGCGTCCACCAGAGCCTCGAGCGTCGGTTCGCCGCGCCCGAACAGCAGCACCACGTCAATCTCGTCGCCCGTCGCGCGGCGCAGCGCACGCTGCAGACCGTTGAGCTCGAAGAAGCGGAAACGCTGTGGGAATGCCAGGTACTCGCGCAGCAGCCGGTAGCCCTGGAAGGAGCGGTGCGTCACCGGCAGCAGCGCTTCCTCGTCGGCAAAGCCGACCCGGCCGATGGCGCTCGCCGGCAGCCCCTCGTGCCACTCCGGCGGCCGCTCCGGTGGCAGCACCAGGGCACCGAGCGCGGCACCGAAGATGAGCTCATAGAGCGAGTTCGCGACGTCTTCGCGGCCGCCCAGATAGACGCACAGCCGATCGAGCGTCAGTTCGCTGAATTTCAGTCCCGCCGTGACACGAAGCCGCAGCCGCACGCCCCCCTTGACCCGCGAGCCAAAGGCCAGGGAGCTCAGCGGCAGATCGGGCGCGTAAGAGAAGTAGGTCGCGGACACCAGCTCGAGCGGCCAGAGCGTGACGTCCTGGGCGGTGCAAAATTCGCACGCGGTGAGGTCGTCCTTGCCGAGCAGCCCCTGGAGCGAGGTACCACGCGGCACGATGACGCCGGTGGCCAGATTCGAGTCGCTCAGCTCCGGCTGCATCTGCGCCACCAGCATCGAGGGGGTCGGCGCCAGGTAGTGCGGGTAGACGATCTCGATCAGCGAGTGCGTGAAGCGCGGCAGCTCGGCATCGAGCTTCAGCTGCACGCGCGCCGCGAGGAAGCCCACCCCTTCGAGCAGCCGCTCGACGTAGGGGTCGGCGACCTCGATGCCTGACATGCCGAGGCGCGCCGCAACCTTGGGGAATTCCTCCGCGAATTCGCCGCCCAGCTCGCGCAGATACTGCAGCTCCTGGTTGTAGTAGTGCAGGAGCCGCGGATCCATAACTCAGGCCACCCGTGCCACGCCGACGTCCGCAATGCCGACCTCGCCGGTCTCGAGGTCGATCTCCGTGCGCACCAGCATCTCCAGCGGCACCGGCTGCGACCACAGCAGGCCGTGAATCTCGGCGCCGATGATGTTGTGTCGCTCGTGCTGGTCGTCGCTGATAATCGCCTTGACCTCGAGGGTGCTCGGCAGGATGCGCGGCTCGAAATCCCGCACCGCAGCGGCAATGGCCCGCTCGAGGTCGGCGGGCTCAAGGGCGGAGGCCGCCCGGCCTGAGAACGCTGGCAACCCGAAGTTGATTACTGAGCTGCGTGCCAGCGGGGCGGAGCGGAACTCGCCGGCGCGCTCCAGGCGATTGGCGTTGAGAAGCCACGCCAGATCGCGCAGCACCGCCTGGCGCAAGCGCGACTTCGACACCACCCGCTGCTCGCGCGGCTCGTGGGTCTTGAGCGGCTCATCGTCCGTGAGCCGGTCGAGGAGCGCGGGCTGCAGCCGATCCTGGAGCAGCAGCTCACCCATCGGTGGCCCCGCGCGCGGCCGGGGCCTCGTCGAACACGATCGAACGCGCTTCGAACAGCGGGTACTCGCCCGCGTCGGTGGCGAGCACGCGCTGCCCTAGGCCTTCGTAGACGTCCGGCCGCACCTGCAGCCAGGCCGTTTGGCGGGCGAGGCATAGCGTCGGGTCCTCCGCCACCTCCGACCCCGGATAGCGGCTGGGGATGATACCGACCGACTCGCCGCCATTGGTGAACTGGAAATGCACCGGCGTCCAGGCGACATCGCGCAGGTCGGTCGGCTCCTCGATGTCGAGGCGCGCCAGCCGCGCGAACGGCACCCAGTAGTAGCGGCCGTTGATGACGGCCTCGCACACCGGGCCGAGACGCGAGTCCGCGTCCGCGATCCACTCGAAGCGCTCGCCGTTGATGGCGCCGCTGCTCGCCGGGGCGAGCTCGAGCGCACGAGCCCGCAGCGCATCCGCCTGGCCGCCGCGCTCGCTGCCCTGCACCAGCAGGGCCTCGATCAGCAGTGCCAGCCACTCCTCGGGCTCGCCGAAGATGAGCGGCGACTTGCGCCCGGCGAACACATCNCTCGCGGTACATCTGCGCCATCGCCAGGGTCTTGGCGTCCAGCTCGGCGGCAACCTCGAGCTGGGTTGCGGCCCGCTCCCACTGTCCGAGCACCGACAGCAGCTGAAACAGGAACACGCGCTTTTCGGCATTCGACGGATCGCCCCGCACCTGGTCCTGCAGCACGGCGAGCGACGCCGTCAGATCACCAGCGCGCAGCAGTTCTCGAGCCCGGTCGTCAGTCATGGCACAACTCCTCGCCGGCGAGCCCTCACGGGCCGCTGGCCGGATGGATGGCAGTGAACGAAATCCCGGCGCTGGCCTGATCGCCGCCGGAGGCCTGCGGTGTGTAGTTGAAGGTCAGCGTCTCGCAGCTGAGCGTCACACACTCGGTGAGCTCGGCGCCCGCGGTGCTCAGGTGGACCTCCATGATGCGCACCCGGGTCATGTCAATGACGACGTACTCCAGCGGCGTGCCGCCGCTCGACTTGCTGACCGTCAGCGTGGCGTCGCTGACGACCTTGTGCGTGTCGAGGTACTGAAACAGCGCCGGCGTGGCGCGGTCGACCTGCTTGACGACGTTGATGGTGCGCATCGAGGCGGCCGATCCCGACGAGCCGTCGCTCAGCGGCGAACCCGCCGTCATGCCCCAGCCCCAGGAGATCAGGTCGATCTCGCCGGCGTGATTGCCCGCGAGCGATTCGCCCGTGATGCCCTTGATCCTCAGATACATTGCCGCGATTGCCATGATCTACCTCTGGACACCGGCTCCGGGTGCGGCATCCGCGACCGACGGGCGCGCCCTCAGGACACGCAGCGCTCCCGGCGATGGCGTGCGCACACGGACTTTCGAGACCCGACCGCCTCGGGCGAGAACTCCTGCCCGCGGCTTGCGCGCGCGGGCAGGTGAGCGCGCTCGTTAACCCTACAACTTTGTCGATTCTCCGTAGTGGTAGCCGAGCGGCGCGGCGCCCGCGCCGGCGCCGGTGGCGGCCTGTTGGTTGTAGGTCATCATCAGAGTCGTGAAGTTGAGAGTAACGGTCTCTGTCGGAACGACGCCGTCCCCACCGACGCCGCCGAGCTGGTAGCCCGACACGAATACCACGCCCCCGAGATCAAACTGCAGGTAGTCCAGGGGGTCACCGCCAGACTTGCGAACGTACAGGCTCGCCGAGGTGTAGTGCACACCCGCCGCGCAGCCTTGGGCCAGCACGTTGGAGGCTTTGTCGACGTACTTCGTTATGGTCAGGTCCTGCTTGACGACCGCACCCGCGCCGGCGCCACCGCCGGTCCCGGCAGTACCGAGGTTCGCCTGGCCCCAGTTGAAGGACAGGCACTCGATCATGTTGGTGTGAACCTTATCCAGGGACTCGCCCTGAATGTCAGGGCCCTTGATGGTCAGAAAAATATCTGCAGCAGCCACGATAGTCTCCTCGTTTTTGGGTTGAGGCATCTGTCCGGCGACCGAGCGGCCGGCCGACGATGCCGAGTCTCATCTCTTACAGTTAGTGACGCGACAAACCGTTGTGTTTCGGCTCAAACGCCGGATTCTCTTTTTTATCGATCGCGTTCCCCCCCTCCCACCGCGCCAATTACTCTTTGGGAAGCTTGGAAACCAAGCGCAGCGACACCGTCAGGCCTTCCAGCTGGTAATGTGGCCGCAGGAAGAAGTTCGAGGTGTAGTAGCCCGGATTGCCCTCCACCTCCGCCACCGTCACCATCGCCGCCGATAACGGCCGCTTCGCCTTGGTCGTCTCGGACGAATTCACTGGATCGCCGTCGACATAGTTCATGATCCAGGCGTTCAGCCAGCGCTGCATCTCGTCACGCTCTTTGAACGAGCCAATCTTGTCGCGGACGATGCACTTGAGGTAGTGCGCAAAGCGGCACGCCGCGAACAGGTACGGCAGGCGGGCGCTCAGGTTGGCGTTGGCAGTGGCATCCGGGTTGTCAAACTCGGCCGGCTTTTGCAGCGACTGCGCGCCGATGAACGCTGCAAAGTCCGAATTCTTCTTGTGGATCAGCGGCATGAAGCCGTTCTTCGCCAGCTCGGCCTCGCGGCGGTCGCTGATCGCGATCTCGGTCGGGCACTTCATGTCGACGCCACCATCGTCGGTCGGGAAGGTGTGCACCGGCAGCCCCTCGACCGAGCCCCCCGATTCGATGCCGCGAATGCGCGAGCACCAGCCGTAGAGCTTGAACGCGCGGGTGATGTTGGTCGCCATCGTGTAGGCCGAGTTGGCCCAGGTGAACTTGCTGTGGTCGGCGCCGGCCGTGTCTTCCTCAAAGTCAAACTCCGGCACCGGGCTGCTCTTGGCGCCGTAGGGCAGGCGCGACAGGAAGCGCGGCATTGCGAGGCCGATGTAGCGCGAGTCATCCGACTCGCGCAGCGAGCGCCAGGCGGCGTATTCCGGCGTGGTGAAGATCTTGGTCAGGTCGCGCGGGTCGGCGAGCTCCTGCCAGGTGCCCATCTGCATCACTGTCGGGCCGGCGCCGGCGATGAACGGACTGTGCGCGGCTGCCGAGACCTTGCCCATCTCGCCCAGCAGCTCGACATCGGGCGGAGTGTGATCAAAGTAGTAGTCCCCGACCATGCAGCCGAACGGCTCGCCCCCGAACTGCCCGTATTCCTGCTCGTAGACCCGCTTGAAGATCGGGCTCTGATCCCAGGCGGTACCCTTGTAGCGCTTCAGCGTTTTGCCGAGCTCGGTCTTACTGATATTGAGCACACGAATCTTCAGCATTTCGTCGGTTTCGGTGTTGTTCACGAGGTAATGCAGGCCGCGCCACGCACCTTCGAGCTTCTGGAAGTCCGGGTGATGCAGGATCACGTTGATCTGCTCGCTGAGCTTCCTGTCGAGTGCCGCGATCATCGCCGTGATCGACTGCACGACATCCGCGCTGATCAGCTGCGTCTGCGCCAGCGCCTGCTCGGCAAGCGTGCGAACGGCCTTTTCGACCGCCTCCTTCGCTTCGTCCGTCTTGGGGCGGAATTCCTTTTGCAGCAACGCGTCGAGGTCACCGCCTTCGGCAACTGCCGCCGACGGCTCAGCGACTTGTTTGGTAATAGGCTCGGCCATGGCTTAGTACTCCGCTGGGTGGCGCATGATTTATGAAGTGGCTTCGCCTTCGGGTTTTTTGCTCGCCGATAGCGTCTGCATCAGGGCTGGGTCCTTGAGGAGCTTGCCGACCAGATCCTCCGCGCCGCTCTTGCCGTCCATGTAGGTGATCAGGTTCGACAGTTGCTGACGCGCCTCTAGCAGCCTGTTGAGCGCGTCAACCTTGCGGGCGACTGCGGTCGGCGAGAAGTCATCGAGGCTCTCGAAAGTGAGCTCAACGCTCACGTTGCCTTCGCCCGTCAGAGTGTTGGGTACTTGAAACGCCACGCGTGGCTTCATCGCCTTCAGACGACTGTCGAAATTGTCGACGTCGATCTCGAGAAACTTGCGGTCCGCGACCGGTGGCAAAGGCTCAGCCGGCTTGCCGGACAGATCCGACAGTACGCCCATGACGAAGGGCAGCTGGACCTTCTTCTGTGACCCGTAGGTCTCCAGGTCGTATTCGATCTGCACGCGCGGCGCGCGGTTTCGCGCGATAAATTTCTGACTGCTTTCTTTGCCCACGTCACACCTCCCGGTCGTTGAGGCGCGAGCGGCGTATGCGGCCGCCCACGCGCAATCGGCTACTTCTTGTCACGGATCCCCCCGGCGGCCTTCGCTGCAGTGAGCGCATCCGGCACGATGTCCTGCAGCACATCGAGAAAATTCTTGGCGATCAGCCGCTTCGCACGCTCGATGAACAGCGGCACCGGGCTCGATGGTTCGGTGTTCTCGAAGAACGTCGTCACGGCGTCGAGGGCACGAATCGCGTCCTGGCGCGTGCGGATTACTCCGACCGTGCCGGGCGCGGCACCGCCCTCCGCTGCGCCCGTGCCGTCGGCCCCCGCGGGCGCCGCGTCGGGCCGTGCAGCAATCTGCGTGCGCACGACCTCGTGAATGCGTTTCAGCTGATGGCGCAGACTGACGAGTTTTTCTTTATCCGTGCGGCCGTCGAAGTTCGGGGTTGCCTCCACCCCGCCCGCGGCCGCCATCGTCGCGTCGATCTTGGCCAGCGAATCCAGCGCAACTTGGGCGGCAGCGAGCTGCGCACGCAGATCAGCGAGTGGTGCAGCTGCGAAAGCGGCATTGATCTCACCGTCCTTCGGAGGCGCCGCCTCCCCCTTGGTGATCGGGATGATGCCGCTCGCCAGTTCGATGTGGCGCAGGGAGATCGGGCCGGTCGGCCGCATGGTCACCAACGCTGCGCGCCGCAGCGCGTCGACGATCGCCAGGCGGTCGTTGAAGTTGTTGAGCGCGTTGGTGCGAAAGAAGATGTCCTCGTCCGCGCGCGGATAGACCGCATCAAACCAAGTCTCAAGCCAGGTCGCCGCCACCCGCAAGCTCTCACAGAACGGGACAACCCCGCCGGTCCAAAGGTGCGCTGCCGCAAAATACGCGAGCACACGCAAGTCCTTTGTTGTTTGCAACGCAGCGAGCGACTTGTCGAGCATCTCGTCCCAGGCAGGTGGTGTGGGCGGCTCGTCTTCTTTCTGGCCGGGACGCCGGGTGCCAATCGCCGATTGCTGCCCAAAGAGTTTGTAGGCATCAAAGGCTGCGAGCGTCGGTGTGTCCTCAAGGCTCAGCCCGCAGGGAGCCGACTCCGACAGCGGTCGCAAGAGACCTTCAAACACCGATGTCCCCCCTCATCTTTTAGACCCCTCGCCGGCTTCTTTAAGGATCTAATGCCGACGCTTCGGGCTTTGTGTTCTTTGGATCACCCCACCGGCTGCTCTGGGAGACGCTCATGCGTCACGGCAGCTTCTGGATCCAACCCCGCCACATGGCACACTAAATCAAATATCGCCCGGAGACCAGTTGAAGCGGGGGGTGTTTGACCCGCTTGCGGCTGCTGTCCACGTGGTACGCAATGATGGGCGGTGGACGGAGAATGCGGCAGCGCAACAGGGCTACGTGTTTCCCCGCATGCGGCGACGTCGCGAGGTGAGGTCATGGCACCAAAGCCCCCCGCTTGCCCTGTGGCCCAGTGGCATACTTCGCTCGCAGGTCACAATGCGGGTCGCTAGGGCGGGGCGGGTGCGCGACAACATGAGAGAAGCACCTGAAGGGCGGGTCACTGAACTCCTGGTGAACTGGGCCTCCGGCGACCAGGACGCTCTCAACGAGCTGATCCCGCTAGTTTACGGTCAGCTGCGGCGCCTGGCGGAGCGCCAGCTACGCAGCGAGCGCTCCAACCACACCCTGCAGCCCACCGCGCTGGTGAACGAAGCCTACATGCGCCTGATCAATCAGCGGGCCGTGACCTGGCAGAGCCGCGCGCAGTTCGTCGGGCTCGCCTCGCAGCTGATGCGCCGCATCCTGATTGATCACGCGCGCGCCCGACTGCGCGCCAAGCGCGGCGCGGGGGCCACCCCGGTGAGCCTCAATCAGACCAGCGTGGTTCTGACGTCGAATGAGGACGGCCCGCAAGCGGAAGCGCTCGCCTTCGCTGCCGATCCCACCGTTGATCTGACTGCGATCGATGCGGCGCTGGTGCGGCTGGAAAGGCTCGATCCCAAGCAGAGCCGCATCGTCGAGCTGCGCTTCTTCGGCGGGCTGTCGATCGAGGAGACCGCCGAAGTGGTCGGCGTGTCAGCGGCGACGGTGAAGCGCGAGTGGGCGCTGGCCCGCGCGTGGCTGCGGCGCGAGCTCATGTCGATGACCCCGTCATGACCGCGCCCGACTGGGAGCGGGTCAAGGAGATTTTCACCGCGGCGACCGAAATGGCGGAGGCCGAGCGGGCGGCCTACCTGAGACGCGCCTGTGCCGGCGATGCGCCACTGCAGGGCGAGGTGGAATCGCTCATCGCCTCTCACCAGAGTGCAGGAGGCTTTCTCGAAGACGCGGCGGTCACCGAGGCGGCCGGGCTCGTCGAACGGGAACTCACCGAGCAGTGGATCGGCCGGCGCGTCGGCGCGTACGTGCTGATCGAGGAGCTCGGCCGCGGTGGCATGGGTCAGGTATTTCGCGCGCGCCGCGCCGACGGGCAGTATCACTCCGAGGTGGCGATCAAGCTGGTGCGGGCGGGGTACGAATCGCAGTCGGTGCTGCGGCGCTTTCTCGCCGAGCGTCAGATCCTGGCGAAGCTGGTGCATCCTGCCATCGCTCGGCTGCTCGATGGCGGCACGACCGCAGACAACGTGCCCTATCTCGTGATGGAACTCATCGACGGGGTGCCCATCGATCAATATTGCGCCGAGCAAGAGTTGCCGATCGCTGCGAGGCTGCGGTTGTTCCTGTCGGTGTGTGAGGCGGTGAGCTACGCGCACCGCCACCTCGTGGTGCACCGCGATTTGAAGCCGAGCAACATACTCATCACCCGGGATCAGTCGGTCAAACTGCTCGACTTCGGCGTCGCCAAGGCCCTGGATTCCCTCGCTCCCGCGGGTGCCAACCAGCCGACGGTCACGCTGCTGCGCGCGCTGACGGTGGGCTTCGCGAGTCCCGAGCAGATCCGCGGCGAGCCGATTACGACCGCGAGTGACGTCTATTCCCTCGGGGTCCTCCTCTACCACCTCCTGACCGGTGGCAGTCCCTACCGCTCGGCCGACAGTGCGGTCAGCGTCGTGGCACGCGAAATCTGCGAGCAATCGCCAGCGCTTCCGAGCGCCACGCACGCCCGTGTGCACTGCGGCACCAGTGAACGCCACTGGCGGACGCAACTGAGCGGTGACCTGGACAGCGTAGTCATGCGGGCGCTTCAGAAGGATCCGGCGCAGCGCTTCTCCTCAGTCGACCTACTGGCGGCCGATCTGAGGCGCCACCTTGATCACCGGCCGGTTCTTGCGCGCAGTCACGCGGTTGGCGATCGGATGAAGAAGCTTGTCCACCGCCACCGCCTGGCTACCGCGGTATCGGCCGCGGCAGTCATGGCGGTCGCCACCAGCGTGGCGCTTGTCGGGCGCCATGAGCGTATTGCCGCGCAGGAGTCGGCGCTGCGGCTCGCCGCCACGCACCGAACTGCACGATTGCTCCTCGAGCAGCTCCAGTCACGCCGCAGTGAGACGGCCGCCACCGGCACGGAGCCGGACATCGAGCCGCTGCTGCGCCGACTCGAGGCACTCGCTGCGAGCACCGACGACGAGGCGCTGCGAGCCGAACTGGAGAAGTCCGTGACGGGTCTGCGCGCCTCCGGGCACAGCCCCGGCATTCTTTCGCGCGGTCAGGGTGTCGGGGAACCTGCCGATCACTTATAAGGGACGCTGACGCAGTGCGCGGTAGAACTGACTGCGCTCCTCGGGGTCATCCAGGTGCGCTGCCAGGAGCTCGAAGTATCCGCGCTCATCGCGCGCGTCCTGTGCCGCCCGCTTACTGAGAACAATCGCAATCGGACCGACGAAGCGCGCCAGTACCCGGCGCCCGTGCGCGATCGAGGCATCGGTGAGCGGCACAGGTCGCTTGACGTTCAGCGAGGCGGAGCGGGGCGGAGCCGGATCCGGTGTGGCGGCGGGGGGCGGCGTGTACGCTTGGACCTGGACGGCCACGGGCTCAGCCGGGATCGGACCCGGCGGAGCCGATAAGGGAGGAGGCGACTGCGGGCGAATCGGCGGCGCCCGTGCGCACTCGGCCGCGACTTCCTCTGGCTGAACCGGCGGGGGCTGAACCGGCAGGTTCTCGCGCGCGGAGGGCGGTGCCATCACCGGCGACTCGATGGATGCCACCACAGGAGCGGGTCCCACGCTCGGGAGGATCGGCTCAACGGGCTCCGGAGGCGCGGTCTCGGCGGCCGTATGCCGGAAGTATTGGGTGCGGTCGGCGAGCGTGCTGACGGACGCCGCCGCATCTACCGCGGTGGCGGCGATCTGCAGCGCTTCAACCGGCTTACTGGCAAGCTCAGGCCGTGGTGGCGCGTCGGCTCGCGGCGCCGCGGCAGCCTTGAGCGAAACGCCGTCCTCCTTCCGTGCCGGGCCCGGCGATTCAGTCCGGTACGACAATCGGTCGCGCTCCGGCGGCGACTCGAAGGAGCCCGGCTCGGCAGACACCCGCGCGCTGTTTGCGGCGCTCTGAGGCGGCGGGTGCTCGTTCGCGGCGCTGCTCGCCCAGGAACTGGGCCGCGCCTGGACAATCGTGGTGCGCGCTCCCGCCGGGGCGCTGGCCGGCGCAGCAGGTGGTGCTGACGTAGCGCTCGCCGCGGCATGTACCGGGGGCAGCGTTGGGCATGGCTGCTGCCGCGTGAGCGCCAAATACGCCGCGCACAGTTCGTCGCGGAATTGCCTGGCGCTCGGGAAGCGATCGGCAGGCGATTTTGCCAACGCACGGGCGACCACTCGGTCGAATGTCACCGGTAATCCCGCCTTCACCTTCGAAGGCGGCGGCGGCACGAATTCCAGCACCTTGGTCATGGCCGCAAAAACCTTCTCCCCCCCGGCAAAGGGTGACGTGCCCGTCAACAGCTCGTAGAGAATCGTGCCCACCGCGTGGATGTCGCAGCGCCTGTCGACGGTGGGTCCGCTCAGGAACTGCTCGGGAGCCATGTACTGCGTCTCACCGACCAACATGCCGGTGTCCTCGCGGTTGCGCGCGGCGAGATCCGCCATGCCGAAATCGGTGATCTTGATGTGTGTTCCCTCGCTGACCAGGATATTCGAGGGCTTGAGATCCCGATGAATCACGCCCCGGTTGTGCGCGAACTCCAGCGCCTCGAGGATCTGCGTCGCAGCGGTGACCACCAGGGACAGATCGCTGCCTGCGGCGCTGCGCACATAGGCCGTGATCTTCGGACCGTCGACCAGCTCCGTAGCAATGAGCGCGGTTCTGCCGTCGCGCCTGATCTCGTAGACGCGCGCGATGCCGGGGTGCACCAGGCGCACCGCCGCCTCGAACTCCCGTTGCAGCCGCGCGTCCATTTCGCGGCTGCTGACATCATCCAACAGACCGAGCTGCAGAACCTTCAGGGCTACCGGCCTGCCGGTCACCGTGTCTCGAGCCTTGTAGACTGCACCGAGGACACTGCTGCCTATCTTGTCGAGCAGCGTGTATCGGGCGAGTTGAGTCATAGGTTTCGGCTCGCGTGAGCGCACTAGTTATTGGTCTGCCGAACGCAACCCGATGGCGGCAGCCGCTGCAGCTGTGGGCAGCAACAACATCAGGCCACGCGATGCTTCGCCTCACAAGCGTAAGCTTAATCCTATCAGTTAAGCCACCGTGCGCTTCGGAAATCGGGGCAGCATGGGGGGAATGCCTCGTTCCGGCCAAGCGGG
>VBDS01000064.1 GCA_005889085.1 Chloroflexota bacterium | reverse complement strand
AGCTCCGCCTGCTCGTCGCGATAAGCATTAGCGTCGACCGCGTGCCGGAAGTGAAGGCTTTTGTAATAGAACTTTCCGGGAGAAGTGTCCTTGGCCAGGGGCAGGAGCATCGATTCATCGAATGCCGCGCCCACGACGTCAGCAGTCCTCGCGATCACCTTCAGGTGCGCGTAGCCGATCTCGCCGTCGTACACGGCCTGCTCCGACCCAGGCATCCGGTGCAGCTCCTCGCCAACGCGAATACGGTCCCACGCGACCGTGTTGGTGACCTGGCACTTGAAGCGCATCCAGTCGCCGGCGCTGTTGTAGCCCTCGCTGTCCCAGTGCCTGGTCGCGGAGAGCTCTGCCGCCAGCCGGCTCGCCTTCAGCTGGAGAAGGCCGATCAGGTGCTCGGTCTCGATCAGCTCACGAGCGACCTGGTCGTCGGTGCATAGACGCTCCGCGAGGATCATGAAAAGATGATACAAACAAAAGTTCTGTTTGTCAATGCGCCAGAAGCAAAATTTACTTCATCAGGCGCCCTTTTCAGCCGCCAGACGTGGTGTGCCACCCCTTTCCTAGCTCGTCTACCTCGCGTCGGCTGTAGCTAATGCTCATTGGCCGCCAGACCTATGTCCCCATTTCCCTCCCCCGCACCACCGCATCGTGCAGCAGAGTCGCCAGGTCGAAGACCTGGAGCTTCGCCCCCGTCTCGCGAACCCCGTCATCGAGCATCACCGTGCAGAACGGGCACGCGACTGCGAGCGTCTCGGCGCCCGTCGCCGCGGCCTCGCGCACACGTTCCTGATTGATCGGCCGGCCGCGCCTCTCCTCCATCCACATCCGCGCCCCACCCGCGCCGCAGCAGAAGGTGCGCTCGCGGTTGCGCGGCATCTCGACCGGCTTGCCGACGGCCGCGACCAGCTCGCGAGGCTCGGACCGGATGTCGTTGTGCCGCGCGAGATAGCACGAGTCGTGATACGTGATCGTGCGGTCGCTCGGAGCCGGCGTCAGCCGGCCGTCGCGCACCAGCTCCGCCAGGAACTCGGTGTGGTGGACGACTTCGTAGCGCCCTCCGAAATCCGGGTACTCGTTACCGATCGAGTTGAAGCAGTGCGGGCACGTGGTCACGATCTTCTTCACGCCCGCGCGGTTCAGCGTCGCGACGTTCTCGCCCGCGAGGCGCTGGAACGTGTACTCATCGCCCATCCGGCGGGCGGGGTCGCCCGTGCATGCTTCGCGCGGCCCCAAAACCGCAAAGTCGACGCCCGCCTCCTGCATCAGCTTCGCGGTCGACACCGCGGCTTTTCGCGCGCGCTCGTCGAACGCGGGCGCGCAGCCGACCCAGAAAAGTACCTCGGGCGCGACCTCGCCCGCCTGCAGCACACGAACCCCAAGGCCTTCTGCCCACTGCATGCGGTCGGCCTGCGGCTTGCCCCATGGGTTGGAAGTGCGGTCGACGTCGCGCAGCATCGCGCCCGCCTCTTCTGGAAATCGTGATTCGACCATGACGAGGTTTCGGCGCAGGTCGATGATGTGGTCGATGTGCTCTATGTTCACCGGACACTCACGCACGCATGCGCCGCACGTGACGCAGTCCCAAACGATGTCGTCGGTGACCGCGCTGGGCACGATGGGAGTCGAGGCTCCGCTCAAGAGGTTGTCGCGCATCGCCATGATCAGCAGCTTCGGCGACAGCGCCTTGTCCGTCGCGTAGGCCGGGCACACGTCCTGGCAGCGGCCGCACTCGGTGCAGGAAACCGTGTCGAGCATCTGCTTCCAGGTCATGTCCGGGGCTCGCGCGGTGCCGAAGCGCACGTCTTGTTCGGGAACCTCGAAGTCGATCGGCTCCAATCGCCCTCGCTGCCGCGTGCGGCCGAAATAGACGTTGATCGCGGCCACCAGGATGTGCAGGTGCTTCGAGTACGGCAGGTAGACCAGGAACGAAAGGATGATGAGAACGTGCGCCCACACGGCGACGCGCTCGAGCACCGGTGCGACCGGTCCGACGATGTGAGAGAGCGCGTTGGAGATTGGCGCCCATCCTGCGGGATAGTCGTTGAGCCCGAGCGCGATCTGGGATGCATGCCATAACAAGAGCGAGAGCACGATGCCGCCGATCAAAGCCAGAATGAGGTCGGCCTCGCGGAGGTGGCTGCCCTTGAACCGGGCAGGACGCTGCACCTTGCGGATCACAAACGCCGTGATCACGCCGGCCAGGACCATTAGAGCGAAGACATCGACCAGGAGCGCGTACCAGCCCTGCGCGCCAAGCCACGGCAGGGTGGCGTGTGCGTCGACCGCGCCGATCATCGCGATGAGGATGGTGGGGAAGAGGACGAGAAAGCCCCAGAAGATCGCAGCGTGCATCAGGCCCGGAAGCAGGCGCTGCAGCAGCTTGCGCTGACCGATGACGTCAGTGGCTTCGGAACTCACGCGCGCCGCGACGTCGTCGAACCGTGCCGCCGACTTGCCCGATCGAATTAGCCGGAAAAGCTTCAGCGCGCGCCGACCAAAGAGCGTGGCCGAGATCCCAAGCGCCAGCAGCAGCGCGGTCAGCGACGTTTTCGTATCTCCGCTGAGATGGCGGGCACGATCTCTTTCAGGTCGCCGGTCACGGAGTAGTCGGCGTTCAGCATCAGAGGCGCCTGAGGGTCAGAGTTGATCGCGAGAATGCGCTTGGCGCCTTTGAGGCCGGCCATGTGCTGGGTCGCCCCCGAAATGCCGCAGGCGATATAGACCTCGGGCGCGACCTTGGTCCCCGTCTGGCCGACCTGGTCGGTATGCGGACGCCAACCTGCGCTCGTCACCGCGCGTGAACAGCCGACCGCTGCGCCGAGCAGTCCCGCCAGCTCCTCGATGATCGCGAAGCCTTCCTTCGATCCGACACCGCGTCCGCCGCTCACGATCACCTTCGCCTCCGCAAGCGAGACACCGCCGTTGCTCGGCGACACGTGGTCGACGACGCGCACGACAAGGTCCGTTTCCGCCACCGGCTTGACCTCGACCTCGGCCGGTGGCGGGCCGGAGTCGGCGGCAACAGTGTGAGGCGCCACTGTCATGAGCGGACGCGGACTGTGCAGGCGAGCCTCTTCGAGCAGGCTCCCGCCCCAGCGCTGGCGCGTCACGGTGGTGGGATCGCCGGGCTCTGCGTCGATGCAGTTGGCCGCAAGCGGCAGTCCCATGCGCGCTGCCAACCGCGCCATGACCTCGTTGCCACGTTCGGTGCCCGCGGCGACCACGGCCGATGCGTTCATGTCGTCCGCGGCCTGGGCCAGGATCGCCGCCAGCGCATCAGGGGCGAAGGGCTGCACCGCGTCCATCGAGACGGACTGTGGTTCGCCGAACTTGCGTGCAAGGGCGAGTGCCTGCTTGGAAGCATCGCTCGAGTCCATCAAGACGATGACAGTCACAAGACACCGGCCTTCTGCAGCATCTCGACCACAGCGGGTGCCGCCGCCGAGCCGGCGCCGAGCGATTCGGCGCGGCGCCCCTGGCCCGCGGGCACCGCCAGCTTCACCAGCTCCAGGCGCGGTACGGGGCGCGTTGGCGTGCTTTCCGCCATGGGTTTGCTTCGCGCTCGCATCTTGCCTGGCACGGAGGGATACCGCGGCAGGTTCAGGCCCTCCTTCACTGTGAGCACCGCGGGCAGCGGAACCACGTAAACGTCGCGGCCGCCCTCGACCTCCTGCTCGCAGCGCACCGAGGAGCCTTCGAGCGTCACCTTCTTGAGCCCGGCGACGCACGGTCGCGCAAGCGCGTACGCGACCCGAATTCCGACCTGGAAGCCGGCCGAGTCGGCCGACTCATTGCCGAAGAAGATCAGGTCGAAGGGGCCGTTGGAGGTTTCATCGGCTCGGATCGCTTCGATCAGCGCCGCCGCCGTCGATTCCGCATCCCACTCCTGCCCGTCGGTCTTCAGGTGAATCGCGCGGTCGATGCCGAGCGCCATCGCGTCACGCAGCTGCTCCACCGCCTCGGGCGGCCCAAGCGTGAGGACGACCGATTCGCCCTTGTTCGCCTCGATGAGGCGGACTGCTTCTTCCACACCGCACTCCTCGTGGGGGCTGATCGTGAATCCCAAATGTTGGGTGTTGATCGCGCGGGCATCGTCCGTAAGCACGATGCGTCCCCCAGTGATCGGCACTCGTTTGACGCAGACGAGAACCTTCACGCCGCCGCGCGCAGCGCCCTCATGATCGAATGCGTGCGTTCTCGGGATCGAAGAGCGGCGTCGCTCCGGCCACCGCGACGGTCACGGGATAGCGCTCGTCCATGTACTCGACGAGAAGCTGATTGCCCACCACCGCCTCCTCCAGCGTGAGGTACGCCATCAGGATGTGCTTGCCGGCCGACGGTCCGGCGCCCGCGCTTGTCACGTACGACCCACGGCCCTTGCGATCCACGATCCGCTTGCCGGCGCGGGTCAGGATGGGCTCACGGCCGAGCATGTAGCGCTTCTCGCCACTCTTCGACTGGTGGTCATCAACCGTGAGAGTGCAGAGGATGGCGGCGGGGTCCTCCTCGCGGTGATGAAGGTGCGCCGCCTTGCCGATGAAGGCCTCTTCCTTCACGCGCGGCGCTGCCATGCCGGCCTCCACCACGTTGTACTCGGTCTCCAGCTCGTTGCCGTGCGCCCGGTAGGACTTCTCGAGCCGACCTGTCGTGCCGTACACGCCGATGCCGCACGCGGCCAGGCCGTGCGGCCGCCCAGCCTCCCAAAGGGTGTCCCACAGCTTCAGCCCCTGCTCGATCGGCACGTACAGCTCCCAGCCCAGGTCGCCCACGTAGGAGATGCGTGACGCGAGCACACGCTGGGTGCCGATCTCGAGCGTTCGGCACGTACCGAACTTGAAGCCCTCGTTTGTGACGTCGTCCGAGGTCGCGCCTGCGAGGACCTCACGCGCTTGCGGGCCCCACAGTCCGACCGTCGTCATGGCGGATGTCATGTCGGCGAGCTGTGCGCTGGGCAGGAGCTGGTCGCGAAACCACTTCTTGTCGGCCATGCCGGAGGCGCCTCCGGTGACAACCCGGAAGTGCTCGTCGCCCAGCCGCATGATGGTCAGGTCGGACTTGAAACCGCCGTGCGTGCTGAGCACTGGCGTGTACACGACCCGACCGACCGGCACGTCCATCTGCCGCAGCGCGACGCACTGGACGGAAGCGAGCGCGTCCGGTCCAAGGATGTCGAAGATCGTGAACGCCGACAGGTCGAAGAGGCCGGCGCGTTCGCGCATCGCCAGGTGCTCCGCGTTGATGATCGGCGACCACCAGCGCGCGTCCCACTCTGCCGTCCGCCGCGTGACGCGGTCGCCGAACTCCTCGAGCAGGGGGGCGTTGGACTCGTACCACTGAGGCCTTTCCCACCCGGCAGCCTCGAAGAACACCGCGCCAAGCTCCCGTTCGCGCACGTGGAACGGCGCCAGGCGGACGTTGCGGTTAGACGCCCACTGCTCGCTGGGGTGGACGATGCCATAGGTCTTGTTGAATCCCTCGCCGGCTCGCGCGCGCACGTGCGCGCGCGTCTTCTGGTGTTCGTGGAATCGAGCGATGTCCGAGGAGTGAAGGTCGATTTCCGACTCACCGTGGACCATCCACTCGGCCACAGCCTTTCCTGTGCCGGGTCCCTCTTTGACCCAGACCGCAGCGGCTGCCCACAGGCCCTTGACGTCGGGTGACTCGCCGAGGACCGGCATGCCATCCGGGGTCAGGGAAAGGATGCCGTTGATGGCGTACTTCACGCCCACCGACTCGTCGCCGACGATCTCCGGCATCAGCTCGAGCGCGTGCTGCATCTGCTCCTCGAAATCGCCCTGTGTAAAGGGGAACTCGGTCGGTGACAGCGCGGCCTGCTCGACCGCCGGGAGGTCCTCCGGGTCGTAAAGGATGGGGCGGTGAGCGTAGGAGCCGATCTCGAGGTCGCCGCCCGCCTGGCGCTCGTACATGTTGGTGTCCATATCGCGCACGATGGGGTGCTCGATGTCGGACTTCGCGCCGCGGAAACGCGGCACCGGGCCGATGTCGATCATCTGGTGCACGGCCGGCGTCAAGGGGATGCGCGTGCCGGCCATCCGCGCCAGTCGCGGGCTCCAAACGCCACCGGTGATGACCACGATCTCGGCCTCGATGTCGCCGTCGGTCGTGCGGACCCGCTTGACACGTCCGGCCCCGACGTCGATGCCGATCACCTCCGTCTTGGGCGCGATGTGGAGAGCGCCGGAGGCCTGTCCCTTCTCGCGCATCAGCGTGCCGGCGCGCAATGAGTCGACCACACCCACGCCGGGCGTGTAGAACCCGCCGAGGATCACCGACTCGTCGATGTACGGCACAAGCTCCTTGACTTCGGCAGGCGTGACGAGCGAGATGGGCTCTATGCCCCACGACCTACCCGATGCCGTTCGCCGCGTCAGCTCCTGCATCCGTTCCCTGGTCCGCGCGACCTCGATGCCGCCCGACTCGATGAAGACACCCATGTCCCTGTACTGGCGCACGCTGTCCACCGTCAGGGCGGTCATCTCCTTGGAGTGATCGACCAGGAAGATGAAGTTGGAGGCGTGGCCTGTCGAGCCGCCGGGGTTGGGCAGCGGGCCTTTGTCCAGGAGCACAATGTCACGCCAGCCGAGGCGGGTGAGGTGGTAGGCGAGGCTGTTGCCGACGATCCCGCAACCGATGACGACGCAGCGCGCGTGAGCTGGAAGCCCTCCTCCCCATTCATGGGGAGGTGTGGGTCGGTGGGGCTCGCTCACTCTGGGATGTAGGGCGAGCGCACTTCTTCGGGGAGCTCGTACCAGCGCATTCGGTCCCCGACCTGGGCGCGCATCCGCCACTTCAACGGCTTGGGCTGAGCCTCGACCACGGTCCACAGCTCGTCGAGGCGCGAGTTCACGAGGTCCCGGTCGACGTCGAGCTCAGCGACCGTGTGCCGTAGCTTCTCGAGGTTGACCTGCAGCGTGCGATAGAGGCCCCAGTCCTCCGCCGCCAACCGAGCGACGTATGTTGCATCGATCGCTTCATCATCCTTGGCAGCGATCGGGTGGTCGAGGAGGAGGGCGGTAAGGTCGATGAGGTCCTTGCGGTTGACCTCGTAGATCTGCAGCTTGCTGAGCAGCAGGTCTGATGGACTTGCGCAGGGTCCTGTGTGGGCGAGGCGACTGCGCAGGTCGATGACATGCGACATCCGGATCACGTCGATGAAGACGTCGACCTGCTTGCCGTTGTTGCCGTCAAAGAAGTAGAGGCGGCGGTCGCCCTGCATGAGATTGAAGCGCTCGTTTGCCTCGTAACCGATGGATGGGAAAAAGGCCAGCGCCGCCTTCCGGTCCTTGCGGGCGATCACGTAATCCAGGTCGCCGTATTTCCGTCTTAGTGGGGCATGATGCGAGCTTGGGGAGTGCAGGTGGATGCCGGCTCCGCCCAGCAGTTTCACCGCGACCTTCTTTGCTCTGGCCGCCTCCGCGACACGCTCCGCCTCCTCGATCGTGTCTTCCAGCGGCCGACCGTTCGAATTCAATTTGCGCCCTGCCCGCGCCCGGCGGTCACTCGGGCGAGATCTCGATCACGATCGTCTTGAGGTCCGTCATCTGCTCCAGGGCGAAGCGCCCGCCGACGCGCCCGATTCCGCTCTTCTTGCCCGCGCGGCCGCCGAACGGAAGGTGGGCCTCCCAGTAGTTGGTCGACTCGTTGACGTTGACCCAGCCTGTCTCGAGCGCATCGGCGAAGCGGAGCGCTCGCGAGAGGTCTCTCGTGTAGACGGCTCCCAGCAGCCCGTACGGCGAGTCGTTGGCCAGCTCGAGCGCCTGCTTCTCGTCGCGAAACTTGATGATCGGCGCGATCGGGCCGAAGGTCTCCTCGCGGCTCACGCGCATGTCGGGCTCGACGCCGTCGAGAATCGTCGCGTGGTAGTACAGGCGTGTCGGGAAGCCCTTCGCCCGCTCCCCTCCGAGGACTAGCTTCGCGCCGCGCTTGAGCGCGTCGGCCACGTGCTGATCCATCTTGGCCGCGACGCCCTCGTTGTTGAGCGGGCCCAGGGTGGTGTCATCCGCGAAGGGGTCGCCGAGCCGCAGAGCGCGCGCCGCGTCGGCGAGGCGAGCCACGAACTCGTCACGGATCGGCTCCTCGACGAGGATGCGCTCCCCGGCAGTGCAGCTCTGGCCTGCGCAGAGGTAGCAGCCGACCATTGCCCCCTCGACAGCGCGGCCGATGTCCGCGTCGGCGAACACGACCTGAGGGCCGTTGCCTCCAAGCTCGAGCATCACGTGCTTGCCCGCAGCTCGCTTCGCGACCGAGGCGCCTGTCTCGGTCGAGCCGACGAAGCCCACGCCGTCGACGAGCGGGTGACCCGCCACCTCGTCGCCGACCTCGGCGCCCGGTCCGGTGACGAGGTTGACCACGCCGGCCGGAAAGTCCGCCTCCGCGATGCACTCCATCAAGGCGACCGAGATCACGCTCGTTGACGAGGCCGGCGTCCAGACCACGGTGTTACCCGCCGCAAGGGCCGGTGCGATCAGCTCGGCCGCCATGGTTAGCGGCCAGTTCCAGGGCGTGATGATCCCGTACACGCCGCGCGGGTAGTGCCGCGCAAACACGAGCTTGGTGGGACTGGCACTCGGCAGGACGCGGCCCTCGAGGCGCTTGAGGTCCTCCGCGGCGATGCGGAAGTACTCCACCGCCTCGGCCACCTCGCCTACGGCTTCAGCCTTGAGAGGCTTGCCCTGGTCGAGCGTCAGGAGTCGCGCGAGCTCGTCGCTCCTCTTCTCGATCGCCTCGGCGACCCGGTGCAGCCGCTTCGACCGCTCGAAGCCCTTGAGCTTCGCCATCGCCGAGCGCGCATTGTGCGCGGCCTCGACCGCGCGCTGCGCGTCCGCCCGCGTGCCCTTTGGAACCTGGGCGATGATCTCGCCGGTCGCGGGGCTGTCGGCGTCGAAGAGCTGCCCGCTCTCCGACTCCGTCCACTTCCCGTCGACGAACATCTTCTTGACTGAGCGGGCGACGTCGATCGTCATTTCAGTCTCCGTTCCTTCCAAGGGTGAAAGCTCGCTGATAGATCTCGCGGTACGCGGCGGCGTCGACGTCGCGCGGGTTGCCGATGGTCTGCGGGTCGGCGAAAGCCTTGTCGGCCAGCATCGGGATCTCGGTCTCGCTAAAGCCAAGCTCTTGCAGCCCGGGGATCTCGACGTCGACGGTCAGGACGTGGACGTACTCGACGGCCATCTCGGCGGCCTCCCACATCGAGACATGGGTGGTGTCGAGGCCAAACGCGGCCGCCATCCGCGCGAACCGCTCCGGCTCGCCCGCGTAGTTGTACTCCATGACCGGACCGAGCAGTCGCGCGGTCAACGCGCCGTGCGGCGCGTCGTGCACACCACCGGCGGTCTGGCTCATCGC
>VBDS01000063.1 GCA_005889085.1 Chloroflexota bacterium | reverse complement strand
GCCTGGCCGAGATGCAGCGCCAGGGCGCAAAGCTTCTGTACGGGGGCAACGTGCTGCCGGACCGCGGCGGGTATTTCGTCGAGCCGGCCATCGTCCGCTCGACGGTCGACATGCCCATCGTCAAAGAAGAGGTTTTTGCGCCGATCGTGCATGTCTTCGAGGTCGATTCCCTCGAAGAGGCGATCGCGGCCAACAACTCCGTTCCGCAGGGTCTGAGCAGCGGGCTGTTCACGACCGACCTCGCGTCCGCGGAACGGTGGCTCTCAGCTGTCGGGTCGGACTGCGGCATCGCCAACGTCAACGTTGGCACGTCGGGGGCCGAGATCGGTGGCGCCTTCGGCGGAGAGAAGGCAACCGGAGGCGGACGTCAGGCGGGCTCCGACGCCTGGAAAGGCTACATGCGCCGGCAGACGTGCACGATCAACTACGGCCGCGAGCTGCCTCTTGCGCAGGGGGTCGAGTTTCCCGTCGATTGAGGAGACCAGCTCGCAACACCCATGTGTCAGCGTCCGGAGCGTAGCTCCTCGATCACCGGGGCAAAGGCCCGAACTCCTTCGGGGCCACCCATCGTGAGAGCAACCTGGACCTCGGCGATCCCAAGCCGGGCGTGTCCGCGCAGCGTTTCCGCCATCTCGGGTGGAGGGCCCGACAGCGGTGTCTCGTCCGGCCGCGGCGTGTAACCCGAACCAGGCATCGCGCCCCTGACGGCCGTCGTGGCGATGAGCGTATTCGGATCTCGACCGTACTCGCGACACGCGTCGTCGATGATCCCGAGCTGCATCGCAGCCGACTCGGGCCTGGCGTCCGTATAGCCGAGCCACCCGTTCCAGATGTCGGCGTACTGCGCCACCAGGCGGCGCATTCGCGTCCGAGGGTTGAGCGTGCCGATCAAGATCGGCGGCCCTCCTCGCCGTCGCACGCCAGGCAGCAGGCGCACGCCGCGGAGGCGATGGTGAGCGCCGTCGAAGTCAGTCGATATCTCGTTGAACAGACTCTTCGTGATCTGCAGGGTCTCCTCGAAACGTCCGACGCGCTGCTCGCGCGGGAAACCAAATGTGACGTGCTCGCCCTCTGAGTCGCCGGCGCCCAATCCCAGCACGAGCCTCCCGCCACTGACGTCATCGATCGTGACCGCCATCTTCGCGAGGAGGCCCGGGTTGCGGTAGCCGGCACTCGCTACGAAGGACCCGAGCTGGAGCCGCGGGATGGCCACCGCAAGCGCCGCGAGCACCGTGAAGCATTCGAGATATCCCTCGAGCTCCACGTCCGGGTCGTCGGGGAAGTCGACTCCCGCGCGACGCTTCAGCTCGGCGTTGTTGCTTGGGATGAGCAGATGGTCGCTGACGTAAAGCGCGTCGAATCCCACGTCGGCGGCCGTCTGCGCGACTTCCAGGACCTCGGCCCAACTCAGGTCGGTGGTGGTCCAGGTCGGAAGGATGAGGCCCAGCCGCAGCTTGTCGGGGGGCACCGGCGGGCGCGCCTCGACGGGTGGCATGGCCAAAGTATGAACAGGCGTCCGCGCTAACCTTCGGAGGGATGCCCTCGCGGATTCCGGCGGAGTTCATGGATCTTCTCGAGGGCGACGCGCTCGGCCACCTGGCCACAAGTCGCGCGGACGGCACGCCTCACGTGACGCCGGTGTGGATCGACCACGACGGCGGCACGGTGCTCATCGATGTGCGCGTCGACCGCGTCAAGGCGGCCAACATGCGGACGCGGCCCGATGTCGCGCTGTCGATCGTCGACCCGCGGAACCCTTATCGCTACATCGCGATTACCGGTCGCGTCGTCACGTGGTCAGAGGATGGCTGGCGCGAGCACATGGACGCGCTGAGCCGCCGTTACCTGAAAGTAAAGAAGTATCCATGGTCGTTTGCGGGCGAGCGACGGGCAATCTTCAGGATCGAGGTGACGCGCGTCTATTACGAGAACGGAGATGCCGAGATCACGGAGGCCTGAACCACGTCAGCCCTTCTTCGAGGCCACCATCCATTCCGCGGCGGCCTCGGGCGATCGCCACGGGCTGAGAGATGAGATGTCCAGCGTCGAGTCTGGCCGGCCCGCGATCGTCTGCGCGAGCAATTTCGCCACCGGCGGTGCGTGCATGACGCCGTGGCCGCCAAAGCCGGCGATCATCCATAGGCCGTCCTCAACAAGCCCGACGTAGGGGTGGCCGTCGCCACCCAGGTCGACGTTGGCGACCACGTTTCTGGCGATGCGAAGGTCGGCGAGTGACGGCGCGCGCACGCGCGCGAGGTCGGCGAAGTCTTCGAGCATCTGGGCATGCCCGTACGCCGGCGGGTTTTCCTCGAGGAGGATCGCGACCAGAAGGCCGTCGGCTTCTCGCTCGATCAGCAGACCGGAATCGAGGTCGATCGTCAGCGGAACGCGCTGGCCTGTCAGCGCCGGTGCGGTGATCGCCGCGTACAGCGGCATTGGACGGATCGTCAGCTCGAGGCCCAGCGGACGCATGAGATCGGTGGTCCAGTAGCCGGCGCAGACGACGACCCGGTCGGACTCCAGGATGTCCGGCCCGACGATGCGCCACGTCCTGCCGTCGCGCTCGAGGGCGCGCACCGGCCAGTGCTCGCGAAATGAGACGCCGCGCGATCTCGCGGCCCTGACCAGCGCCGCCACCCCTTCGGTCGGAGTGACCTTGCCGTCGTGTGGCGTGTATGTCCCTCCGAGCACCCCGTCCGTGCCGACCCACGGAACCGTTTCGCGAATCTGCTCGGCGTCCAGCACGTGGACGTCGTTCAATCCCATGCTGCGCTGCAGCGCAGCGGCTTCGCCGAGCTTGGTCATGATCTCGGGCTGTCCGGTCAGGAACAGGTATCCGTTGGCGTGCCACGTCACCGGCGACTCGAAGACGCGCTCCGCGCTGCGCCAGAAATCCAGGCCCCGGCGCGACAGCTCGATCTCGAGGGGCGTGCTGAACTGCTGCCGGACTCCGCCGAACGAGCCTCCCGTCGAGCCGCTCCCAAGCTCGTCGGCATCGACGACAAGAATGCTGGTCTCTCCCTCTTCAGCCAGATAGTGCGCGACGGCGCAGCCGGCGATGCCGCCGCCGATGATCGCCGTCCCGATTCGCTCTGTCATTCGAACCTCCGCGAGATCCCTACGATAGGCGGATTCTCGAAGCAAAGGGGAGGGTGCATGTTCTCTTTTGAAGGCAAGAAGGCGCTGGTCACCGGAGGCGGACGCGGCATCGGTCGCGCGATCGCAATCGCGCTGGCACGGCAGGGCGCGGATGTCGCCGTGGCGGCGCGCGGGCGCTCCGAGCTGGAGCAGGTCGCGGACGAGATCCGATCGGTCGGGCGCAGGTCTTTCGTACACGCGCTCGACCTCGCGGACACCGATGCCGCGGTGAAGATGGTGGACGCGGCGGCCCGCGAGCTCGGATCGCTTGACGTCCTCGTCAACAACGCCGGAGGTATCACCGACCAACCCGGGTCGATCGGGCCACTCGACGAGGCGACGCTCGAGGCTTTCGACGCGATGTACGCGATCAACGTGCGCACGCCACTCTTCGCATCGGTCGCCGCATGCCGCCTTATGGCCATGCAGGGCAAGGGTGGCGCGATTCTGAACATCGTCTCCATCGACGGTGTGTTCCCGGCGCCGACCGAAGGCATCTACGGCTCGGCGAAGGCGGCGCTGGTCAACCTGACGAAGGTCCTGGCCTACGAGGCCGGCAAGGACGGCATCCGCGTCAACGCGATCGCCCCGGGGGTGATCGAGACACGCCTCACCGAGCACCTGCTGCGGACCGATGAAGACCGCGCCGACCGCGCGTCGTTCTATCCCCTCAACCGGGTCGGCGTGCCCGACGACATCGCCGCGGCAGCCGTCTACCTGTGCTCGGGCGAAGCCGGCTGGGTGTCTGGCAACGTGCTCTACGTGACTGGCGGGCAGCTTGCAACGAGCGACGTGTTTCGGTGGGTAAGAGCGAAGAATCCCGTACCCGACTCTTTGAAGATCTGACGCTAGGATGGTGGTCCGTTGCGCCGGACCGCCATCTCGCTCGGCCTCGTCTGGTTGACGGCGTTCAACTTGCGGGTGATCCTCTTCGCGATTCCGCCGACGCTGCCTGCGATCCGCTCCGAGCTTGGGCTCAGCTTCGCCGCCACCGGATCGATCACGTCGCTCGCGGTCTTCACACTGGGCGTCGCATCCATCCCTGGCGCGCTGCTGGCGACCAGGTATGGTGCGCGCCGCCTGGTCGCCCTCTGCAGCGCCGGGCTGGTCGTCTTCACAGTCGCGCTGACGCTCCCGCCCGGCATCTTCTGGGTCTTCGCCGGCAGCTCGCTGCTCACGTTGTCGATCGCGATCGCCCAGCCTCCACTCGCAGTCCTGATCCGACGCTGGTTCCCGACGACGATCACACGAGCGAGCAACCTGTACGGCAACGGCCTGCTGATGGGAAATGTGCTCGGCGCCTCGCTGTCGCCCTACATCACGCACGCAATCGGGTGGCGCGCGATGTTTCTGGTGTGGGCGGGGGTCGCCACAATCGGCGTGCTTCTCTGGGTGCGATTCACGCCGCGTGACCGGATGGCCGCCCCTCCAGTGCACCTGGGGACCGTCCTGCGCGACCCGAGGGTATGGCAGGTGGCTGCGCTGTTCACGTTCCAGAACCTCGTCTACTACACCGTCGCGACGTGGATCCCATTCCTGCTGCCAGGGCGCAGCGCCGACTACCTGGCGACCACCTTCCTCTTCCTCAACTTCTTTCCCATCGTGCCGCTGCTGGCGCTTTCGTTCGTGCGTTGGCCGTACGCTCTCTCGACGCCGTTCTACGTCGTAGCGGGTACTCTCGCGGTCATCGGCTCGCTGGGATTGCTGCTCGGCCTCACGGATCTCATATGGCCGCTCGTGTTCATGGTCGGCCTGGGCTCAGGTGCGGCCTTTGTGGCGTCGATCGCGCTGCCGCCGCTGATGGCCACGGACGAGAGCGAAGCCTCCACGTACTCGGCGGTGATGTACACGGCCGGTTACCTGCTCGCCTTTGTGGGGCCACTTTCCGCTGGCGCGCTCGTGGATGCGACCGGCAGCATAAGGGTGGCGTTCTGGCCGCCGGTGTTGGGGGCGGCCGGGATGGCGCTGGTGGGCTCGCTGGCGCCTCGCATGCTGTCCCGCTCGCGCCTGGCCCTCTCGAAATGACGGCGCGTCGCCTACAGGTGGTCCTGCGGCCGCTTCCAGTCCGAGGTGTCGATCTTCGCGGCGCTCGCAGGTTCCAGCGCGCGCGGCATCTCCCGGGCGAACCTGGGCAACGCCTCCGCCGCGGCCCATTCCAGCATCTCCATCTGATCGTCGCGGGGTTGGTCGAAGATGAACTGGTTGACCCCCGCCTCGACGTAAGGCTGGATCACGCCGTAGAAGGCATCCTTCGAGACCCACGGATCCTCGTCGGCCTTCGGCACCCAGTAGTAAAGCGAGCGGTCGAGCGTATCCGGATCGCGGCCGATCTCGCGGCAGTAGTCGTCGAGCATCTGGTTGCGCTCGCGCATCTCCTGGGGCGTCCCGAACGCGTTCCACGTGTCGCCGTACCGGGCGACGATCTTCAACATGCGCGGCCCGAAGGCGCCGAGCACCAGCGGCGGCCGCGGCTTCTGGACGCTCGCGGGACGGGAACGCGCGTCCTTTAGCTTGTAGTAGACGCCGTCGAAGGAGCTCGTGTCCTCGCGCGTCATCAGGTCGACGACCTGGACCGCCTCACGGAAGCGCGAGACCAGCTCCTTCGTCTCCGGAAACTCGATCCCGAACATCGTGTGCTCAGGCTCATACCAGCCCGCGCCGAGCCCGATCTCGAGCCTTCCGTTCGAGATGTGGTCGACCGTGACGGCCATCTTGGCCAGGACCTGCGGGTAGCGAAATGTGTTGGACGTCACCAGCACACCGACGCGGATTGCCTTTGTCACCGCTGCGAGCCCACCCAGCAGCGTCCACGCCTCGAAGTACGGTCCCTGGGGCCGGCTCGGCTGGACGAGGTGGTCGCACAGCCACGCGCTCTCGTAGCCGAGGCGTTCGAAAAGCTGCCAGCGCTCGACCGTCTTCTCCCAGGTCATGTTCTGGTCGGTGCAGATGCCGAAGCGAAATCGCCGGGTCATTCGCTTTCTCCTTGGTTGAACGCCGCCGCTCCTCAGCGAATGGTAGATCGAAGCTGACTAGAATCGTCCCGGGGTGCATTACGCATGGGCCTGACCACACTGAAGATGCCGCAGCTCGGTGAATCCGTCACCGAAGGCACCGTGGATCGCTGGCTCAAGCAGGAAGGCGAGCTCGTCCGCCGGGACGAGCCGATCGTGGAGGTCGTCACCGACAAGGTGAACGCAGAAGTGCCTTCGCCGGTCGAGGGCCGGCTCGTGCGCATCAAGGTAGCGTCCGGCCAGACCGTTCCCATAGGGACCGCGCTTGCAGAGCTCGAGGTCGAAGGCGTCACAGCGGCACCCGAAAGCAAACCTGAAACTCCGGTCGGCAGAACAGTGGCCGCGCCGCCAGCGCCAGTCGAAGGCCGGATCAGCCCCGGCGTGCGCAAGCTTCTGGAGGAGAACGGCCTGGAGCTATCGCAGATCGCAGGCACCGGGCCCGGCGGTCGAGTCAGGCGTGAGGACGTCCTCGCGCTCCTGCCCGACCGGAAGGGCGCCGCAACCGCGGCCCCGGCTTCCGCGGAGAGGCGAGATGAGCTCGTTCGGGTCTCTGCCGTGCGCCGGCAGATCGCGGAGCACATGGTCCGCAGCGTCAGCACTTCCCCGCACGCCTGGTCGTTGCGGGAGGTCGACGTGAGCCGCCTGCTCGCCTATCGGGAATCCGAAAAGGACGCCTTCCGCGAGCGCCACGGCTTTGCGCTCTCGTACGTTCCGTTCTTCGTCCAGATCGTTTGCGACGCGCTCCTGAAGAACCCGTACTTGAACTCGACGTGGACGGCCGACGGCATCGTGCTCCACCACTTCGTCAACATGGGAATCGCGGTCGCGCTGCCAGACGCCCTCATCGTCCCCGTCGTCAAGGATGCCGACCTGATGGGCTTCATGGATCTCGCGATCGCGATCAACGACGTGGCGAGCCGGGCCCGCAACAAGTCGCTTCGTCCCGAGGACGTCCGCGGCGGCACCTTCACGCTCAACAATACCGGCGCGCTCGGCTCGGTCGCGGGTCAGTCCATCATCAACCAGCCGCAGGCCGCCATCCTGAGCACGGAGTCCATCCGGAAGCGCCCGGTGGTCGTGAATGACGAGGTCGTGATCCGGCCGATCATGAACCTCACAATGTCGTTCGACCATCGCATCATCGACGGCCTTGCGGCTTCGCGGTTCCTCAACGACGTGCAGGGCGGCATCGAGGACTGGACCCCACAAAGGATCAAGCTCTAGAGCGACTCAGGCCCTTCTCTTCGATGTATTCGGAGGTGAGGCGCAGGTAGCGGTCGATCGCTTCCGGCTCCGCGGCGCGTCCCATGTGGCCGACGCGGAAGATCTTGCCCGACAGCTCGCCGAGCCCGCCGCCGATGCGGATGCGGTGCTCGCGAAGCAGCCAGCTCAGGTAGTCGGGCACGTTCATTCCGGGAATGCCATACGCGGCGGTCGTCACCGGTGAGGCGGTCGCGATGGGCGACAGCATCGGAAATCCCATCTCTTCGAGGCCCTCGCGCACCCGGTCCCGCGCGCGGGCAAGGCGCCGCCACCGGCTCTCGACGCCTTCGTCCAGCAAGCCGGTCAGCGCGACGTCGAACGCTTCGATCACGTTGGTCGGCACCGTGGTCGGATGCGGATGCCAGCCGCTCCACTCTTCCGAGAACCGCTTCCAGGTGGCGAGGTTGAGATACCAACCGGCCGCCTTTGGCCGCCCGTCGGCGAGAGCCTCGAGGGCGCGCGGGCCCGCGGCCACCGGAGCCACACCGATCGGGCCTCCGACGCATTTGTTGGCGACGGTCACGCAGAGGTCCACGTCCCACGCGTCCATCTCGAAGGGCACGCCGCCGACGGCCGAGATGCCGTCGACGATCGTCAGCGCGCCGTGCTCGCGAGCAGCCCGGCAGATGCCTTCGACTTCATTGAGGATGCCGACCGAGGTCTCGTGATGGACGACGCACACGGCCCTGATGCCTGGATGGGTTGCCAGCGCCTCACGCATCATTGCGGCGGTGACCGGCTCGGCAAGCTCGGGCCGGACGATGTGCACGCGAAGGCCGTTGGCGGTCGCGACCTCTGCCATCCTCTCTCCGAAAAGACCGTTCGCCGCCACGAGCACCTCGTCACCCGGCCCCAGCACGCTCGCGATGCACATCTCGACGCCGGCCATGCCGGACCCGAAGAGCAGGTGAACTTCTCCTTCCGTTCTAAACACCTGGCGCATGCCGGCCACCGCGTGTTTGTAGAGCTGCGTCCATTCGTCTCCGTAGTGGGCACGAACCGGCCTGGCGAGCGCTTCGAGCACCTCGTCGTCGACGCTGACCGGTCCCGGGATCATCAGGAATTCGCGGTCTTCGATGGCTCTCCCTTCCTCATGCCAGAACTTCACGCGCGACACGGTAGCCGGACTTGATCGCACCCTCCATTCCGCCCGGCCCGACGCGATCATCGGTGTGCTCGCCCGCGAAGAACACTCTCCGGTCGAGCGGGGCCGCGATCAAAGGCAGCACCGTGTTGCGTTGGTCGCCGATCGGCGCACGTACCACCGCCCGCGACCAGGGGTCGTGGGTCCAGCTCTTGACGAAACCGGCGATGCGCCTGAGCGGGCGGCCAACCACGGAGCTCATCGTCTCGTCCACGCCATCGAGGATCTCGCCGTCGGTGAGCCCG
>VBDS01000062.1 GCA_005889085.1 Chloroflexota bacterium | reverse complement strand
CCACTCCCCCCGCGCAACCACGGCGCGGGGACCCCAGCAGGTGGAGCGCTGGGCCTGCGACTCCAGCCTGAGCCGGATCCTGATGCAGGACTCGGTGGTGATCGATGTCGGCCGGAGCGAGCGGACGATCAAAAGGGCTGCTGGCAGCTGGTGAAGACCGATGACGGAAAGATCGTGACCATTGCGCCGACTGTCACCTTCGGATTGCCGAGAGGACCGGACTGAGTTAGAGATAGTGGCGGCGGATCGCCCCCAGGTTGTTGAATATCCGAACGCCGAACGCCACGATCGCCGCGATCGAGAGGTCCACGCCTAGCTTGTCCCCGAAATAGGTCAGGCTTCCGGCGAGGGTCATGTTCGTGATCAGTCCACTGAAGAACACTCGCGGCTCGAACGTGCCGGCGATGTACGCCTTGAACGCGCCGAAGATCGAGTCGAGCGCCGCCAGCAGCGCGACCGCGGTGTAGCGCGCGTAAGTGATCGGGATCGTGACCGGCGAAAGCAGGCCGAGGATCACGCCAAGGATCGCGAACAGGATCGCAACGACGATTACTTGCACGGGTTCGGGGACGGAGTCGCGCCCGGCGATGGCGACGCCGGAGCCGGTTCGCGGGACTTGTAGCCGACCGCGGGTTCGGAAGGATTCATGACGTTGACGTACGCGAGGTCGGTCGAGCTGTAGTCGACGTTGCCATTGCCCGCGATTGCCTTGAGGGCGGTCAATTTGTCGCGCAGGACGGCGAACTCCTCGGGCGTCAGCACGCGGCCAAAGTAAACCTTCCAACCTCGCTTGGCCACGAGCGTCAGGTCGCCGCAGGAATCGAAGATGAAGGTTGCGACGTCCTGGCCGATCAAGGTGGGCATCGCGCGCTGCATGTTCACCAGCGCTGTCAGGAGCTGCGGGTCGAGCGCCCTGTCCCCCACGCGCGGATCCTTGCCTGCAGGTCCCTGGATCTCGACCAGTCCCGCTGACGTTGTGGTCGCTCCCAGCACCACCGCCTGGCTGGACAGGAGATAGAGGCGCGTCGAGCCGCCCGCGTGATAAGCGGCGATCGGCTGCCACTCGCTCACTTGCACCACGACGGTGCCTGGAAACTGCGGCTGCACGCTCGCTGTGCGCACCCACACCTGGTTGAGCAGGCGCTGCTGAGCCGACAAGCCGTCAATCGAGATGATGGATGCGCTGCCCTGCAGGCCCGCGGCGTGGGCGACCTGGCTAGAGGTCATGTGTCGCGCCCCCACCACTTCGACCGCGTGGACTGCCATGACCGGGCCGAACCACAACCACGCAAGCAGGCCCGCCTCGACGACGGCCACCACCGTCGCCAGCGCGCGCCATCCTGGATGGACATCGGGCTCGGCGGACGCGGCGCGCATTGCCCGCTCCGAGCGAGTCCCAGGCTGGCCGCGCAGCGGTTCAGTCCGCTCCAGCTCGGCGGGCCAGGTCGGGCGAGGACGCGCCGAGCTGCGGCGCCGAAACATCATCTCGTGGGCGGCCCGATGTGGTGCGCGTGCCGGCCGACGGCGTGACCGACCAGTCGCTGGCACAGCTCATCGAAACCGATTCCGGCCGCACGCGCGGCGTCTGGCAGCAGCGAAAGCTCGGTCAGGCCCGGCACAGTGTTGACCTCGAGCACCCATGGCGTGCCTGCCGCGTCGACGATGACGTCGACGCGCGCCATGCCGGAGCAACCGAGTTCCGTGAATGCGCGCTCGGCAGCGTCCGAGGCTGAGGCCCGCGCGGTCTCGGGGATGCGGGCCGGGATGATGTGGTGCGACTTCCCGGCCGTGTACTTCGCGTCGTAGTCGTAAACGGGGTTGTCGCTCACGATCTCGAGCGTCGGCAGGACCTGGAGCTCCGGCGTGGCCAGGACGCCGATCGTGACCTCGGTCCCCATCGCGAACCGCTGCACCAGCACGCGGCGGTCATATCGACCGGCGAGCACGAGACCGCTGGCCACCTCGTCTGCGTCCTTCGCGATGGTCAGCCCGATGGTCGATCCCTCACGCACCGGCTTGACGACCAACGGCAGCCCGAACCGCGCGACCACACGCTCCACGACGTCGGCGGCCACGCCTTGCTTGATCTCGAGCTCCTCGAACTCGGGCACGTGGAGGCCGATCCCGCCCATCACCTTGCCGGCGCGAGACTTGTCCATGCACAGCGCCGAGGCAAGCACACCGGAGCCCGTGTACGGAAGCCCGAGGAGCTCGAGCATCCCCTGCACCGTGCCGTCTTCTCCCAGCCGGCCGTGGAGCGCGTTGAACACGCAATCGAAACCGCCGTCGCGCAGGACGTCCCATGTGCCCCCATCGAGGTCGACGGCTGTGACGTCGTGGCCGCGTCCACGCAAAGCCTTGGCGACCTGCTCGCCCGACCGGAGCGACACCTCGCGCTCGGCCGACTTGCCTCCTCGAAGCACCGCGAGCTTCACTTCCAGCGACCGACCATCTCGACCTCGGGCTCGAGCACGATGCCCGATCGCCTCTTCACCTCCGCGATGACGCGCTCGATGAGGTGGCGGACATCAACGGCGCTCGCGCCGCCTTCGTTAACGATGAAATTTCCATGCAGAGGCGAGATCACCGCCTTACCTTCGCGCGCGCCCTTCAGCCCAGCGGCCTGGACGAGACGCCCGGCCGAGTCGCCCGGCGGGTTCTTGAACACGCTCCCGCAGTTCTTGGTCTTGATCGGCTGCGTCTCGCTGCGCTCGCTGGTCAGCCGTGCCATCACCTCTTTGGCCAGCTCTCCATCGCCTCGCGACAGGCGGATCGTGGCTGACACCACGAGCGCGCCGTGCAGAGGCCCTTCGCGCAGCGCGGACGTGCGATAGCCGAGCTGCAGCTCGGAGGGCTTCCATGTCTTCTTGCCACCGCCGGGGACGAAGCCTTCGACCTCGACCAGCACCTCGCGCATCTCCTTGCCCCAGCACCCGGCGTCCTGGTAAACGGCGCCGCCCACCGTCCCGGGGACGCCGATGGCCCACTCAAAGCCGCGCAGGTTTGCGTCGGCAACGATCCGGGCGAGGCGCATCATCTTGAGGCCGGCCGCGGCGCGCACGCGCGTGCCGTCGACCTCGTGCTCGCGACTTACCACGCGCAGGACGAGGCCGTCAACGCCTCGGTCCGCGACCAGCAGGTTGGTGCCCGCACCGAGAAGCAGGTAAGGGATCTCCCGCTCCCTGGCGCCTTCGAGCACCTTCTCGATGGCTTCGGGGCGCGACATCTCGAGGAAGAATTCCGCCGGTCCTCCGATGCCGAATGACGTGCGCGACGCCAGCGGCTCGTCCTCCCGGACGCCCGGCAGGGCGCGCAGCCAGGCGAGGCTAGACCTTGTGCGCCAGGTCATCGCCCAACTTCTTTATGTCACCGGCGCCCATCAGCAGCACGAGGTCGTCCGGTCCGACGATCTCCTCGAGTGCTTCCTTCGCCTTGGTGAAATCGCCGACATAGAGGCCGTTCGGGAGCTGGTGCGCCAGGTCAGACGCGCGCACGCCCGAAACGTTGTTTTCGCCGGCGCTGTACACGTCCAGCACAAAGACCCTGTCCGCGCCGACAAAGGCGCGCGTGAAGTCCTGCATCAGCGCGTTCAGGCGCGAATAGCGGTGCGGCTGGAAGACGATGATGAGGCGCCGGTGGCGCAGCTCGCGAGCGGCCTCGATCGTGGCGCGCACCTTGGTCGGATGATGCGCGTAGTCGTCATATACGGCCGCGCCCTGGAACAGTCCGAGAAACTCGAGGCGCCGGTGCGCGCCCGGAAACGTCTTCAGCGCGGCGGCGACATCGGCGAATTCGATGCCAATCTCGAGCGCCATCGCGGCAGCAGCCGTCGCGTTCTGGATGTTGTGGCGGCCGGGCTGTCGAAGGTTGACGTGCCCGAGAAGGTCGAGACCCCGATAGATCGGAAAAGGACGCACCGGCTCGGAGCGGTACGTGGCGTCGTGGCGAAAACCATACGTGACCTTGCGCGCCTTCGGCTTCAGCTCGCGCGCGAGGTCGTCATCCGCGCACAGGACGGCGAGGCCCTCCTTGGGCAAGCCTTCGATGAACCACTGAAAAAGATCGCGCACGGCGCTGAGGTCGCGGAAGTGGTCCGGATGGTCGAGCTCGATGTTGGTCACGATCGCCCGCTGCGGGTGATGAAGCGTGAGCGTGCCGTCCGACTCGTCGGTCTCAGCGACCAACCACTCCGATTGCCCTGCGCGAGCGCTCGATCCGTCACCGACGAGGACCGTCGGGTCGTAGCCGGCGGTGGTGAGGATGTGGCCGAGCATGTGCGTGACTGTCGTCTTGCCAGCGGTGCCGGCGACGGCGATCGAATCGGACTCGTTGATCAGGCGGGCGAGCATCTCGGCACGGCTGACGACAGTGACTCCCATCGCGCGCGCAGCGTCAAGCTCGGGTGACTTCTTGATCGCGCCGCTGTAGACGAGCAGGTCCTGGCCGAGCACGTGCTCAGGATCGTGACCAACGAAGATCCTCACGCCCGCCTCCTCTAGCTCATCGGTGGTCTGCGATTCCTTGAGGTCGCATCCGCTGACCTCGTCGCCGCGCGAGAGAAAGACGCGCGCGAGGGCGGAGACTCCCGCGCCTCCGGCGCCCATCAGGTGGACTTTCATCTATTCGCGACCTCGTGCAGGACGGCCAGCACGCGTTGCGCTGCGTCCCGGCGGCCAGCAGCTCCAGACGCTTTCGCCATCGCCCGCAGCCGATCGCCATCGAGGCTTTCGATCGCCCGCATCAGCGCTTCGCCTGAGAGTTCGCTATCGGAGATCCGGATCGCGGCGCCGGCCTCGACCATCGCCTTTGCGTTCTCTTCCTGGTGACCGCCACCGAACGTGCCGGGGACAAGGATCATGGGCAGGCCAACCGCGGTCGCTTCCGCGATGGTGCCAACGCCGGCGCGGCTCACCACCAGGTCGGCGCGGCCCATGAGCGCAGGCATGTCGTCGCTGAACGTGAGTCCCGAGTAACGGTCGTGTGAATCGCGGACCTCAGCGATCCCTTCGGCGCCCTGAGCGCCGGCCACATGGATCACCTCTTCAAAACGCGCACAAAGCCCGTCGAGCACAGACCACACCGCCTGGTTGATGTGGCGCGCACCCTGGCTGCCTCCGGTCACGAGCAGGACGCGCGGCGGCACGTTCGGCGTGCGCGGGACGAAGCCATCTCGCAGAGGCACGCCCGTGAGCACGACGTGGCCATGGTTCAGGCGCTTCTCGGTCCCGGGCAGAGTCGTGCACACCGCTGCCGCTCCGGCTGCGAAATATCTCGTAGCCAGGCCGGGGCGGACGTCCTTCTCGTGCAATACATAAGGTATGCGCCGCATTCGCGCGGCCGCGACCGCCGGTGCCATCACGTAGCCGCCCATCCCCAGCACGACGTCGGGCCGGAACCGGTCGACGATGCGAAGCCCGGCGCGAAGGGCCAGCGGGATGAGGACAGGGAGAGCGAGGTTTTTCCATGGCGCGTCGCGGTCGAGCCCTCGGACCCGTACGGTCTCCAGCTCGAAGCCGGCCTCCGGGACCAGGCGTTCCTCGGGACCGCCGGCGCGTCCGACCAAGAGCACAGCACCTCGCGGCTCCTCAGCGCGAAACCCGCGCGCGACCGCGAGAGCCGGAAACAGGTGCCCGCCGGTCCCGCCGCCAGCGATCAAAAGTCTCATCTGACCTCCGATTGTTCCCCAACGCGGAACCTGACCCGTGGCGGGCGATGCTCAGCAGCATGCCGACCGCGGCCAGCGTCGTCGCAAGGGCGGTACCTCCGTAGCTGAAAAAAGGCAGGGGAACGCCCGTGATCGGCAGGGTGTTCGTCACGGTCGCCATGTTCAGCAGCGCCTCGAACGTGACCCAGGTCGTGATCGAGGCCGCCAGCGACATGCCGAACCTGTCGGGGGCGCGCAGCGATGCACGATATCCGCGCAGCCCGAAGACAAGGAATCCGAGCATCACCAGCGTCGTGCCGATCAGTCCCGTCTCCTCGCCGATGATGGCGAAGATGAAGTCGGTGTGAGCCTCCGGGAGCCAGCCGTACTTCTCGATCGAATGACCGATGCCGACGCCGAAGATGCCGCCCGAAGCCAGCCCGTACAGCGACTGGGTGGCCTGGAAGCCCGCGCCGAGAGGATCTGCCCACGGGTTCTTGAACGCAGTCAGACGGGCGATTCGGTACGGCTCGAGCAGGGTGACGGCGACGAAGCCGAGGCCGAGGGCGCCCATAAGCAGGATGATGTGGCGGAGCCGCCCGCCACCGGCCCAGTAGGCGGAAAGGAAGATCGCGACAGTCACAACGGCCGTGCCCAGGTCTCGTTCCAACATTAAAAGGACGAGAACGCCGGCGAGCATCGCCGCGAAGGGAACGAAAACGTGCTGAAAGTCGCCCATTCGCTGTGAGTTGCGGTCGACCCAGTGCGCGACGAAGACGGCGAAGGCAAGCTTGCCAAGCTCCGAGGGCTGGAACGTGCCCAGCGGCCCAGCGTCGAACCAGCGGCGTGCGCCGCTGACGCTCACGCCGAGATGCGGCACCAGCACGAGCAGCATCAGGATCCCAGCGGCGACCGCGCCCGCCGGAGCGAGGGGCCGGATACGGCGGTAATCGATGCGGCCGAGCACGAACAGCGCGACGAATCCGATCGCCAGCCAGGCGACCTGCCGCTCCGCGTAATAGAAGGTCGACTGATGCTGGTTGTAGGCGAAAGCGACGCTGGCGCTGGTGACCATGACGAGGCCCCCCGCGCACAGCAGCACGGTCGTGAATAGAAGCAGCCGGTCCGGCTGCGGGCGCTCGCGGGCGCTGGAGCTGCGAGCAGAGCCCGGCCAGGACGCGCTACCTGCGCCTCTGGAATTCATGCCGCAAACCGCTTCCGGACCAGCTCCTTGAACTGGTTGCCGCGGTCCTCGAAATCTTTGAACATGTCGAAGCTCTTATAGGCGGGGCTAAGGAGCACCACGCTGCCCAGCCTCGCGAGGCCGGCCGCAGTCGACACCGCCTCCTCGAGGTTCTGCGCGCGGACGACGTTCGGATGCGCGCGCAGCTCTTGCGCCAGCTGATCGGCGGAGGCGCCGATGAGGATCACGGCTTCGGTGTTGGCGAGCACGTCGGCGGCCCATTCGCGCAGGTCGAAGTCGCTGCCGTAGCCGCCCGCGATAAGGATCACGGGCGCGCCCGGAAAGGCGTTGATGGCCACGCGCCCGGCGTCGGGGTTGGTCGCCTTCGAGTCGTTGTACCAGCGCACGCCCGCCCACTCACCGACCAGCTCGAGCCGGTGCTCGACGCCTCGAAACGAGCGGATGGCTTCGTTGATGGCGTCGTCTGGCAGGTCCGCGATGCGCCCTACCGCCGCGGCGGCGAGCGCGTTCTCCATATTGTGCCGGCCGGGCAGCGGCATCGGAGGCAGCGGCTGGTGCTGGTCGAACCAGACCACCTGCCCGCGGGTCCGTGACGCGAGACCGCGCACGATCTCGTCCCGGCCGTTGAGGGCTGCGTAGTCCGCGTCCTCGATCGCGCGCGCCTTGAGGTCGATGTAGCGCTCCATGGTTCGGTGCCGATCAAGGTGGTCGGGTGTGATGTTGAGGACCACGCCGACATGCAGGTGAGGCTTCTCGACCGACTCCAGCTGAAAGCTCGACAGCTCGAGTACCACCCAGTGCTCGGGCGTGATCTCGTACACGCGATCGAGCACTGTGTCGCCGATGTTGCCGCCGACGATGACCGGCCGGTTCCCGGCCGACAGAACAGCACCGGTCAATGCCGTCGTGGTTGTTTTCCCGTTCGTCCCGGTGATGCCGACGACGGTGCCCTTGCACAGCTTGAGGAAGAGGGCGATCTCGCTCGAGACAGGGATGCCTTTGGCTCGAGCATCGTTGAGCAGGTCGGAGTCCCAGGGCACCCCGGGGCTTGCGTAGACGGAGTCGATTCCGTCCAGGACGCGGGCATCATAACCGCCGAGCTGGAGATCCACGCCGGACGGCATCTGGCTGATCGTCGACTGCAGATCGGCGGCCGGCTTGCGGTCCACGACGCGAACTTTCTGACCCTCGGCGGTGAGGTGAAGCGCGAGCGCGACGCCGCTTCGTGCCGCGCCCACCACCAGCGATGTCAAACCAATAGCCGCACGAGAGCTACTGCAGCGATCGCCGAGACCAACCCCGCCCCCCAGAAGGAGAGCGCGATGCGGTTCTCAGACCAACCCTCGTGCTGGAACGTGTAGTGGATCGGGGTCATGGTGAAAACGCGGCGTCCGCCGCTGGCTTTGAAGTAAGCCACCTGAATGATGACAGAGAGGGTCTCGAGCACAAACACGAGACCCACGATTGGCAGCAGAAGCATGAACCCCTGCTGGATCGCCATCGCCGCCAAGGCAAAACCGATGGCGAGCGCGCCGGTGTCGCCCATGAAGAGGCGGGCAGGGTGGCGGTTGAAGATCAGAAACGCCGCGAGGCCGCCACACAACGTCAGGGCCACTGCCTTCTCCCCTGACCGTGCCGATGGCAGGAAGAGGACTACCGTCGCGATGGCGATCAGAGAAAGTCCCGCGGCCAGGCCGTCCATACCGTCGGTGATGTTGACCGCGTTGGCGGTGGCGACGATTGCAATCACTGCGAGCACCATGAGCAACCAGAACGACGACGGCAGAAAGATCTGATGCATGCCCCAGAAGCTCAGAGCGACTGAGCCGTATGCGACCGGTACTGCCAAG
>VBDS01000061.1 GCA_005889085.1 Chloroflexota bacterium | reverse complement strand
TTGCATCAGCGGCACCTCGCGCAGGAACACGCTCGCGATGACCGCCACCGCCGCCACCACTGCCGCGACCACGAACAGGTCGTGCAGCGTAACGGCCAGCCCGATCCGGCTCGGTGGGACCGGCAGCCGGTTGACCAGTATCGAGCCGAGGATCGCGGTTCCGATCGTGCCCCCGAGGCTCCGCCAGAAAGTCAGCTGGCTCGTGCCGACTCCGATCAGCCTGTGAGGCAGCCCCGCCTGGATCACGATGAAGGTGAGCGGGAATGTCACGCCAAGTCCCGCGCCGATGACGATGATGTCGCGCGTGACCTCCAGTGGGCTCGAGCCAACCACGACGCGGGTCAGCAGAGCCAGGCCGGCCACCATCACCGCAAGCGCGCCGGCGCCCAGCCACTTGTAACCGGAAATCTTGGAAACGAGCGCCCCCGTGGCAGTGCTTGTCACGACGACGGCCAGCATCATCGGGGTCAACAGCTGGCCCGAGTTCGTCGCGCTGACGCCAAGCACACCTTGATAAAGGAGAGGGACGAAGATCACCGCGCCGAACATCCCGACTCCGCTGAAGAAGGAAATTGCAGCGGGCACCGCGAAGACGTTGAGCCGGAACAGATGGAATGGAACGACCGGGTGCTCCACTCGACGCTCGACGAAGTAGAACGCGACCAGAGAGACGGCAGCAGCGACCAGCAATCCCAGCACCTGCGCCGACACCCACGCGTGGTCGCGCGTCATCGACAGCGCGATCAGGAGCGGCGTGAGTCCCGCGAACAGCAGCCCGGTGCCGATCCAGTCGATGTCGCGCAGGCGTGCGCTCGACTTGACGAACGGCAGCTGCGCCGCGACCAAGAGGACCGCGAGGATCCCGAGCGGCACGTTGACGTAGAACACCCAGCGCCATCCCGGGCCGTCGGTCAGGTATCCACCGAGGGAAGGTCCGACGACCGACGACAGTCCAAATACCGCGCCGAAGACACCGCTCATCCGCGCCCGCTCGGTCGGCGGGAAGACGTCGGCCAGGACGGCGAAGGTCGACGCGAAAAGCACACCACCGAACACCCCCTGCAGGGCGCGGAAGAGCACCAGCTCGACCATGTTCTGCGATAGGCCGCAAAGCGCGGACGCGCCGACGAACCCGACCATCCCCACCAGGAGAAAGGGTTTGCGTCCAAACATGTCGCCCAGCTTTCCGGCGACCGGCACGAGCGCCGTGGACGTGATCAGGTACGCGGTCGTCACCCACGCGTAGTAGCTGAGGCCGTGCAGCTCCTGGACGATGCGCGGCATCGCCACCCCGACCACGGTCTGGTCGAGCGCCGCCAGGAGCAGCCCGACCGCCACCCCCAGCGTGGCCAGAACGACCTGCCTTCTGGACGATCCCTGGGTCATCTTCTTACCTCCATCTCAAGCGGCTTGCAACGAGACAAAGGCTATTGGCCATTGCGGCAGAGAACGTTCCGCAATACGATGCAGGATTGAGAAAAGATGCTGAACACCTCGGCCCGGCTGCTGCGCCTCCTGACCCTGCTCGAAACGCGCCGCGACTGGAGCGGCGCGCAGCTCGCGGAGAGGCTCGAGGTGAGCACCAGGACCGTGCGCAACGACGTCGCCAGGCTGCGCGAGCTCGGCTATCCGGTGGAGGCGGCGCCCGGCGTCGCCGGCGGGTATCGCCTCGGCTCAGGGGCGGCCATGCCCCCGCTTCTCCTCGAGGACGACGAAGCGGTGGCGGTCGCGGTCGCGCTCCGCTCCTCGACGAGCGGCGGCATTTCGGGGATCGAAGAGACCGCGGTGCGCGCGCTGGTCAAGCTCGAGCAGGTCTTCCCGTCCCGCCTGCGCCGGCGGGTCAATGCGCTCCAGGCCTACACCGTCGCCGTCGCGTCGACCGGGCCGACAGTCGATCCTCACATGCTCGCCATGATCGCCGGCGCGTGCCGGGACCTCGAGCTGATCCGGATCGACTACAAAAAGCACGACGGCACGGAAAGCACGAGATCCGTCGAGCCATACCGCCTTGTCCACCTCGGGCGTCGCTGGTATCTCGTGGCGTGGGACCGCGACCGCCTTGCATGGCGTACGTTTCGCGTCGACCGCATGCAGGTGCAAAGGCCGACCGGCCCCCACTTCACGCCGCGCGAGCTCCCCGCGGAGGACATCGCCGCCTACGTCACGCGCAGCGTGCGCTCCGCGCCGCAGCGATACCAAGCGCGCGTGATCGTCAAGGCGCCGGCCGATGTGATCGCGGAGCGCGTGCCCCGCGATATCGCCGTCGAGCCGATCGATGACAACACCTGCGCCGTGCTTGCGCGTTCCAACTCAGTGGAGATGCTTGCCCTCTATCTCGGCATGCTCGACGCCGACTTCGTCGTCACCGATCCGCCCGAGCTCGTGGCTCGCATGAGCACGCTGGCCGGCCGTTACGCTGCCGCCGCCAATGCCGGTTAGCTCGATTCGTACTCCGCGCCTCGAGCTGATACCTCTCGACCCCATCGCCATCCGCAGGCTCATCGAGGGCGACCGCCCGGAGGCCGAGCGAGTGCTTGGCCGCATCCTTCCCGACGAATTTCCAAACCGCTACGAGCTCGACGGTTTCCTGCCGATCCAGCTTGACCGCATGGAGCAATCGCCGCGCCGGCGCGGCTGGATGGCACGGCTCATGGTCTCGGATGAGTTGGGGGTGGTCGGGCACGGCGGTTTCCACGGGCCGCCCGAGATGATCGGCCGGGCCGAGATCGGCTACACCGTCTTCGAACCGTTTCGGGGCCGCGGCTTCGCCAAGGAGGCCGCAGGCGCGCTGGTGAGGTGGGCGTTTGAGCAGGGCGAGAAGAAAGTCTTCGCGGCTGTCTCGCCCGACAACGCCCCTTCGCTCGCGGTCGTCCGCGCCCTCGGATTCCAACAGGTCGGAACGCAGCAGGACGAGGTCGACGGACTCGAGCTCGTCTTTACGGTCGACGCTCCGCCGGGCTAGCTGGCGCGCCGGCGCAGGAAGGCGTCGTGCGCGCGCTCGATCTCTGCCGCAACCGCCATGGCCGTGTCGACGAACGCTGCCAGCGCCGGCTGCGTGTATCGGTCGCGATGCCACAAGACCACGAGGACCCGCGGCGGGACCGGCTCCGCGAGCTGCGCGAGGTGCACCTTCTTGTCGGTCTCGTCCACCGCCAGCAGCGGCGACAAGGCAACGCCCACCCCTGCCGCGACCATGGCCTGGACCGTGCCGTTGTCGTTGGAACGGAAGACAACCCGCGGCCTGATGCCGCGCGCCAGCAGGAAGCTCTCGGCCATGTCCTGGTGCTTGCCGTGTTGAAACGCGACCATGGGCCGGTCAGCCAGGTCCGCCACCCTAGGCCTGCGCCGGGCGAGCTGGGAGCCCGCCGCCGCGACCACCACGTAAGGATCGCGCATCAGCTCACGCACCTCGAAAGGACCTTCTCGGATGGGCTGGATCGCGAAGGACACGTCGACCGCGCCGCGCTCCACCATGTCGACCAGGTCTGCATCGTGGTCGGCCTCGGTGACCACCACTTCGACGTCCGGCCAGCCCTGGCGGAAGCGTCGCAGCACCTCGGGCAGCACCTTGTTGGCGACGCTCTGGTAGATCCCGATTCGCAAGCTGCCCGACCGCCCGGCCACGTAAGCGCGAAAGTCGGCCTCCGCCGCCCGCAGCCTCGATTCGATCGCGTCGGCGTGGCCCAGGAGCAGCCGCCCCGCCTCGGTCAGCTCGACCGTGCGCCGGCCTCGAGACCGCTCGATCAGGCGCTGCCCCACCAGCGCCTCCAGGGCAGTGACGTGATCGCTGACAGTCGAGAGCGAGCTGTTCAGCTGCTCGGACGCCGCCCAGAAGGTCCCGGTTTCCGCGATCGACCGGAGGGCCCGCAAATGTTTGAGCTCGACGCTCTGCCAATTATCCGGCATGGCGATATTTTATCAGGTAAATCCATGTTGCTCCGGAGATTCAAATTGGGAACACTAAAGCCATGGGAATCATGTTGGCGGCCCTGATCACGGGTGTGTTCGCCCTGGTGCTTGGCTTGCTGGCGACGATCTGCGGAGTTGACTCCCGCCCGGTCGACGCCGACCGGCCGACCCGCTGGTGGCCTGCGACTCCGCGCGACTGACCCGATAACCGTCACCATCTGGTGACGTGCGTCTGGCGATGCCGGCGCCGCTGCGCCACCGCGAATTCCGCCCCCGCCTGTCCCGCACAGGTCGCGGCCAGAATTCGCGTTAGGAAACAGAGATGAGGTGGCTCGCGCTCGGGGCGGCCGGTCTGGTCCTGGCTGCCGCCTGCACCAACTCGCCCCCATCGACCACCGCTGCCGCGACGACCATCAACTTCTGGTACCTCTCGAGTGGCGCGCACCCTGACCAGCAGTTCCAGGCCGCGGCGAGGGCATTCCACACGGTCCACCCCGACATCGAAGTCAAAGGCACGATGCTCACCGCGGCTGACGCGTACGCCAAGATGCTCGCCGCACTTACCAGTGGCAGCGGACCCGACGTCATGCAGGTCAACGCGGGTTGGGTCGGCGCCTTCGCCGCCACAGGCGCGCTGCACGAGTTCACGGCCGACGAAGTCCAGAGGCTCGGCGGCAAAGACGCGTTCGTCCCCGCAGCGTGGAACACGTCGGGCGCCTATCAAAGCGGCAAGACGACGGCGATCCCGTGGTTCATCGACACCAAGGCCCTGTACTACCGGAAGGACATCCTGCAACGCGTGGGCATCGATCCGGCTGCCGCATTCACGAGCTGGGGAGCGCTGCAACACACCTTGTATGGGATCCGTGACGCAGGCATCATCGAGCCACTCGGACTGGGCAAGGGAGACGCGAGCCAGATCACCGACTTCGCGCCCTGGGTCTGGGAGGCCGGTGGCTCTTTCCTCAGCAACGACGCGACAAAAGCGACGATCAACCAATCGCTGAACGGGGTCGACGAATATCAAAAACTCGCGGCCCTATTCTCGGATTCGGCGACGCTCCAACTGAACGATGCCGCTGTGGCAACGATGTTTGCATCCGGCAAGTTTGCGATCACATTCAGCGGGCCGGGGCTCGCCCCGCAGCTTCACGGCAATTTTGGTGTCGCGCCGTTCCCGCCGGGCGAGTCCGGTCAGGTCGTTTACGCCGGCGGCAGCAACCTATCCATCCTCAAGACGACCAGGCACGAGGGTGCGGCGACCGAATGGGTGGATTGGCTCGCAGGCCTTCAAGGGCAGACCACATACGTCGCCCAGCTCGGGATGTATCCCGCGCTCGCCGCTGCGGCAGACTCGAGCATCTTTGCGGGCAACCAGTACTTCGCGCCATTCAAATCACAGATCGGCAAGGGAAGATCGTTCCCGACGATTCCGGCCTGGCCCAGGGTCGAGAACGCCCTCGAGCCTTACTTCGTCCAGATCTGGGAGACGGTCATCCACGACCACGAACCGATGCCCAGCGATAAGGAGGCCGCGCTCCTGGACAAGGCGGCGAAGGACATGCAGGCGGCCATCCAACAGCCGTCTTGACACAGCACCCAGCCACTCCATAAGGTCGAAGTGCTAAACCGCGTCTAACCCCCGCGTAACTCGCGGTGGGTTACGGTCGGGGCTCTGGTGGAGGCGGCTGTTCAGCGATAGGGGGGTACGGCATGAAACGGCTGATCCGGCTTGCGGTAGTGGCGGCGCTCTCAGTCGGGTGGCAGGCGGCGGCAGTCCCAGCCCACGCGAGTGCCGGCGCGACCAGCAACGCGAATGCGGCGTCGTCGAGCTGCGCGCTCGGCAATGGCGTGCAGCACGTGATCAACATCGTCTTCGACAACACGCACTTCACGCGCGACAACCCGAACGTCCCGTCTGACCTCGAGCAGATGCCGGCGCTGCTGAACTTTCTGAAAGGCAACGGCACGCTGCTCACCAACGAGCACACACCAATCATCGCCCACACCGCGACCGACATCCTGACCAGCCTGACCGGCGTCTACGGCGACCAGATGGGAGTGCCCATCTCCAACTCGTTCCGCTATTACCTGCCCAGCAAGAAGACGAGCGTGGGTGTGTCGTTCGCGTACTGGACCGCACCCCTCTACGATCCAACCTCGGCCGCGGGCACCGACACGACCTTCAACATGCTCACAGCCCAGGGCAAGAACGCGCCGGCGCCGTGGGTGCCGTTCACCCGCGCCGGATGCAACGTGGGCGGCGTTTCGACCGCGAACATCGAGCTCGAGAACACGAACATCGACATCCCGACCGTTTTCGGCTCAACCTCTCCTGAGGCGGCCGAGGTCGCGGCCAGCGACCCGAACACCGGACAGCCCGGTGTTGGAGACTTCGTCGGCATCGCCATCCACTGCGCGCACGGCAACGTAATGTGCGCGAGCTCGAGTCACGCTCGACCTGACCTGCTGCCCGACGAGCCGGGCGGCTACACCGGCTACCAGGGCCTGTTCGGACACAAATACGTCGCGCCCGCCATCAGCGGAGTAACTGCGATGGACGGCACGGCGATCAATGCGTTCCCCGGTTTCGACCAGATGCCGGCCAACAACACGCTCGGCTACGTCGCGCAGATGCAGGAGCACGGCGTGCCGGTGACGTATGGCTACATCTCGGACGCCCACGCCGCGCATCTTCCGTTTACCGACGCCAACCCGTGGGGACCGGGCGAGGCCAATTACGTCAAGCAGCTGAAGTCGTATGACCAGGCATTCGCGGCGTTCTTCGCGAGGCTCGCCAAGGACGGAATCAACCGCTCGAACAGCGTGTTCGTCTTCACCGCGGACGAGGGCGACCACCTGATCGCATCCCCTCCGACCCCGGCCAGCTGCGACGGAGTGAACGTGCCCTGCACCTACAACCCGATCGGTGAGGTCTCAGGCAACCTGAAGGGCCTCGTCGGATCGCAGACCACCGCCACCACGAACTTCACCGTGCACAGCGACTCGGCGCCGAACGTCTACATCAACGGCAACCCAGACCAGACCTCGAGCGACGCCCGGGGCCTGGAGCGGGCCGCCGGCACGATCACCGCGACCAACCCCTACACCAACGTGAATGAGCGGGTCGACAACTTCCTGGCCGACCAGGCCGAGATGAAGCTGATGCACATGCAGACGGCCGACCCGAAACGCAATCCGACCTTCACCATGTTCGCCAAGCCCGACTACTTCCTGTTCGCCGGCGCGCCCAACTGCAGCTCGCCGTGCATCAGCATCAACCCCGCCTTCAACTGGAACCACGGCGACATCGCGCCCGAGATCAACACCACGTGGCTTGGCATCGTCGGGCCGGACGTGCGAAACCTGGGCGCGACCGGCGACGTCTGGACCGACCACTCTGACATCCGGCCGACTCTCATGGCGTTGACCGGTCTCCGGGATGACTATGCGCACCAGGGACGGCCCATCGCGGAAGTGATGACGGAGTCGAGCCAGGGCTCAAACCAGCTGGCCGCCGTCTACAAGCAGATCAACGCGCCCGTCGGGCAGCTTTCGCTCGACAGCATCCGGTTCGCCACCAGGGCCATGCTGAGCAACAGCGCCGGCGATCAGACCTATATCAATGCTGACGCGACGATCGCCGGCTGGAACGCGAGGCGCGACGCGCTGGCCGCACAGATGATCGCCCTGCTCGACAGCACGGCTCCCGGGGCGGGACAGCACAACGAAAGCCAGAAGGCAAGCCTCATCGCCCAGGGCCGGCAGCTGCTCGCCCAGGTGCACGCCGCGGCTTCGTAAATCCGAAGGGGCAGGTACCCGAAATCAGGTACCTGCCCCGCTTCGTTTCAGGTGTTTCCCGCCTTTTGGCCGACCACCCCTGATTCCTACTCTCACATCACCGGCTCGCACGACGGGCCAAATCAAAAAACTGAGAGGAGACAGAGATGGAAGCCAGGGCATCGTTCAGTGGGACTTCGGTCCCGAAGTTGTTCGTCGCAGCCGTCCTCGTCCTCGTGGCGATGGGCCTCGCGGCGATGGGCGGATACGTGGCCAGGGGCCTGAACGGGAGCGGTGCGGCTGTGGTCGGGAGCCAGGCCGCGCACCCAGCCGCAGGTACCGTCCTGCGCCAGGACAACCCGGCCGTGGTCGGGAGCCAGGCCGTGCACCCAGCCGCTGGTACCGTCCTGCGCCAGGACAACGCGGCGCGCGCGGGCGCCGAGCTGCCGAGCTACATCCCGCAGGCAAAGACCCCTAGGGGGACGCGGATCCTGCAGGACGACCCGTACTTCATCGCCCAGTACAGCAACACCAGCACGGCGGCGGCATCGAACGACGGTCTCGTGACTCGGAAGGGTGGCCACCAGGAGCTCCCCTAAGACGGTCACACCCGCACCCTTCATCCCCGGGGTGCGACCACAGAGAGAGGGATTCCCCAATCCCTCTCTCTCCTTTATCTCCATAAGGCAGGTCTTCGAAATGCTTCCGGGCTGCGGCAAGATACGCGAATGGACAAGGTGGCTGGCCGTCGCCACCAGGCGGCAGCTCCCCCCAGCAACCTGCCCCTCCACCTCACCAGCTTCGTCGGGCGCGAGGCCGAGCTGCGCTCGATCAAGGCGATGGTGCACAGCACACGCCTGGTCACCCTCATCGGCACCGGTGGCGCCGGCAAAACCAGGCTCGCAGCGGAGGTCGCGAAAGCCAACCGCGGCGAATGGCCCGATGGAGTCTGGTGGGTGGAGCTGGCCGACGAAACCGAGGTTGGGGCTGCCGTGGTTGCGAGCCTCGAGCTACCCGGCCGGGGGTCGCCGCAACATGTCGTCTCGTCGTGGCTGGCTTCGCGCCGCGCACTTCTCATCCTCGACAACTGCGAGCACATCGTCGCCGCGTGCGCCACGTTCTGCCACAACCTCCTGGCGCGGTGCCCGGAAGTCACGGTCCTGGCCACCAGCCGCGAGCCGCTCGGCGTGCCGGGCGAGGTGCGATGGCCGGTCTCGTCGCTCGGCGACCCCGACGCGCTCAGCCTGTTCGAGGCAAGGGCAAGGCTTGTCTCGCCCAACTTCAAGGTTGCTCAGCAAAACCGCGACCAGGTCGCCGCGATCTGCAATCGGCTCGACCGGCTGCCGCTGGCGATCGAGATGGCGGCCGCTCGGCTCGACCT
>VBDS01000060.1 GCA_005889085.1 Chloroflexota bacterium | reverse complement strand
TACCAGACCCATCCCGACCAGCGGGCGCGGCAGGCGATCGATCCTGGGGTCGCTTTCATCATGGCCCAGATCATGGCCGACGACCAGAACCGATGCATGATCTTCGGCTGCAACAGCGCGCTGCACTGGAAGGACCGCACCGTCGCCGCGAAGACCGGGACGACCGACAACTTCAAGGACGCGGTCACGGTTGCCTTCACGCCCGACCTCGCGGTCGGTCTGTGGGTCGGCGACATCCTTGGCAACAGCTACACGATGGTCGGCGGCTCGGACGGCGTGTTCGTCGCGTCGCCTGGCGTCCACTCGTTCGTCTCGCAGGCGCTCGCCGGCGTGGACGGGAGCCGCTGGTACACGCCCCCTCCGGGTGTCGCCGCCGGGCCTGGCAACAGCTGGTACCTGGCCGACACGACCCGCGTCGACAAGCTGCCGGGCGACAACCCGCCCAGCCCGACGCCGAACACGCCGGTATACGTCGTGCCCCCCGACCCAGGCACCGGCCCCGTGCTCGCGAGCCCGAGCCCATGTCCGTCGCCGCTGCCGAATCCCAAGCCGCCGGGCTGCTAGACCGCACTCCGTAGAATTCCGGCTCGTGCCGGAGTCTCTCTCAGTCGTGACCGAGCGCCTGCCCAAGAGCCAGGTCGGGATGACGATCGAGGTGCCGGCCGACGTCGTCAACGCGACCTACGATCGAGTGCTCAACCGTCTCGTCTCGCGCGCGAAGATCGAAGGCTTCCGGCCCGGCCGCGCGCCGCGCGCCCTGGTCGAGGCTCGCATCGGACCCGCAGCGTTGCGCGAAGAGGTCGTCGACACGATGGTGCCTGAGGTCGTGCGTCAAGCACTCAACGACGAGTCGATCGACCCCATCGACAACCCGGACGTGGAGGTCGTCGAGCTGGAGCGCGGAAGGCCCGCCAAGTTGAAGGCGACCGTCAGCGTCATGCCGGAGGTGGCGCTTGCCGACATCGCCACGCTTACGGTCGAGCCGCCGGACCACTCGCACGAGGTCACCGAGGAGATGCTCGAGCGACGCCTCGAGGACGTACGCGAGCCGATGGCGGAGATCACGCCCGTCGAGCGCGAGGTCCGCACGGGCGACATCGCCGTCATCGACATCGAGGTCGAGGTGGACGGGCACATCGTCGAATCTGAGACGCGCAAGTCGACCGAGGCAGAGCTGAAGGAGGGCGTGCTGCTGCCCGAGCTCCTCGCCGCCTTGCCCGGCGCGTTCGTCGACGAGACACGCGAAGCGCACGTCGACTTCCCGGACAGCTACAGCAACCCTGAGCTGGCGGGAAGGCACGCGCTCATCCGGGTCACCGTGCGAGGGGTCAAGGAGAAGGTGCTGCCGCAGCTGGACGACGCGCTGGCGAAGAGCCTGAGCAACGGCAAGCAGGAGACGGTCGACGCGTATCGCCAGGCGGTGCGCGATGAGCTGGAGGAATCCGGCCACGCCGTGGCGAAGATGGAGCGCGAGCAGGCTGTCGTGAAAGCGCTCGTCGAGGCGTCCTCAGTCGAAGTGCCCGAGGCGCTGGTCGACCGCGAGCTGACCAGTGAGCTCGAATCGCTCGAGCGCAGCGTAAACCGCCAGGGGCTCAAGCTCGACAGCTACCTGGGGTATCTCGGCAAGACGATCGATCAGTGGATGGCCGACGAGCGCCCGGAGGCTACCTCAAGGCTCAAGATCGACCTGGTGCTTGGCGAGTACGCCAAGCGCGAGGGTCTCGACCCGTCGGACGAGGACGTGATCGCTTACCTCGAGGAGCAGGCCGGCCAGGATGAGGAGCTCAAGGGCCAGCTCGCCGACCTCAAGAAGAGCTCGGCCGCCCGCCGCTACTTCGCTTCACGGCTGAGGCGGCGCCGAGTTCTGGACCGCCTCGTGGAAGTCACTGGGAACGCGTAGTTGACGGCATCCGGGGAGGGCGTGTCTAGAATGACGTTGTGCGCGATATGACCCAAGACCCACGTCCTTCCAGCTACCTCGTCCCGATGGTCGTCGAGAACACCGGCCGCGGGGAGCGCGCGTTCGACATCTACTCCAGGCTGCTCAAGGAGCGGATCGTTTTCATCGGCACGCCGATCGACGACCAGGTGGCCAACCTCGTCGTCGCGCAGCTGCTGTTTCTCCAGTCCGAGGATCCCGAGAAAGAGATCGCTCTCTACATCAACAGCCCGGGCGGACAGGTGACCGCGGGGCTGGCGATCTACGACACCATGCAGTACATCCGCCCCCCGGTGTCGACCATATGCATCGGGATGGCGTACTCGATGGCGGCGGTGCTGCTTGCCGGCGGAGCGCACGGCCAGCGCTTTGCCCTTCCGCACGCCAACATCCTCATCCACCAGCCATGGGGCGGCATGCAGGGGCAGGCCACCGACATCCAGATCCACGCCAAGGAGATCCTGCGCACACGCGAGCAGCTGAACCAGATCCTCGCGCGGCACACCGGCCAGAAGATCGAGAAGGTCACGCAGGACACCGAGCGCGACTATTTCCTCACGGCCGAGGCGGCCAAGGAGTACGGGCTGATCGACGACATCATCTTGACCCCGACCAAGCCCGGCGAGAAGGAGAAGGTCGCGGACAAGGACAAGACAGCCGAGAAAGAAAAGGAAAAGGTCATCGCCGGATGATCTTTCGACGCAGAACGAAGCGCGACGAGGTCAAAAGGCACCGTGCGAAGTGCTCGTTCTGCGGGAAGGCTCAGGGGGAAAGGGGGATCCGCCTGATCGCGGGCCCGGGAGTCTTCATCTGCAGTGAATGTATAAGCCTTGCCAACGAGATTCTCTGGGGCCATAATCCCCCGGCGCCCGCATCCCCGTAATGTCCATCAGTAGGAACCTATGAACGAACGAGAAGACCGCCGCCGCTATACCCGCTGCAGCTTCTGCGGCAAGGGCCAGGACCAGGTTCGCAAGCTGGTCGCCGGCCCCGGAGTTTTCATCTGCGACCAGTGCATCGACCTGTGCCAGGAGGTCCTCGAAGACGACAACCGATCGGCCGGCACGAAGAAGCAGAAGACAGGCTTCATCCCCAACCCCAAGACCATCTGCGCCGCGCTCGACCAGTATGTGATCGGCCAGGAGCGTGCCAAGAAGGTTCTCTCGGTCCAGGTCTACAACCACTACAAGCGAATCAGCGCGTCCAAGTCGGTCGGCGACGTCGAGCTCACCAAGTCGAACGTGCTGCTCGTCGGCCCGACCGGGTGTGGCAAGACCTATCTCGCGCAGACGCTGGCGAAGATTCTCGACGTCCCATTCGCCATCGCCGACGCGACGAGCCTCACCGAGGCCGGTTACGTCGGCGAGGACGTGGAGAACATCCTCCTGCGACTCATCCAGGCCGCCGACTTCGACATCAGCCGCGCCGAGCGCGGAATCATCTACATCGACGAGATCGACAAGATCGCGCGCAAGTCGGACAACCCATCGATCACCCGCGACGTGAGCGGCGAGGGTGTCCAGCAGGCGCTGCTGAAGATCCTCGAGGGCACAGTCGCCAACGTCCCACCGCAGGGTGGGCGCAAGCATCCGCACCAGGACTTCATCCAGATCAACACGACGAACATCCTCTTCATCTGCGGTGGCGCGTTCGACGGCCTGGAGAAGGTCGTCGAGCAGCGTATAGGCCGCCGCGCGATTGGTTTCGGAGCGCCGCATATCAAGGTCGAGCGAAAGGCGGTCTCGGAGACCCTGAAGCACCTGCAGCCGCAGGACCTCCTGAAGTACGGCTTCATCCCCGAGTTCATCGGCCGTCTGCCGATCATCGTCACCCTGCACCACCTCGACCAGCAGGACATCGTGCGCATCCTCACCGAGCCCAAGAACGCGCTCGTCAAGCAGTACCAGAAGTTCTTCACGCTGGACAACGTGGAGCTCGTCTTCCAGAAGGGGTCGCTCGACGCGATCGCCGAGCTCGCGCTGCTGCGCGGGACTGGTGCACGGGCGTTGAAGTCGATCATCGAAGAGGCGCTGCTCAACTCGATGTTCGAGATCCCCTCGCGACCGGAGATCAAGCGCTGCATCATCTCGGAGCGGTCGATCCGCGACGCGCTCGAACCGGAGTTCGAGGTGACGGACGAGACCGAGGGACCCGCGCGAGCGGTGGGAGAGTCAGCCTGATTCGGGCCAGCCGGTTCCTGGGTTTCGGCGGGCCGCTGGTTGTGACTGCGTTACTCCTCAACGCGGTCGCCGCGCACGCCTTCGGCCCATACACCGGCGGGCAGGTCGGTTACGACGTGTCGTACCCGCAGTGCCCTGGCACTTCGGCGCCGCCGGCGCCTAACGGGATCACGTGGAACTTCGGAATCATCGGCACCAACCACGGCCGTCCGTTCACCCCACCCCCCGCCGGCTGCTTCGCGAACGAGTACAAGGCGGCGGCGTCGTTCACGACGCCGTCCGTTTACATGAACAGTGCGTACTCCGGCGCCTATCGCAGGAATATCACACCGGCTTGCTCGTCAGTGTCGGGTGAGAGCCAGGCGTGGCAGATCGGCTGCAGCGAGGCCGACTATTCAGCGAATCAGGTTGGCGGGCGAACGGTCGCGGTGTGGTGGCTGGACGTCGAAACCGGCAACAGCTGGTCGACCAGCAACCTAACTCTTAACCAGCAGGCAATCCAGGGCGCCCTCGATCGGCTGAAGGCGATCTCGCCCACGTGGCCTGTCGGCGTGTACTCGACCACGTCGATGTGGACCACGATCACGGGCGGCAGCTTCGTCCCCAATGGTGTCGCCGGCGACTGGGTTCCCGTGTCCACCACCGACTGCACGTCGACCCCCCCGTTCATGCCGGGCACCAACCTCTGGCTGACGCAGAAGACGATCAACAGCGTGGACGTCGACACCGCCTGCTGAACCCGAGCTAAGATCTTTTTCACCATGAGCCGCGACGTACGCGTATCCGTACCCTCGCCGGCCCAGTCGCGCTAACCGCGACCATCACGCCGGCGTCACTCAACCGCCTCAAACCATGAAGCACGCCCCGTTGCAAGAACACAGCGAGATGCCGAAAGCGTTCGATCCACAGGCCGTTGAGGCCGGCTGGTACGCGCGCTGGGAGTCGGACGGCCTTTTCATCGCTGACGCGGCGAGCGACAAGGAGAAGTTCGCCATGTGCTTCCCGCCGCCGAACATCACCGGCGAGCTGCACATGGGGCATGCGCTGCAGACGGCGGTATACGACCTCATCGCGCGCTACAAGCGGATGACGGGGCGCGAGGTGCTGTTCCTACCCGGCTACGACCACGCCGCAATCGCTACGCAGAACGTGATCGAGAAGCAGCTCGCCCGCGAAGGTCTGACCAAGGAAGAGCTCGGCCGCGAGCGTTTCGACGCGCGAGTCGAGGCCTGGTACGAGCAGGTTGGGGCGACGATCATCAACCAGCTTCGGCTGCTGGGCGCTTCGATGGACTGGACCCGACTCCGCTTCACGATGGACTCCCGCTACTACCGCTCGGTGATGACCGCGTTCGTCGCCTTCTACGAGCGCGGTTGGATCTATCGCGCACCGCGCATCGTGAACTGGTGCCCGCACGACCGATCTGCCATCTCAGACCTCGAGGTCGAGTGGCAGGAGCACCAGGACACGCTTTACTTCATCCGCTATCCGGTTGAGGGCGGTGGCGACGTAACCATCGCGACCGTTCGGCCCGAGACGATGCTCGCCGACACCGGCGTGGCAGTGAACCCCGACGACTTGCGCTACCGCGAGCTCATCGGCAAGACCGCGATCCTGCCCCTTGTCGGGCGCAAGCTGCCGATCGTCGCCGACGATGCGGTCGAGAAGGATTTCGGCACCGGCGCATTGAAGGTCACACCGGGCCACGATCCGCTGGACTACGAGATCGGCCAGAGGCATGGCCTGGAGATCGTCAACGGCATGCACGAGGACGGGAGCATGAACGTTCCGGGTCTTCCGTACGACGGGCTTCCGGCAATCGAGGCCCGAAAACGCGTGGTCGAAGACCTGAAGTCGCAAGGCTTGCTGGTCAATGAGGAGCCGTATACGCACGAGGTCGGCCACTGCGACCGCTGCCACACGATCATCGAGCCGCTGATCAGCGAGCAGTGGTGGCTGAGCATGGAAACGCTGCGGGACAACGCGCTGGCGGCGTCTCAGGCCGGCAAGGTGCGCTGGCATCCCGAGCGCTACGAACGCACCTATCTCGACTGGCTGCGAGGCCTGCGCGACTGGAACATCGGCCGCCAGCTCTGGCTGGGACATCGGGTGCCGGTGTACCACTGCGACAACGGGCACGTGACCGTCGCGGTGGAGCGGCCGCAGGCATGCACGGAATGCGGCAGCATGCAACTCGAGCAAGACCCCGATGTGCTCGACACCTGGTTCTCGTCAGCCCTGTGGCCCTTTGCGACCCTCGGCTGGCCGGACGAAACCGAGGACCTCGACGCCTTCTATCCCACCGACATCAACTGCACGGCGCGGGAGATCATCAACCTCTGGGTGAGCCGGATGATCATGACCGGCCTCGAGTTCATGGGCGATGTTCCCTTTTCGGACGTGGTCATCCACTGCGTCGTTCAAGCCGCCGATGGACGCCGCATGTCGAAGTCGCTCGGCACCGGTGTGGATCCTCGCGAATTGATGTCGAAATACGGGGCGGATGCGCTGCGCGCCTGGGCGACGTCGGTCGCGATGTCGAGCCAGGACGTGCGGTTTGACGAGAGCAGGGTCGAGGGCTATCGGCGCTTCTCCAACAAGCTGTGGAACGCGACGCGATTGGTCCTGAGCTCGCCCGGAACCCCACCTGCGTCCCAGCCCGGATCTCTCGAGGTCCAGGAGCATCTCGAAGACAGGTGGATTCTCTCTCGCCTCTCATCTGCCAGCGAGGAGATCACATCGGGAATCGAGAGCTTCTCCTTCCAGGATTCGATCAACTCCGCGTATGGATTTGCGTGGAACGAGTTTTGTGACTGGTACCTCGAAGCGGCCAAGGAGCGGTTGAAGGCGGGCGACGCGGCGGCGCAGGACGTCGCTTATTTCTGTCTCGACAACCTCTTTCGCCTCCTCCATCCCTTCATGCCGTTCGTCACAGAAGAGCTCTGGTCCAGGCTGCCCGGCGACCGTGGCTACGTGATGCGCGCGCAGTGGCCGGACCTGCACGGCGGTTTCATCGACCCTGCAGCCGAAGACGAGTTTCAGCTGGTGATGGCGATCGTCGAGGAGGTTCGGGGCCACCGCCAGGCGGCTGGCGCGCCGCAGCGCGGCGGTCAGCTGCATCTGGAGGGCGCGGTCAACCACACGGTCGCAGCTCTGGCCGCGCGACTCGCCAAGGTGGACCTGGTCCGTGAGCTGGAGCGCGGCACCCCACTCGCGATCGCCCCCGGTCGCGTGGCATTTCCGTCCGGCACAGGTGACGCCAAGCGCGAGAAGGAGCGCAAGCGCCTTGAGGAGGACCTCGCCAAGATCGAGGAGCGGTTGGCCAACGCCGACTTCCAGGCCAAGGCGCCGCAGCAGGTCATCGACAACCTGCAGCAGCGGGCGGACGCGATTCGTGAGGCGCTCGACCGTCTGAAAGACCAAGGCAGCTAAGTTAGACGGCGAATGCCGCCAGCCGCCGTCCTCGGCCCGGTCGTCCTACCGCTCATCGCCGCCGCCGTGATCGCGGTTTTCGGCCTCGCCGGCACGAACCTCGGGCGCGTGGCGGCCGCGGTCGGGGCGTGGGGCTCGGCCGCTGCGCTCGTGGTGGCATGGCTGCCTGTCCGCTCCTCGCTCGAGCTGTTGCTTGGCCAGCTCGGTTATGGATCGTCGCTGGACTTGAGGATCGACAGCGTAAGCATCGCGTTCGGGCTGATGATCGTCGTGCCGGCGGCGCTTCTCCTGACTCTTCAACCGCGGACGTGGCCCGAGGCCGCAATCTCGCTGCTGGCGGTTGCCGCGGCCATGGCCGCAGTCGAGGCGGGCGGTGTCGTGCTGACCGCGATCGCGGGAGGCACAGCGGCCACCCTGGCCGTGATCTTGCTCGACACGGAGGATCCGCGGGCCTCCAGGCCGAGCTGGAGCATGCTGCTAGCAGGGTGGCTCGCCCTGAGCTGGGTCGGCGTCATCCTTCAGGTGGACGGCGGAACCGCCGTCTACTCGGCCGTGCCGCTCGTCGCGGTCACGGGCCCAGTCTTCACGCTCCTGGCGGCCTCGGCGATACTGGCTTCCAGCCTGTTCCCGTGGCGCACCTGGCCGTCTCAGCTGTGGGCCCGGCCCTCACTTCGCGCCGCCGGGATCACGGTCGCCACCCTCTATCCACTCGGTTTCTATCTCCTCGTCCGTGCCTATGAGCTGGGCGACGGCCGCTACCCGCATCCGGCCTTCAACGTGCTGCTCGCTCTTCTCGGCCTGGCCGCGGCCTTCGCCGCCGCCGCCAGGGCGCAGGCGGTCGCCAGCCGCCGCGAGTTCTTGGGTGAGGTGATCCCAGGCCTGGGAGGCTTTGCACTGACGGCGATCGCGCTTGGCACGCCCCTCGGCCTGGTCGCGGGCGTCGTCCTGCTCGGCACCGCCTCCGCCCTCGTGGCGTGTCTCTCGCTGCTGCCCGATCGGGCCGGAATCGCGCCCCTGGTGACGATCGCGGCCGCCGTCGGGCTTCCTCCCGGCATCGTGTTCGGCGCACGGGTGATCGGCATCGAAGCGACCTTCGAGGCGGGGGACTTCCTCGGCCTGATCGGCGTCGCGAGCGCGGCGGTGTGGGCGACGTGGATGGTGGGCGGGGCGCGTGCCATCGGCCTGCCAGGTGGTCGCGGCCACCCGCTCAACGAGACCTTCCCGCGCGTCTCGATGCTTGTTGCGGCGCTCACGATGGTCGCGGGACCCGCTCTCGCCGCAATCCACCTCGGCTTCGCCAATCCCGTCGCGGCGGAGGTGATGCCGTCCTCGGCCGGCTCCCTATCGGGAGGCCTGACCTCTGTGATCACCGTCTCGAGCGTGCTTCCCGCGGTGACGCTGTTCGTCCCGCTTCTCGGACTGGCGGTGCTCTTGTACGCGGTGACGAGCATGTCCGCGATCCGCACCCAGGCGCTGCCCGCGATCTTTCAGCTTCCGGCCTCCGGCGCTCTCGATCGGGCGCGAGCGGCCATCCGGGCCGCAACGGTGCCCGAGCAGTACCGCTCCATTCTCAGCGTGCGCGAGCTCGAGTCCGCGGCCGCCGGCGGCAGCCCTGTGCTATGGCTCGCGGCGCTGCTCGCGCTGGTATTTGCCGTGACCAGGTAGTGGTCGCGGGCGTCGCAGCGTTTGTCGCCTGGCTTGGGGCGTCACTTGTGGTCCTGGGCGACGGACGTCGTGCCCTTGCCTTTGGCGTATTCCTCGCCGCGGCGGGCATGACGGTGATCGCGTGGCAGAGCGCGGGACCGGTAGCTGCGGCCGCGATCGCCACCGGCGGCGCGCTTGCGGCCGTGCGGCGTTTCGGCTCCGGTCCTGACGGATGGCGGATCATGCCGCCGGGCTCGACTCCTCGCCTGGTGCTGTGTGTCGCCGGCGGGCTGATCGTCCTGTGGATTGCCGCCGCAGTCACGACAGGTGCGGGGGCTTCGCTGCGGTTCACTGTGATGGTCATCGCGGGATTCTCGGGAGCGCGTGTTCTCGCCAGCGAAGATGCGTCGGTCCTGCTGACCGCGACAAGCATGCTCGCCCTGGTCGTCGCCCTGGCGAGTGCTTTCGGGGACGGCTCCGGGCTGTGGCCCTACTTCGGAGCGGCTGTGATAGCCGCCGGTGCGGGGTGGCTTCCGCATAGGACAGCGCGTGCAACCTGAGTCAGCTGTGCTCCTCGTCTTCGCAGCGGTCGCGCTTGCGTTCGCCGTCACATTCAATCCACTGTCGATATCGCGAGGTGCGCTCCTGCTGAAGGGCGGGACTGGGCTGGCAGCAAGCGCGGCCATCGCCGCGGTCCCCACCTTCGACCTCGTGCTGCTGATCCTGCTCACGCTGGGGGTCCTTCATGCGGCAATCGACGGCAGGCGAGCTTTTGCGGTGCGGCTCAGGGCGCCCATCGTGGCGGTGGCTACGCTGGCCGTCGCTCTTGTCTTCGCCCACGCCCAGGGCCCAGACGAGCTGCAGCGTTTTGCTGCGGTCGGCCTGGTTGCCGGATTGGCCGCAGCGGTCGGGCTCATGCCATATATGCATCCCCTCGACCCTGAGGAGCCGATGACATCGTCGCCGATTCCATGGATTGCGTTCGTGGGGCCGGTGCTGGCGGCGGTGGTCGTGGCTCGGGCCCAGCAGATGCTCGCCCCCGACGCGGGAGGGGTTTTCGGCGGCATGCTCATCGGGCTCGGCCTCCTGAACATCGCCTGGGGCAGCATTGCCGCGTGGCTCACCGAGAGCGAGGTGGCCGCCTGGCGTTATTCGTTCGTCGCGGACTGGGGACTTGTGCTTTGCGGGTTCGGCCTCACGCTTGCCGATGGCGGGCGCGCGGCGCTGCTGATCCTGTTCAGCATCGTGGTCGGGCGTCTTCCTCTCTACGTTGTGTCGCGCCAGGCCCTACGCGATAAAGCGGTCGCGCAGCGTCCCATCAACTTTGTCGTCGCGGGGGCGCTGGCCGGGTCGGCGCCATTTGTGGGTTTTGTGGCCCGGATCCTCTTGCTGCGCGCGGCTACCCAGCTCTACTGGCCGCTGGCGCTGGCGCTGGCGCTCGGGATGCTGCTCTGGCTGCCGGGATCTTTGCGCCTCGGCCGCAGCCTCGCGGTGCCTCGCGGCCGGCAGGCGATCGGCGTCGCGCTGGTGCTAGCCGTCAACGTGGCCGCTGGGTTGTACCCACTGCCGATTCTGCTGGCGGCGCGACTGTGATCCAGGTCCTGCTCGGCATTGCGACGCATGCCGTCGCACTCGTTTTGTATCCGGGTTTGCTCGCGATGGTCGCTGTCGGGGCCCTCGTCGAGCTCGTTTGGATGCGGCTCAGCGGCCGCGAGTGGGACTGGCCAGAGCTGCCGCGCCGGCGACCCACCCCGGTGGCCGCAACGACCGCCCTGTGCGCCGTTGTGGCGGCCGTCCAGGTGGCGGCGCCGTTCAATCCGGTGCCGGGCGACGAGAGGAGCGTCGTGCTCGCGGCGGTCGCACTTGCGTTCACGGCCTGGGCGGTGCTGGCGTTGACCGTCGAATTCGTGGCCGAGCCGGGGCTGTTGCTCGTCATTCAATTCTGCTGGCTCCTGGCGGCGCTTGGCCCGGCGGTGCAGACAGAGAGCCTGCGTCCGCAGGCGCTTGGCAGTGTGTTTGTTCCCGCGCTGCTTCCCGCCAAGATCGCCTGCGCATTTCTGTACCTGCTGTGTTTGCCTGCGCTCCTTCGGTTGTGGCCCGTCACCACGCCGAGCGAGAGGCGCGGCAAGGTCCGGCTCGACGCGGGTGGTCCGGCTCGACGCGGGTCGCGTCCTGACGTGGTTGCCGTACTGCGGGCTGTTCACCTCGCTGTTCATCACGCCGTCATCCGATGACCTGATCGGCCTGCTGCGCTTTTTCGGGCTCGTCTTTCTTGTCGCCGCGCTCGTGATCGCGATGGGGCTTTTGCTGCAGCGCCGCGGCGCTTCGATTGCGCGCGGTCTGTACGCGCGGGGTGTGGGTCCTTACGCGGCGCTTGTGCTCGTGATTGTGGTGGTGACTTCGCTATTCGTTAGATAACTCCTCCCCCTGTGGAAAACGCAGGTCAGCCCTCCGGCGCGTTCCGCGCCACCTCCCCAAATGGGGAGGACTGACGCCTTGGTACAATCACTCGCCGTGCCCAAGCCTGATAGTTCGCTGTCGGCTGTCGTCGTCAGCGGCGGCAAGCAGTATCGCGTAGCCCCGGGCGACCGCATCCTGGTCGACCGGATCGCCGCGGAGCCAGGTGCTTCTGTGAAGCTCGGCCGCGTGCTGCTGTTCAGCGATGGCAACGAGATCAAAGTCGGCAACCCGGCCATCGAGGGCCTGGACGTCGACGCCAAGGTCATCGCGCACCGGCGCGGGCCGCGGATCGAGAGCCTTCGCTACAAGTCGAAGAAGCGTGTGCGGGTCCACGCCGGCGGCCGCGCGCACCTGACTGCGCTGGAGATCATCGCCGTCGGCGGCGTTGGTCCGGTGGTAGAAGAGAAGGAAGAGGCACCCGAGAAGACCAAGCCCAAGGGCCGCGCCAAAGCGGCGCCCAAGAAGAAGGCTGTGGCCGCTAAGGCCGAGGTCGCCGAGGAGAAGCCCGAGCCGGTCGAGGAAGAGGCGCCGAAGAAGGCTCCTCGCCGCCGCGCCAAGAAGGAGAGCGAGTAGATGGCACACAAGAAGGGCGGCGGCTCGTCGCGCAACGGGCGCGACTCGAACCCGCAGATGCTCGGCGTCAAGATCTACGGCGGACAGGTCGTCACCGCGGGCGCCATCCTCGTCCGCCAGCGCGGGACCAAGATCGCCCCGGGCACGGGCGTCGGGCTCGGCCGCGATGACACGCTTTTTGCGCTGGTGCCTGGCCAGGTGAAGTACGAGCGCGTAGGCAAAGACGGCCGGCGCGTGACTGTCGTTCAACAAGGCTCGAACGCCGCACAAAACTGACGGCCGGCACTTCGTCGACAGCGCACGCATCGTCGTGCGTGGCGGTCATGGAGGACGGGGTGCCGCGACTTTCCGGCGCGAGCCGTTCACACCGCGAGGCGGTCCTGACGGTGGCGATGGTGGGCGCGGTGGCTCGTTAGTCCTGGTTGCCTCGGACGAGGTCACAGACCTCTCGCGATACAAGAGGCGGTCACGCTGGCAGGCGGAGGCGGGCGCGGACGGCGCCTCAACCCGCAAGACAGGACGCAACGGGTCTGATGTGACGCTTGATGTTCCCGTTGGCACGATCGCACTCGACTCCGACGGATCGCTGATCGCCGACCTCGATCGCCAGGGCGCGCGCGCCGTCGTCGCGAGCGGAGGGGCCGGCGGGCGCGGCAACGTTCACTTCAAGAGCTCGACGCGCCAGGCGCCCGACTACGCGGAGCCGGGTCTGAAGGGTGAGGAGCGCGAGATCACCCTCGACCTGAAGCTGATCGCAGACGCGGGCCTGGTCGGGCCGCCCAACGCAGGCAAGTCCTCGCTGCTGGCCGCGCTGACCGCCGCTCATCCCAAAGTTGGTGACTACCCCTTCACCACGCTCGACCCCGAGCTGGGTGTGGCCGAGGTCGGGGGCGGCCGGATCGTCCTGGCGGACATCCCCGGACTGATTGAAGGCGCGGCCCACGGGGCAGGCCTCGGTCAGCGCTTCCTCCGCCACGTCGAGCGCACCAAGGTGCTGGTCTACGTGCTCGACGGCGCGGCTGCAGATCCGTGGCAGGACCTCGAAACGGTGCGCCAGGAGGTGGCGCAGTTCTCCGCGGAGCTGGCGGAGCGCCCGCACCTGGTGGCGGTGAACAAGGTCGACCTCGAACCGGCGCGACGCCTGCGCGCGCGCACCCGGCGGCCGAACGCGCACTTCGTGTCGGCCCTGACCGGTGAAGGACTGCCGTCGCTGCTTGACGCGATCGGCAAGTCGGTCGCATCCGCGCCTCCCCCGAGCCTGCCCGCGCCGGTCGCGGTCACAAAGCTCCCCGTCCGCCGGGGCGGCGGGCTCGTAGTCGAGCGCAAGCCGACCGGATTCGTCGTTCGAAGCGAGCGAGTCGAGCGGCTGGTCGAGCGGACCAACCTCGAATCGGAAGGCGGCCTTGCCCGCTTTCAGTCGGAACTGGACCGGCTTGGGGTCAACGAGGCGCTGGAGTCCGCCGGCGTGAAGCCGGGCGACACCGTGAGCATCGGCGAGATCGAGTTCGAGTATCAGCCATGAGGGTCGGGGTCCTCGGCGGCACCTTTGATCCGATTCATCTCGGGCATCTCGCGGCGGCGCAGGCTGCGATCGAGTGTGCAGAGCTCGACCGCGTGGTCCTCGTTCCCGCGGGAAGCCCGCCACACCGCCGGCCCGCCGTGGCGGACGCGGCGCAGCGACTCGAGATGGTGCGGCTCGCCATCGCCGATGACGGTTCGCTCGAGGTCTCTGACGTCGAGACACGCCGAGGCGGCCCTTCCTTTACATCCGACACCCTTCGGGAGCTGAAACGCCAGCGCCCGGGCGACGAGCTGTTCCTCGTGCTCGGGTGGGACGCGGCCCGGATGTTCGGCACGTGGCACGAGCCAGAAGAGGTGCGCCGCCTGGCCAGCGTCGTGGTGGTCAGCCGGCCCAACAGTGGGTCTCCAGATGAAGGTTCCCTGCGGGCCGCGGGGCTCGATCCAGCGCAGACGATCCTGTGCGTGCGCCCGACCCCGGACATCTCGGGCAGCGCGCTGCGGAGGGCCATCGCGCGTGGCGAACCCATAAACGAGCTGCCGGAGGCGGTCGAACGCTACATCGCCACGAATCGGCTGTACTCCTCATAATCGAGACATTGGCTGCTGACCGGTCCAGGCGACTCACGCCCCTTCAGCTCGCGCGACTGCTGAGGAGCGCGGCAGCCGAGAAGAAAGCTTGGGACCCCGTGGTGATCGACGTGCGCGATCAGACTTCGGTGGCCGACTACTTCGTCATCTGCGAGGGCGAGACCGACCGCCAGGTGCGCGCAATCGCGGACGGCATGGTGGAGGCGGCTAAGGCGAAGGACCAAAGGCCGCTTGCAGTCGATGGCTACGAAGACGCGGGTTGGATCCTGCTCGATTTCGACTCGGTCCTCGCACACGTCTTTCTGCCCGGCGAGCGGTCTTACTACGACCTCGAAAGTCTTTGGGCCCCGGCAGCTAAGAGACGGAAGCGAGCGGCGGCTGGTTAGAACACCAGCCCCTCCGGCGCAGCCCCTCCGGCGCAGCCCCTCCGGCGCTTCGCGCCACCTCCCCATGAATGGGGAGGAGCCTTTCTAAATCAGCTGCGCGTAGCGGTCGAAGATTTCTCTTAGCTCTGCTGGGGGCTCCACTCGGTGCTTTTTCATTACGTCGAACAGGCTCAGTATGTGGCGCACTCCTGCGAGCGTGACGCCCTTCTCGCGCGTCAGGTTCTGGATCACCTGGACCTTGCTGATGTCACGCTGTGAATAGCGCCGCCGGTTTGTTGTCGTGCGATGCGGCTCGATCAGGCGCGCGTCCTCGTACAGCATCAACGTGCGTGGGTGTGTCTCGAGGATCTCGGCCGCGACGCTTATCGTGTACAGCGGCTTGTCCAGGTCGCTGAACGACTGGTGATGGCCTCTGGGGCCGCGGTTGTTGTTGGCCATCAGTGAAGCGACTTCAAGACCTGGATGATGGCCGGACCGAGGAGGACGATCCACAAGACGGGGAAGATGCAGCCGACCATCGGAAAGACCATGCGCGAGGAAGCCTGCGCCGCGCGCTCCTGAGCACCCTGGCGCTGGCGGCGCCTCATCTCGGTCGCCTGGACGCGGAGAAGCCGCGCGATAGGAACGCCCATCTGGTCCGACTGCACGATCGATTCGACAAGGTGGTGCAGGTCCGGCACGCCCACCATGTCGGCCATGTTCTCGAGCGCCGCCATCCGTGGCCGGCCCAGCCGGATCTCGCGCAGCACCTTGCCGATCTCGTCGCCCAGCGCATTGTGGAATCGCTCGGTGACGCTGAGCAGGCCCTCGTCGAGACTCATGCCTGACTCAACCACCAGGGTCAGCAGGTCGGTCGCTTCGGCGAGCGAGCGCTGGATCTGGCGCCTGCGCTGGCCGATTCGCTGCTCGATCCACAGGCCTGGAGCTAGATAGCCGGCGGCCGCGAAGATGGCGCCGGCCAGGGGTGCGGCGATGTAGTCGGGGACCGAGAGCGGAAGGAGAAGGCCGAGTGCGAGTCCCGCGATTGCCATCATCGCCGCGAGGCTGTAACGGACGGCCTGGAACCCGGCGGGCGTCAGGGCGGCCGGGTTGCCCGCCTGGCTCAGCTTCTGGCGGAGCTGGATCGCGGCGCCGGCCGGGAGATGCGAGACCGGCCGCAAGGCCGCTTCGAGCTGTTTGACGAAAGCCTGGCGAGGCGCGCCTGCGACGAGGCCACCGCTGGCGGTCGCGGCACGATACTGGTCGATCGCGATGAAGTACGCGGCCACGATCACGGCGCAGATTCCACCCGCGACGATCGCGATCTGCAGCATGCCTCTTCAGGCCTCCAGCGCCGTCATGCGCTGGATGAGCAGGTTGCCGATGAGGATCAATCCGCCGGCGAATGCGAGCATCGCGTAGCCGACCCAGGTGCTCGTCATCGGCGCGTAGTAACCGGGCACGAAGATGTAGAGGCCGAGGGCGAGGAGGATGGGCAGGCCTGTGATGATGCTGGCCGAGGCGCGTGATTGCGCCGTCAACACGCTCATGTCGCGCTTTGTCTGCAGGCGGTCACGCAGTGTGTCCGAGATGTTGTCGAGGACCTCGGCGAGGTTGCCTCCCACCCGGATGTGAAGAAGGATCGCCGTGACGATGAATTCGAGGTCTGGGCTGTTGATGCGTAGGAGCATCGCGCTGAGCGCGTCCTCGACTGACGTACCGAGCGTGATCTCGGTCGTGACGCGTTCGAACTCAGTGGAGACCGGTGGTTGTGACTTCGCCGCCACCGTCTCGAGCGCGCGGTCGATCGCGTAACCGGTCTTCAGGGAGTTCGACAGCAGCTGCAGCATGCTCGCGAGCTGGTCGTTGAACAGCTTCAGCCGCCGCCGCTGCAGGTAGGCGACGACCAACGGCGGGATGATGAACCCGACCGCACCGAGGATGACCGGACCGAGGGTGAAGCCGAAACGAAAAAGACCGACCAGCGCGCCGAGGGAAACAGCGCCGATGCGAATGAGCAGGTACTCGGGCGCCGTGAGGTTCAACCCGGCGCGCGCGAGGTCTTCGGTCAGTGTGGGCTTGCCCTGCACCTTCCGCCGCTGGCTGAGGTTCTCGGCCGCAGGCTTCAAGAGCCGTTCGACCAGCTCTCTCGGCGTGGCGCGCGGGGGTATCGCGTCGGTGGAGCGCGTGAATCTCTCTTTGCGGACTTTGTCCAGCGCCCAGAAGAAGACGAAGATCGCGGCAGCCATGGGGATCGCAACGATCGTTTCTGGCGGCAGGTTCATGAGGAGACTAAAAGAGGGTGGGGTAGGCGGCCTGGATTACCTGCAGGGTGACACCCTTCGCGTCGCCTACGCTCGGACACTTCGGGTCCGGCAGCTTCTCGCCGGGCGCGTAGTCCTTGTATGACTCGAGCGTGTATTTCAGCGCCGCATAGGTCAGGAACCATGTGATGACTTCGGCCTCGCATTGCGTGACCACGATGGTCAGGCTCGTCGCGCCGGCATTGCTGGAGCTGCTCGCAGAACC
>VBDS01000014.1 GCA_005889085.1 Chloroflexota bacterium | reverse complement strand
TCCGGCCACGCACGCCTCACCGCCCGCAACAAAACCCATGACGTGGTTGCGCGGATCGGGCAGCGAGGGCAGCACTGTCCACCCGTTGGTGGCGGGGTCGTAGGCCTCGGCCTGCGCGACGTTGCCCCGGCTCGTGTTGCCGCCGATCGCGAAGAGCTTTCCCTGCGCCGCGATCAGCGCGTGGCCTCCGCGCGCGAAGTGCATCGGCGCCAGCTCAGTCCAGTGGTCCCCATCCAGCCGAAACACGCGGGCGCTGTCGCGGCCATTGCTGTGCCCGCCGCCAAGGTAGACCTGGCCGTCGAGGGTCGCGGCGGACGGGTGGTCGACCGGCAGTGGCAGGCGCGGGCCCGCGCGCCAGGTCGAGCCGTCGAACACGTACACCGAGTCCAGGCTGGCCCCCGCAACGTTG
>VBDS01000013.1 GCA_005889085.1 Chloroflexota bacterium | reverse complement strand
GCCGACGTACTCCGCCGTCGCATAATCGGCCCATGGCGACCGCCCTCTCGCTCACCCACCTCGGCTCGCTCATGCGCGGGGTGCGCAGCGTGGACGAGGTTGGTGCTGACGAGCGCGCCGCGTCGCTGGCCAAGCGGTCGATCAAGAAGTCCTCCAAGCTGTGGGCGCTCGACCTGGCGATCCGCTGCATGGACCTCACGACGCTGGAGGGAGCGGACACGCCGGGCAAGGTCGCAGCCATGTGCGCGAAGGCGATCCGGCCCAAGCCCGGCGATCGGACCATCCCCTCGGTCGCAGCCGTGTGCGTCTACCCGCTGCGCATCGCCGACTGCGTCGAGCATCTGCACGGAAGCTCGGTTCGCATCGCTTCTGTCGCGAC
>VBDS01000012.1 GCA_005889085.1 Chloroflexota bacterium | reverse complement strand
TCGGTACGTACGACGCGATCCGCCGCGCAAGCATCCTCGCGATGGCGGCGGGCGCGGACTTCATCAAGACCTCGACCGGCAAGGTGCAGCCCGCGGCCACGCTGCCGGTCGCGCTCGTGATGATGGAGGCGATCCGCGACTTCGGCCGCGAGACCGGCCGTCCTGTCGGCTTCAAGGCCGCGGGCGGAATCCGGACCGCCAAGCAAGCGATCTCGTACCTCGTGATCACCTACGAGACGCTGGGGCCCGACTGGATGACACCTGATCGACTCCGCCTCGGAGCGTCGACCCTGCTCAACGACGTGCTGATGCAGATCGACAAGGAGCGCAGCGGCGCATACCAATCCCCCGATTACTTCACGATCGACTGATGGCGATCACCAAGAAGCAGCCCGCCGAGCTCGCCAAGCGGTTCTTCGAATATGCGCCGGCCCCTGAGTCCATCGACCACGTCAAGATCCAACCCCGCTACGGCCTGTTCATCGGCGGCCGCATGGTCGAGGCCCACAGCAAGAAGCGCTTCCCGACCATCAACCCGGCCACCGAGAAGAAGCTCGCCGAGGTGGTCGAGGCGGACGAGGTCGACGTCGACCGCGCGGTGAAGGCCGCGGGCAAGGCATTCGACTCATGGGCACGCCTTGCGCCATCGCGACGGGCGCGCTACCTGTTTCGCATCTCGCGGCTGCTGCAGGAACGGTCGCGCGAGCTCGCGGTCGTGGAGACGATGGACGGCGGCAAGCCGATCAAGGAATCGCGCGACGTCGACATCCCGCTCAGCGCTGCCCACTTCTTCTATTACGCGGGCTGGGCGGACAAGCTCGAGTGGGCTTTCCCCAACCGCAAGACGCGGCCGCTCGGGGTCGCCGGCCAGGTCATCCCGTGGAACTTCCCTCTTTTGATGCTCGCCTGGAAGATCGCGCCCGCGCTCGCCGCCGGAAACACGGTCGTGCTAAAGCCCGCGGAGACCACGCCGCTGTCGGCGATGCTGTTCGCGGAGATCTGCATGCAGGCGGAGCTGCCACCCGGCGTCGTCAACATCGTGACCGGGGCGGGCAAGACCGGGTCGCTCGTGGTCACGCACCCGGACGTGAAGAAGGTCGCGTTCACAGGCTCGACCGAGGTCGGCAAGGTGATCCAGCGGGCCATAGCCGGCTCCGGCAAGCGACTGACGCTCGAGCTCGGCGGCAAAGCGGCCAACATCGTCTTCGAGGACGCGCCGCTGGACCAGGCGGTCGAGGGCATCGTCAACGGCATCTACTTCAACCAGGGCCACGTCTGCTGCGCGGGCAGCCGGCTGCTGGTCCAGGAGTCGATCGCGGAGCCGCTGCTGGACAAGCTGAAGCGAAGGCTCTCCACGCTGCGCCTGGGCGACCCGCTCGACAAGAACACCGACATCGGGGCGATCAACTCGCGGGCTCAGCTGGAGAAGATCCAGGGCCTCGTCGAGTCGGGAATCGAAGAAGGCGCCGAGCTCTATCAGCCCGAGTGCGTGCTGCCCGAGCGCGGGTTCTGGTTTCCGCCGTCGCTGTTCACCAACGTGTCGCAGTCGTACCGCATCGCCCGCGAAGAGATCTTTGGGCCGGTGCTCTCGGTACTCACCTTCCGCACGCCGAATGAGGCAGTCGAGAAGGCGAACAACACGCCGTACGGCCTTTCCGCCGGCGTGTGGACGGACAAGGGCTCGCGAATCTTGTGGATGGCCGAGCGCATGCGGGCGGGCGTCGTCTGGGCGAACACCTTCAACCGCTTCGATCCGACCTCGCCGTTCGGCGGCTACAAGGAGTCCGGCTTCGGCCGCGAGGGCGGCGTGCACGGCCTTCTGCCGTACCTGGAGCTCAACTGATGGACGTGCGCAAGACGTACAAGCTGTTCGTGAACGGCGAGTTCGTGCGCTCGGAGTCAGGGCGCGCGTACCGGCCAGACGGCAACGTCAACGTGCCGCGCGGTTCGCGCAAGGACATGCGCGACGCGGTCCGGGCCGCTCGAACGGCGTTCCCGGGTTGGGCCGGCCGCACGGCGATGAACCGAGGCCAGATCCTGTACCGGGCCGCCGAGATGCTGGACGGCCGCGCGGCCCAGTTCGTCGAGCTCCTTGGCGGCGGCCCGCGGGCGCGACGCGAGCTCGACCAGGCGGTGGAGACGCTGGTCTGGTACGCCGGCTGGACCGACAAGCTGTCGCAGGTGACAGGGACGGTGAACCCGGTCGCCGGGCCCTACTTCAACTTCACGATCCCCGAACCGACGGGCGTCGTCGCGATCATCGCCCCTGAGCGGGCCCCGCTCTCCGGGCTCGTCCGCCGGCTCGCGCCCGCGCTGTGCGGCGGCAACGTGGTCGTCGCGCTCGCCGCGGAAGCGCATCCACTTGCCGCACTCACTCTCGCGGAGGTGTTCGCGACAAGCGATGTGCCCGCGGGGGTGGTGAACATCATCAGCGGCCAGCGCAAGGAGCTGCTGCCCTGGCTTGCCGCGCACATGGACGTCAATGCGATCGACGTTGCCGGTTGCACCACCGACGAAATCAAAGCAATCGAGGAATCTGCGGCAGGCAACGTGAAGCGAGTGATCAAAGTTACAGAAGCCGAGCAGAGTCCTTATCTCGTCGCCGCATTCATGGAAATGAAAACCGTCTGGCATCCAATCGGGGTCTAGCTACACCTAGAATCTGACCTACATGGCGGAGGTGCTGACCAGGCCGGCTCCGGTAGAAGCCACTGAGTTGCGCCTGGACCGGGAGACCGGCAAGCCCATGATCCACGCCGCCCGCATCGCGCGCCGCGTGCGGCGGTTGGGCCGCCAGGTCTCCGAGGTCTACGCCGACATCGACACCCCGCTCGTGATGGTCGTCATCCTCAAGGGCGCCACCGTATTCGCGGCTGACCTGCTGCGCAGCCTTAGCATCCCGGCCGAGATCGAGTTCGTGCGTGCCTCCAGCTATCCGACCGGTACGTCGAGCAATGGCCGCCTGCATCTTGCCCACATGGTCGAAGGTCCGCTCGTCGGCCGGCACGTGCTGCTGGTCGAGGACATCATCGACTCAGGCGTCACCGTCAACGCGGTCGCGAAGCGCATTCAGCGCATGGGCGCCGCGTCCGTCCGCCTCGCCGCACTGCTGGATCGACCCGCGCGGCGGCAGGTCGAGGTGAAGATCGATTTCACGGGCTTTGTCATCCCCGACCGTTTCGTGATCGGCTATGGGCTCGACTACGCCGGGCTGTATCGCGAGCTGCCTCACATCTATTCGCTGACATAGCCTCCCCGTACCTCGGCTGGAAGAAGGCCGAGCTGCACTCGCACCTGGACGGCGCCGTCCGAGTGTCGACGGCCGAGGAGCTTTCGGGAAGGCGAGGACTTCGCATGGTGGCGCCTGACGACTGCCCGAGCCAGGCCGAGTACATCGAATACTTCAAACCCGCGATCGACGCCATGCAGACCGCGAAGGCGCTCGAGCGCATCGCTTATGAGCTCTGCGTCGACTCGGCCAAGGAGAACATCGACTACCTCGAGGTGCGGTGGGCGCCCCGGCTTCATCTCCAAGCGCGATTGACGGTCACGCAGGTGATCGAGGCGGTCCTGGCGGGGCTGCGTAGGGGACCGATCAAAGCGGTGGCGATCGTCTGCGCGATGCGGAGCCATTCCACCACCAAGAATGTCGAGCTGGCTCGTATCGCGGGCAAGTTCGCGGGCCTGGGCGTGGTCGGCTTCGATCTTGCGGGTAACGAGGCGCGCTTCGGGACCACAAGGCACCGACCCGCCTTCGACGCGGCGCGCGCGGCGGGTCTTCACCTCACATGCCACGCGGGGGAAGCGGGAGATCCATCGAGGGTCGAGGAGGCGTTGGACCTCGGCATCGAGCGGATCGCCCACGGCGTCATCGGCGCCCGCGTGCCAAGCATCGTCGAGCGAATTCGCACCGAGGGGGTGGTGCTCGACATCTGCCCGACCGCAAACTGGAAATGCAAGGCGGTGCAGTCCATGGCCGATCATCCGCTGCCTGGTCTTGTGCGCGGTGGAGTTCGCTGCACGATCAGCACCGACTCGCGCACCGTCGCGGACACGACACTGACCCACGAATACGATCTGATGGCGGGCATTGGCATGACAGACGAGGAGCTGCGCCAATGCAACGAAACCGCCTACAACGCGAAATTCGGTTGACGGAGCTTCCCCTCCCCGCTCGCCGGGATGGGTTAGGGAGGGCCCAGCGTCGGGGCGCCCTGTCTACTGGTCGCTGACTATGTAGGCGCGTACCGGAAAGGTCGCGCCACCGACCCAGGCTATCGGGACCGCATGGAGACGTCCGGTGCCGGACTCGACCGACGCCAGGTTGGTCATGTGCTCGCATACCGGGACGCCAGCGCCGAGCAAGATGGTGTGAGCCGGACGGGCCAAGTCGGCGATGTCATCGATGTTCAATGAGTCGATCCCGACAAATGCCACCCCGGCTGCTACGAGCGCCTGGCAGGCCTCGGCGGTCAGGAATGGATTGTCGCTGAAATAGCTGTCCGTGCGCCAATGGCGCGAGAAGTCGGTGCGGACAAGTAGACCTTTGCCCTCCAGGTCATCTGCAGGTAGAGCGTTAGGACCGATCGCCCGGCCGATCCCGGTTGCATCGACGACCACGATCGGGAGGTCGGCGAGGCGCTCTAGTGGCAGGCCGGCAAGGTCGACTCCTTGCCGATACCGATGCTTAGGTGAGTCGACGTAAGTCCCCGTGTTGCCGCAAACGTGCAAGGAGGCGATCAGGAACTCCGACTTGCCCTCGTACCGCGATGCGTCATAGTCGTTAAGAACGTCGACCCGAGGCGTGGGCAAAGGCCGGTAGGTTTCCATGCCCTCTTCGATCGGATGGCTGAGGTCGATGAAGCGACTCATTGCGAGAGTCTAAAAGACGTCACATGCACGTAATGTGCTGATTCGTGTACTCTCGTATCATACCTGATACGAACCGTCGGCTCAATGTCACCCTTGATCATGCGTACGCTGCCAAGCTCGCAAAGTTGGCTCAGCGAACGCACGTGAATGAAGGCACGCTCGCGCGATCACTTCTTTCACAAGCGCTCGATGAAGCCGACCCTGATCCGCGCCACGCCGCGGCCCTCTTGGACGGCCTACCCGGGGCGTTTGAGCGGGCCCAGCAAGGACTCGAGGACGCCAAAGCCGGTCGGACGATACGTCTGGACGACCTATAACCCGTGGCGCGGGTCGAAGTATCCAGGTCGGCCGCGACCGACCTGGATCGATTGATCCGAACTCATAGCCTGCCCAAGAACACAAAACAGAGGCTCAAGAGCGCAGTACGTCCACTTGGTCGCTTTCCACGGCTCGGCCCGGAGCTAGGTGGCCGATGGTCTGGTTTTCGTTTCGTGTTGGGTCCCTGGCGCTGGATGCTCGTCGTTTACGTCTATTTTGAAGACGATGACCGAGTCGTCATTGTGACCGTCCAGGACGCACGGTCATCTCGCGCGGCTCGTTCCGGCAACTGATCGAGGTGCAGCTGGAGCGGGAAGCGGGGGACGTCCGCTCTAACCAGGACCACGCGTTAGGCGCCTAACGAATCATCCAAAGGCGAGCCATACGCGCGTTAGGCGCCTAACGACACATCCGGTCCTCAGCCCGTCCCGAACAATCTGTCCCCGAAGTCGCCCAGGCCCGGCACGATGTAGGCACGATCGTCGAGGCGCTCGTCCAGGGCCGCCGTGTAGATGTCGACCTCGGGATGGCGTTCCTCGAGCACCTTCACTCCCTCCGGCGCGGCGACGATGCAGATCATCCGCGTGTCGCGACCCCCTGCCTCTTTGATGAGATCCAGCGCCTGCGCGGCTGACCCGCCGGTCGCGAGCATCGGGTCGAGAAGGAGCGGGATCTTGCCCGTCAGACGAGGCAGCTTGTTGTAGTAGATCCGCGCGACGGCGGTTTTCTCGTCGCGTTCCAGGCCGATGTAGCCGACGCTGACGCGCGGCAAAAGCTCGAGCACCGGAGCCAGCAAACCGAGTCCGGCACGAAGCACCGGGATCGCGACCACCTCCGTCTCGATCTCGATGGCGTCCGCCTCGGCGAGAGGAGTCCGCACCTTGCCGTGTTTGACCGGCAGGTCGGCCGTCGCCTCGTACAGGAGCATGGTGATGACATTGCGCGCCAGGGCGCGAAATTCGTCGGGCTGCGTCGTGCTGTCACGCAGGCCGCGAAGGCTGTCCGCGACGAGCGGGTGCTTACTTACGCTGAGCGGCACGGGCGTCACGCGCGATCAGGCGGCGCAATGCGTCTACGGCGACTTTCAGCATGCGGTCCATGTACGACGGGTCGAGGTGATGGATCTCTCCGGCTCCGAGCTCATCCACGCAAAGGTTGATCGTTCCCGCCCGCAGCTTGCGCAGCCGAGCCACGACGAACAACGTCGACGACTCCATATCGTTGCTCAGCACGCCGGCCTTCGACCACATCTCGAGCTCGTCACGCAGGTGCGGGCGAGGCATGCGGTCGGGCAGCAGGTCTGAGTAGAGAGCGTCCACGGAGCGAATCACGCCGATGTGATGAGGGGCGCCCGACGCCTCAGCCGCTTCGACCAGCGCGTTGACCACTTCGAGCGACGCGACCGCGGGGTACTCGGGCGGCACATATCCGTTGGGAGTGCCCTCGGTTCGAACGGCTCCATATGCGATGACGAGGTCGCCCATCTTGATCTCCGGCTGCGCCGCTCCGCAGGTGCCCACACGAAGAAAGGTATGCACGCCGAGCTCGTTCAGCTCTTCTACGGCGATCGCCACCGAGGGGCCTCCCATTCCAGTCGACATCGCCGACACCTTCACGCCGTCGAGCGAACCAGTGAATGTTCGGTACTCACGGCTGAACGCGACTTCGCGCGCGCCTTCGAGATACTTGGCGATCATCGGCGTCCGTCCCGGATCCCCCGGCACAAGGACGTACTCGCCGACTTCGCCCGGGCCAAGGCCGACGTGGTACTTCTTTTCGGTTACGGACACTGGGCGAATACTAATCGCCCTTTGCAATTCCGTTCTTGTCGACCCGGGCGAGTACGTGAGGCGGCTTACCCACTTCGCGATCGGTCAGTCGCCAGGCGTTGCGCAAGCGCTTCGTGACGCGCTCGACCAGCTCGTTCGAGCGCGCGTGCACGGTCACGAGCGGATCTCCGGATCGCACCCGCGCGCCGACCGGTGCTTCGATGACGACGCCCGCGGCCGGATCGACCCTGTCCTCCTTGCGCAGTCGCCCCGCGCCGAGCTCGAGCGCCGACAGGCCGACCTCGAGCGCGTCGATCGCTTCGACGTGTCCGTTTCGGTCGGCGGTCACAGGAACCTGGACCGGCGCCACGGGAAGCCCCTGCTCCAGGTGACCTCCCTGGGCGACGAGCATGCGCTCGAAGGTCTGGCGCCCCGCACCTGAGCGCATCACTTTCTCCGGGTCGGCCCGCACGCCCGCCAGCTCGCACATCTCGCGGGTCACCCTGAGGCACACCTGGAGCAGCTCCGCGTCGCCCTCTCCGGAAAGCGCGTCGAGCGCCTCCTGGACCTCGAGCGCGTTGCCGACCGAGCGGCCCAGCGGGTTGTCCATCGCGGTGACCAGCGCCACCGTGCGCCGCCCTGCGCCTTCGCCGAGCGTCACCATCTCTTTGGCCAGCTCCTCGGCTGACGCGAAATCTGGCATGAAGGCGCCGCGCCCGAATTTCACGTCGAGAACGATGGCATCCGCGCCGGCGGCAATCTTCTTCGACATCACGCTCGACGCGATGAGCGGTACCGACGGCACAGTCGCGGTGACGTCGCGCAGCGCGTAGAGCAGCTTGTCCGCCGGCACCATGCGCGGCGATTGCGCCGCGACTGCGATGCCGACCTCGAGGACCTGCTTGATGAATCGCTCAGGCTCGAGGTCGACTGTGAGCCCCGGGACCGACTCGAGCTTGTCCAGTGTGCCGCCGGTGTGGGCCAGAGCGCGGCCGCTGAGCTTGGGCACCTTGACCCCGCATGCGGCCGCGAGCGGCGCCGCGACCAGCGTCACCTTGTCACCGACGCCTCCGGTCGAGTGCTTGTCGACTTTGATGCCCGGGATCGTGCTCAGGTCGAGGACCTCGCCGCTTTCGATCATCGCCCTGGTCAGCGCGAGGGTCTCCGGCGCGGTCATGCCGCGGATGCAGACCGCCATCAGCCAGGCCGCCATCTGGTAGTCGGGGATCTCCTTTCGCAGGTAGCCGCCGAGGAGAAACTGGATCTCTTCGGGCGAGTGCTCGTGCCCGTCGCGCTTGCGCCCGATGACCTCGAGAACGTTCATCCCCTGCAATTCTCTGCGCTCCCAGACCACCAGATAAGGCGGGTGTACAATCCGGCCGACCGAGCGATCCGCGCCCAGCCGCGCCTGGGCTTTTTCAGTTGAAGGGAGAGCAACGAGGATGGCGTATAAGCGGTTCAAATTCCTGGGTGTGGCTGCCGTGGTCTTGATGGTTGCAATGGCCTGCGGCGGAAGCAACAATCCCGGCACTTCCAAGCAGTACAAGATCGGGCTCGTCACCGACATCGGCGGTCTCAACGACAAGAGCTTCAACCATCTCGCTTACGTCGGGCTAGAGAAGGCGAAGACCGACTTCGGCATCAAGGACGACGTCACGGAGTCGAAGAGCGGCAACGACTATGTGAACAACCTGACCGGCTTCGCGTCCAAGAACTACGACCTCGTGATAGGAGTCGGCTTCCTGATGCAAGAGGCGGTGGGTACCGTCTCGGGCCAGTTCCCGAACATCCACTTCGCGATCATCGACGGGGCGGGTACTGACGCCAACGGCAACGACCTCAAGCACACCAACGTCGAATCCCTTTTCTTCAAAGAGCAGGACGCAGGCGCCATGGTGGGCGTCATCGCCGGCTGGATGGAGAAGAACGGAAAGGCGAAGAAGAACAAGCACGTGATCGGCGCGGTCGGCGGTATCAGCATTCCGCCGGTCAACCACTACATCGCGGGTTACAAGTGGGCTGCCACTATGGAAGACCCGTCGATCAAGGTTCTGGTCGGCTACTCGAACGACTTCACCGACCCGGCCAAGTGCAAAGGGCAGGCGACCAGCATGATCAACTCGAATGCCGACATCCTCTTCCAGGTGGCCGGCGGTTGCGGACTCGGCGTCCTGCAGGGCGCGGGGCAAGCAGGCGTCTACAGCATCGGCGTCGACGCTGACCAGAAAGACGCAGACCCCTCAGTCATCGCCAGCGCGCTGAAGAAGGTCGACGTTGCCACCTACACCGCGATCAAGAACGTCGTCAACGGCCAGTTCCAGGCAGGCGCGCTGACGTTCAGCATCGCCAATGACGGCGCCGGCTACGCGGTCGACAACCTGACCGTACCGGCCGAGCTCCAGACCGAGCTCAAGACCTTCCAGGACAAGATCAAGGCAGGCACGCTCACCCCGCCGGCCGACATTCCGACTCCGTAATCACCAGGTCGGGGACGGGCTCAATGACGACCCGTCCCCGGCCACGCTCGATGCCAGCGATGGTCCGCCGCCTGACTACCGGCCTTGCGATGCCACTCGGTTCCGTGCTGCTCGCTTTCGTGCTCGGCGGGCTGATCGTGGCCGCGACCGGCGGCAACCCCTTCAGCGCCTATGCGGCGCTCGTCTGCGGCGGCTTCGGCATCGGGTGCGCCGGTGGCGAAAACCCCGGCCTCCAGATCTCGAACACGATCGTGTTCGTCATCCCGCTCATCACCGCGGGTATCGCAGTGGCGCTGCCGTTCCGCGCCGGCCTGTTCAACATCGGCGCGGAGGGTCAGCTGCTCGCCGGTTCGATCGCGTGCACCGCTATAGGGATCAAGTTCAGCTCGCTGCCGTCACCCATCCTGCTGCCGATGGTCCTGGTCGGCGGCATGGTCGGGGGCGCACTGTGGGCGGGAGTCGCCGGCGTTCTGAAAGCCACCATCGGCGCTCATGAGGTCGTGACGACGATCATGATGAATTACATCGCGCAGTGGTTCCTGCGCTACCTGATCGTCGGCGGCCCGCTGCAGCTCGCTCCTGGAACCTCGAAGTCCTCGCCGATCGGAGCCGGTGCGCGCCTGGCGACCCTGCTGCCCAACGACAACTCGCTGATCATCCTGGGCCTGCCGTCCAGCGTCTTTCGAGTCCACACCGGACTCTTGATCGCGCTTGCGGCGGCCGCCGGCTTTGCGTTTCTCCTGTGGCGGACCTCGCTCGGTTACGAGATCCGCGCGGTCGGGCAGAGCCAGAAGGCGGCGCGCTACGCGGGGATCAGCGTGCGCCGCACCATCATCGTGACGATGCTGATCGCCGGCGGGTTCGCCGGCCTGGCCGGCGCGATCGAGATCGCCGGCGTCGACCACAACCTGACCGACAAGTACTTCAGCGACACGACCGGCTTCGATGCGATCGCGGTCGCGTTGCTCGGTCTCGGCAGCGCAGTGGGTATCGTGCTCGCGGCGATCCTGTTCGGCGCTCTGCACGCAGGCGGATCCGTGATGCAGGCCGACGCCGGCATCTCCGGCAACCTGGTCTTCATCCTCCAGGCGCTGATCCTCTTCTCCATCGCGGCCAACTTTGTGGGTGCCATCCGGCAGCGCATCCCCGGCCTTGGCAGGCCCACCGCACTGCCCCCCGACCTACCGCCCGCGGCTCCGATGATGACCGAGGCGGCGGCGCCGCCCACGGAGGCCTGAACCGTGTCCGCGATCGGCGACATCCTGCACCTGCTCATCACTGCGAACCTGTGGCAGGCGACGCTCGCCGCCGCCATCCTGCTGCTCCTACCCGCGCTCGGCGGGACGATCTCGGAGCGCAGCGGCGTGGTGAACATCGCGATGGAGGGCATGATGCTGACCGGCGCCTTCTTCGGCGTGGCGGCCGACCTCGCGTGGCACAACCCCTGGCTGGCCACCGGTGTAGCGATGCTCGCCGGCGCGCTGATGGCCATGGTCCATGCAGTCGTGTCGATCCAGTTTCGGGCAGACCAGATCGTCAGCGGCATCGCCATCAACATCTTCGCGGCCGGCCTCACGGTCTTCCTCATCAACCGCATCTACGGGCTGCAGGACGTGGGACACGTCGACCAGAGCGCGCTCCTGCCGAACATCAACGTGCCGGGCCTCGACCAGATCCCGTTCCTCGGCAAAGTGTTCTTCCAGCAAAACGTGATCGTCTATGTGGCCCTCGTGCTCCTCGTCCTGACCCACCTCGTGCTGTTCCGCACGCGACTGGGCCTGCGCATCCGCGCGGTCGGCGAGCATCCCCAGGCCGCCGACACTGCGGGCATCAATGTGTTTGCGATCCGCTACGGAGCGGTCGTGACAAGCGGCCTGCTGTCAGGCCTGTCGGGTGCCTTCCTCGCAATCGGCATCTCGAACACCTTCGTGCCCAACATGACCGACGGCCGAGGATACATCGCGCTCGCGGCGATGATCTTCGGCAAATGGACTCCTTTCGGTGCGTTCGTCGCGTGCCTCATCTTCGGTTTGGGCCAGGCGATCTACGACAACAACTCGATCATCCACATCTCGCCGTACCTGCTCAGCATGCTGCCGTACCTCCTGACCCTCATCGTCCTCGCGGGATTGGTGGGACGCAGCATTCCGCCCGCGGCCGACGGCCTGCCCTACGTGCCAGGCTCGGAATGAACGAGCAAGCGGGGCTCGCGGTCGAGATGCGCGGCATCACCAAGCAGTTCCCCGGCGTGCTCGCCAACAATGAGGTGGATTTCAGCGTGCGCCGCGGCGAGATCCACGCGCTGGTCGGCGAGAACGGAGCCGGGAAGTCGACCTTGATGAACATCCTCTATGGGCTAGTCCACCCGGACTCGGGCGAGATCTTGATCAACGGCAAGACGGTGCAGATCGCCGGACCGCGCGACGCAATCGGGCTCGGCATCGGCATGGTGCACCAGCACTTCATGCTGATCCCGGTCTTCTCGGTGGGCGAGAACATCATGCTCGGCCGCGAGCCGGCGACCGGGCCCGATTTCTACGACCGCGCTCGCGCACGGAAGGCCATCGCCGAGCTTACCAAGCGCTATGGCCTCGCCCTCGATCCCGACGCGCGCATGGGCGACCTGCCGGTGGGCCTGCAGCAGCGGGCGGAGATCGTGAAGGTGCTCTATCGCGGCGCGGACATTCTCATCCTCGACGAGCCGACGGGCGTGCTCACGCCGCAGGAGAGCAAGGACCTCTTCGCTGTGCTGCGCGACCTGGTCAAGGGTGGCAAGACGATCATCTTCATCAGCCACAAGCTGAAGGAGGTGCTCGAGATCTCCGATCGCATCACCGTGATGCGGCGCGGCAAGGTGGTCGGCCACCTGATCACCAAAGACACCAACGAAGAGGAGATCGCCACCCTGATGGTGGGGCGCGCAGTCCTGCTGCGTGTCGACAAATCCCCAGCCAAGCCAGGCGGCGTTGCGCTCGCGGTTGAAAATCTCACGGCAAACTCGGATCAGTCGGTGCCGGCCCTCAAAGGTGCGTCGTTCGAGCTGCGCTACGGCGAGATCCTGGGGATCGCGGGCGTCGAGGGCAACGGGCAGAGCGAGCTGATGGAGGTGCTCGCGGGCACCCGTCGCGCCACCGGCGGGCAGGTCTTGCTCGCGGGAAGAGACATCACGACGATGGACGCAAATACAGAGCGTGACGCGGGGGTCGCGTTCATTCCTGAGGACCGGCGAGGCACCGGCCTCGTGCTGAGCTTCTCGATCGCCGAGAACTCGATCCTCGGCCGCGAGCGCACGCCGACCTTTTCTTGGCGTCATTTCGTTCTTAACCTCATCGCGATCCGGAATTGGGCCCTGAAGCTGGTCAAGGAGTTCGACATCCGCACCCCGAGCATCGAGGTCGCCGTCCGCAACCTCTCAGGGGGCAACCAGCAGAAGGTCATCGTGGCGCGAGAGATCGGCACCAATCCCAAAGTGCTGCTGGCGGCGCAGCCGACGCGCGGCGTCGACATCGGCGCGATCGAGTTCATCCACCGTCAGATCGTGCGCGAGCGCGACAACGGCGCGGCCGTGCTGCTCGTGTCCGCCGAGCTCGACGAGGTTCGTTCGCTGTCGGACCGCGTCGCCGTCATGTACGAAGGCCGGATCGTCAGCATCGAGCCCCCGGATACACCCGAGGAAAGGCTGGGGCTCCTCATGACGGGCGGCGGCTCCTCCCCATCTATGGGGAGGCGGCCCGCAGGGCCGGAGGGGCTCGAGGCTTAGAGGTCTTCGAGCGCGGCGGGCAGCTCGCGGGTACACCCGAGGAGCGCCTCGGCTTGCTGATGACGGGCGGCGGCTCCTCCCCATCTATGGGGAGGTGGCCCGCAGGGCCGGAGGGGCTCGAGGCTTAGAGGTCTTCGAGCGCGGCGGGCAGCTCGCGGATGCTGGAGGCGCGCCGCCAGCCCTTCGCCGGCAGCTCCTCGTCGGGCACGTGCTCGTGGTGCCAGGTGACCTCGTAAGGGATGTGGACCGCGCGGCCGCCGAGGGCCACCACCGGGACGACGTCCGAGCGCAGGGAGTTGCCGACCATGACGAACTCCTCCGGCTTGATCCCGCGCCGCTGAAAGACGCCGCGATACGAATCGACATTCTTCTCGCTGAGGATCTCGACGCCGAGAAACAGCTCGCCCAGACCTGATCGCGCGAGCTTGCTCTCCTGGTCGAACAGGTCGCCCTTGGTGATGAGAAGCAGGTCGTAGCGGGCGCTCACCGCGCGGAGAGTCTCCTCCACGCCGTCGATGAGCTTCGTCGGCTCCATGAGCATCCGCTTGCCCCAGCCGAGGACTACCTCGAGGTCGCTCGCCTGAATCCGTCCCTGAGTCAGCTCGATCGCGGTCTCGAGCATCGACAGCGTGAACGACTTGACGCCGTAGCCGTAGATGCTGAGGTTCTTCATCTCCATCTCCGACAGCCGCGCATCGACGTCGGCATCCGGGACATGTCGCTTCAGCAGCTCGCGAAACTCAGCCTGCGTGACGCTGAATCGAGTCTCGCTGTGCCACAGCGTGTCGTCGCCGTCAAAACCTACAACCCGGATTGGCATGCATCCCGATTATCCGGGGTGCTACGGCCAGGAGCCCTTGATGGTCTCCCAGTGGGCTCCGCCGTCAACGGTGCGATGTACACCACCGCGGACCGTCCCATAACCAACTTTGTCATCGGCGAATACGAAGACAGAACTGACGCCAGCAGCGTCCTGGTAATCAGACGAATACGCGTGCCAGTCCTGACCGGCGTCAAGCGTTTCTTCGGCTTGCCCGTTATTGGCGATCCGCAGCCAGCGGGTCGGCGTGACAAAGGTCTCGACTCCCAGTGAAGGCACCAGATACTTCCAGCCGGCTCCACCATCGGTCGACTCAAAGACAAACGAACGGGGCAGTCCTTGGTCATTTGTCCCCGAGGAGTCAACGAGGATTGTGGTGCCGAATGTCTTGATCGACACAACGCGCAGTGCCACACCACCATTTCCAGTTACCCACCCAGGCGGGTCAGGCAGTTTGCTCGCCGACCAGGTCACTCCGCCGTCCGCGGTTCGATAGATGGTCGAACGATCGAGGGTATCGCCGGTTGCCAAGAATCCGTGTTGAGGGTCGGCAAACGCGATCGCGTCTTTGCACTGGTCGAACGCCAACGCTCCCGCAACGCTCTGCCCGTAGACGGCGGCAGCGATTAGCTGCCAGCTTTTCGCGCCGTCGTACGTATGCCAGAGCTGCGCTCCTTGAGCACTGCAGCTCGTGGCGGGGACGCCCGGAAACAGCACCCATCCGTCCATGCTGTCGACGAACGTGATCATGGGAGGTCCACCGCCACCCGAATACGGAGCCCACTGGCGCTGCTGCCAGGTCTTGCCTTGATCCACGGAGCGGAAGAGGTATTGCCCAGCAACAAGCGCCCAGACCACGTTGGCCGAGGGCGCACTCAGCGCTGCGTCGGTGGGCATGGGGATGCTGCCGCCCTTGGCACCAGGGGTCGGCGTTGGACCGCTCACGTGTTGCGTGCCCGGGGTGGCGATCCTGACCCAGTGTGCTCCGCCATCGATAGTGCGCTGCAATGAACCGCGTCCCTCCGCATATCCGACCTGCGCGTCGGCAAAGACGAACTGCGCGCCGGCTGGTGTGTCGGTGTTGAAGTCCGAGTCGTATTGGTGGAACTGCTGGCCGCCGTTTGTCGATTCGAATGACTGACCCGGCATCGCGAGCTGCAGCCATCGCGTCTCGCTGACCATGACCATGGAGCGCGAGGCGACCTTTTGCTTCCACACCCACGTGACTCCCCGGTCAGTTGAAACGAAGATGTACTGGCGGTCTGGAATGTCCGGGTAAGGCGTGCCCGCCCCCTGCAGGCCGGACGCCTCGACGTAGAGCGTGCTGCCGAATCGCTTCATCCAGTCGGCACGCAGCGTGAATCCGCCTGGCAGTGTTCTGAAATCCGGCGGGTCGGGCAGCCTGCTTGCTTTCCAGACGTGGCCGCCATCCTGGGTGAAATAGATGGTGGGCTGGTTGTTGTCGTCCCAGGCGCTGATGAACCCCTGCTTCGAATCATCGAACCAGATTCGCTCCTTGCACTGGCTCTCCGCGATGCCGCCCGCAAACAGGTTTTGCCAGGTGGCCCCTGCGTCGGTGGTGTGCCAGACCGCCGCCTTGGCTTGCTGGCACTGCGTCGTCGGAGATCCGGGCGCGAGCAGCCATCCCTCGTGGTCGTCGATAAAGGACATCGACGGCCTGACGCCGAACTCCGCGGGCATCGGCCGTAGCTCCCAGTGGGCGCCCTGGTCCGTCGACCGGTACAGGCCGGCGTAGTCGACGAGCACCCAGACCACGTTGGACGAGGGAGCCACCAGCTGCGCGGTGGTCGGCATCGCGATCGGAGTCGGTGTGACGACTCGCGCGCCGTTCGCCAGCCCGCCGTGGATACGGCCGAAGTTCCGTGCCGCCAACAACACACCGACCGACGTCACCGTCAACACGAAGACCGTGGCGAGCGCGATGGCAGGCATGAAATTGGTCCCAGGCTTGCCCTGCGCGAAGGCATCACGTAGGCGCGTACGGAACTCGGGCGACGGGGCGCCGCTCCTTGCGTCGAGTGCCCGGCGGAGGTCGTTCTCTTCCGGGGTCATCCGTTGACCTCCAGCACCAGCCCGGGACGCAGCGCCGCCAGCGCGCGGTGAACACGCTGCCGCGCCGCACCCTCCGAGCACCCGAAGACACGTGCGACCTCATCGATGGGGAGGTCGAGGTGGTAGTAGAGGGTCAGCACGAGGAGGTGATGAGGCGCCAGGTTCCCAAGGGCCGTCTGTAGGTCGGCGCGGTCCGCCCACGTGTCCGGCGGAGGGGCGGATTCGGCTCTGAGGTCGGGGAACCGCATGACATTCCACCACCGCGCTCGCCGTGCGCTGCGGCACTCGTTGGCCACGATCGCGAGGAACCAGGGCCGCATGGGCGATCCTGCACGGATCTGGTCCAGCTTGCGCCAGGCCTTGAGCGCCGCCTCCTGCACCGCATCCTCTGCTGCCGACCTGTCGTCCAACATCGTCATCGCCAGCCGGAACGCGGGATCGAGAACAGGCGCCAACAGCTCTTCGAAGGCAGGACCGTTGCCCGCCTTCGCGCGTTCTAAGGCGCCTTGCTCACTCACTCACGCCGCTGCCTGCAGGTTCTACGCGCGGACCCGGGCTTCTGTTACGCCGGGGGCCTCTGGAACAATCCGCGGGCCGTTCCGGGTACAACTAGAAGAGATGAAGAACCTGAACGGCATCCACCACATCAGCGCCATCACCGCCGATGCGACCAAAAACGTCCTGTTCTACACCGGCGTTATGGGCCTGCGCCTGGTCAAGAAGACCGTCAACCAGGACAACCCGGCGGTCTACCACCTCTTCTATGCAGACGAGGACGGCAGCCCGGGCGCCGACCTCACCTTCTTCGAGTACCCGGGCCTGGTGCGCGGCCGCGCAGGCGCGGGAATGATTCACCGGATCGCATTCCGAGTTGGCAGCGAAGAGGCGCTCGATTTCTGGACCCGGCGTCTGGCAGGCGCGGGCCTCGAATCCACGATCGACGGCAACAAGCTCCGCTTCGCCGACCCCGAGGGTCTGGGCTTCGAGCTCATCGCAGAACCGACCCATGACCAGCCGCTGGTGGCGCAGCACCCCGAGATCCCCGACCAGTTCGCCCTCCAGGGCTTTGCCGGCGTGCGTGCATTTGAGCGAGTGCGTGGCGCCAGTCACCAGTTCCTGAGCGAGACGCTCGGGTTCCAGGGCACCGGCCCGGACGCGTACGACGCGCGGGGCGCTTCACGCGGCTCGTTCTACGTCTACGACGCCGCTCCCGACGCGCGCGGCCTGGGTGGTTCGGGCACCGTGCACCACGTTGCGTGGGCCTCGACGATGGAAGACCACGTCGCCTGGCGCGATCGCGTCATCGGGGGCGGAGGTGACCCGACGCCGGTGATCGACCGCTTCTACTTTCGCTCGATCTACTTCCGCGAGCCAAGCGGTGTGCTGTTCGAGATCGCGACCATCGGTCCGGGATTCGCAACCGACGAGCCGAAGGAGCACCTCGGCGAGCGGCTCTCGCTGCCGCCCGCGTTTGAATATCTCCGTAAGCAGGTGGAGGCGAACCTGACACCGCTGCCGAACCCGAGAGAAACGAGTCCGATCAGTTAGATATCTGAGCGCGCAGCGCGCCCAGCTCTTCCATGGTCGCTGGGCCGAGGGCGTGGACCAGCGGCTCGAGGCGTGCTCCGAGCTCGAGCCTGGGCACCTCGAACGCGTCCCAATGAGCATCCCCTGAAGCCAGGCACGAGAACTGGAGGTTGATCCGGCCTTGCCGTCTTGTGTGCTCGCGGTACGCACGCCGGTTGAAGTCAGAGGAAGGAACGAGCCAGGTCCTCGCGAGAAGATGCTGGTCGACATCGAGCAGACAGACCAGGTAGAGAAGGCGGGCGCTCTCGGGGATGGCATCGACCGGATAGTTGGCGAAGGCGACGATACGCCCCTCGCGGTCGGGGTGAGTTGTGCCCTTGACCTGCAGCCACAGGGCTCCATATCCTCCGACCTCGGCGACCACGATGTCTCGATGGTCCACGTCGGGCTCGACGCGGGACGGAATGAGGCGACCGTCGGAACCAACCAGTATCTCGGCCTCGACCATCAGCTCGACAACGGTTCCGAGCGCCGTGCCCTCAAGCATGTAGCGCGTGCTTTACCAGGAAAACAACAGAATCGGGAGCGTAGAGAACATCCGCCGCGCTGAATCGCAGCAACCTATAGCCGGCATTGATCAAACGATTCTGACGGCGGTTGTCGGCCGTCAGGCTGTCGCGATGCGTCGAGCCGTCGTACTCGATCACCAGTCGGCCCTGTGGGTAATAGAGGTCCGGTCGAGCTAGGAACAGCCCGGCATCGTCGTAAAGCGGTACCTGGGCCTGCGGCGTCGGCAATCTGGCCAAGACGAGAAGCAATCTCAGCCGCGTCTCCATGACGCTCTCCGTGGCGGGCTCGGCCAGCTCGATCGCCCTTCGAAGGCGGGCGGTGCCAGGGAATCGCTTGTGAGACTCGAGCCAGACTTTCAACTGGTCCAGTTTCACCAGGCGCCCATGCAACGCGGAATCCAAAGCCACCACTGCGTCGATCAGCGACGAATGGCGCGCCAGGTCAGCCAACGTGCGGACGGCCGAAGTGACTCGCAGCCCATGACGTGTCGAGACTTCATGCCTCCGAAGGTCGGCTCTGCGAATGGATATCCCGGCCACGTGGGCGATTCGGCTATTGGATGGAAGAGTCATCTCGACTGGATCGCATGGTTGCATGTCGAGCCCGTGGAGCCAGGCAGCGGTGCGACCTGAGAAGGCCGCACAGTCCACAAGCCGCATCTTGGCTGCAGTGAGCACCACCATGGGGCTACTAGCGATGTCACGCCATGCATAGAAACCGGTCGCAATCCGTCGCCAGCTCTCGCCCTCGAGATGGTGCTTGGTCAAGCCGTGGCGCCGGGCCTCTTCGAGGCTGAACGGGCGATTCCTCAGCTCAGCTGGAATCCGGGGAGTTGGCGCCACAGCCCGATCATGGCCAAGCGCCTCTCCGAAGCGAACCCCGGCTGTTAACCCCGACGATTGTCCGAAAAAGCCGGTATCGGGGCTCGCCGAAAGGCGACAGAACGGACAGTCATCAAGCCGCGATCCCCAGGTGCTCCGGCACCGGCTGCATCCGGCAGCCGCGGATGGCCTCGAGCGCATCATCGACGCTCACCCGGCGGCGGCGGAAGTTGCGCAGCGCAAACCTGTCGCACGCAGTCTCCGCGCCGGCGCGCAAGCCGCGCATCTCCCGCAGGTACCAGTGGAGCCACTCGTGCAGGTAGACAAACCGCAAAACGTCTCTCCTGGTGCGGAACCGCACCTTCTCCGCGGTCCAGGCGAACCTCATCCCCTCTCCTGGCTTGCGCCGGGCGCTGAAGTAGACGAGCTCGCTGAACGGACGGAATGGCTCGGGGACGCGAAGGATGATCCGCCCCATGTCGAACTCGCAGAGTCCGCCCAGGTGCGGCCTGGTCCGGTAGCGCATTGGCTTGATCACCACCCGATAATCGCCAGGCGATGGCAAGCCGGCCAGCGCGCGCCGGACGTCGGCGACCTTGAGCCCCGGCAGATCGCTGCGGACAGAGAGGCCCATCCGGGGGCCACGCCTGGCCTGCTTATCGATCGCCGCCACCGCCCGCCGCACCACCGTCGCGTCGAAATGAGGCTCCTCGACCAGCGAATGGGCCTGGCGCCGGGTGCGGGTTCGAGCCGCGGGCAGGATCAGGAGGCTCATGGGACTGCTAGATAAGCGCCCACAACGGCGCGCCTACTCGGCGCTCTCAGAAGGTTTGACAAGGGCTTTGACCATACCCATTCCAGGGGTCTTCCAGGGCCGCTGGACGTTATATGGGCGGGTGTTTTGCCCATAAAGGGGGTGAGTCAATGCCGGGTAAGAAACCAGGCCCGTCGATCAAGAAGCCGAAGACGTACGAGGCCCTGAAGAAGAAGGGGATGAGCAAGTCCCGCGCCGCGCGGATCAGCAACGCACAGGCTAGCAAGAGCCGATAACGCCTAAGAATGTGTCCTCCCCATTCATGGGGAGGTGGCGGCGGAGCCGCCGGAGGGGCTGCTCCAAACCCCATCATTAGGTCGTGCACAAGGTCCGGCTCGAGTCTGTCCGCCGCAAGTCCGGCGGCCGGATCCACCTGACCCCCAAAGTGCCGCAGACCGGGCCGGTCACGACCCTGTGCGGCCAGACTCTCGCCGACGGCTCTTACGCCGCAGTGCAGGACGAGCCCGATTGCACAAACTGCATCCGCCGGGCCAAGGACCCGGCCCGCATCTCCGGTGCGTTCTTCGCCCAGGAGGAGGGCTCCGAGCTGCTGCGGCTCTCCCTGGAGCAGGCGCAGTCTCGCAAGCCCAACCTCCGGGTGATCTCGGGTCATGGCGCGGAACGCGAGAAGCCGGTCGACTGGCCCGCGCCGAAGCCCCCGCCGGAGGTCATCCCCGACCGCCTCGGCGAGCTCGTCACTCGCGGCTTCAAGCCCTCCGGCGAAGGCGTTTGGCGCAGCCCTCAGGGTGTGATCGTGAAGATGCGTAAGCACGTCCGCCCGCGCAGCGATGGAAAGGACTGGCGGTTTGCCGAGATGGTCTTCGAAGGCTCCATCGTCGCCACACGACTCGAAGATGGCATTCGCATAAGGGCCGGCGACGTCGAGGTGAACGCGACGGACGATGGGGTCGAGGTCCAGCTCAAGAAAAAGTGAAGGGGCCGGGACACCCCGGCCCCCGATGATTCGAAAAATCGATCAGCTCGCCTTGCCGGCGAACTCGTTGGTGTAGGTCTCGCTGAGGTTTGCCGACTTGCCCTTGTAGCTGGCCACGAACTGCTGCTGGATCTTCTGCACGGTCTCCGGTCCGCCCGCGGGCATCTTGCAGTCGGTGCCGAAGATGGCGATCTGGCTCTTCAGGTCGTTCACGTATGAGGCTTTGTCGCCGGCGTAGTAGTCGGTCGGCATCTGGCTCGCGATCTCGTCCGCCGTGTGCGAGTGCATGTATTTCAGCGTCTTGACGTACGCGTTGACCAGGCGCTGCGCCGTGTCCTTGTTGGAGTTGACCCAGTCGTTCTTGGCGAAAACGCCGATGAAGGGATAGTCACCGCCGAGCGCGGCTCGGGTGTCCGCCGGCGAGAGCAAGCTCACAAGAATCTTGCCCTTCCCAGAGTTGACCAGGCGCGAGATGGTCGGGAACGTGGTCATCCCGGCGACGATCTTCTTCTGCTGGATGGCGGCGATGAAGGTATCGCCTGCACCGACCGCGACGTAGTGCGCGCCAGTGGGGTCGACGCCGGCGCTGCCGAGGATCGCCTGCGTCAGGACGTGAGTGCCCGATCCGATGTCGGTGACCCCGAGGTTCTTCCCTGCCAGGTCCTTGGCCGACGAGACGTTGGTCAGGGACGCGTCCACCACCTCGGCCTCACCGGGAGCGATGCCGAACTGGCAGATGGTCTCGATCTTCTTGCCCAGCGTGTTGAGCACCATCGGGTGCACATAGGCGCCTGACCCTGCGTCTACGTTGCCGGCGACGACCTCTTCTTCCGATGCCTGTCCCGAACCTTCATCGATCAGCGTCACATCGAGGTGCTGGTCTTTGAAGTAGCCGAGCCGCTGGGCGAGCATGTTCGGCAGATAGATCTGCTTGTTCAGGCCGCCGACCATGATCTTGAGCGAAACCGTCTGAACGCTCCCGGTGCTCGGGGCAGGGGAGCTGCCGCACGCAGCCAGCACCACGAGGGCCGCGATGCCTGCATAGATTCGATTGCCACCACCAAATCGCATACGCCGTTCCTCCTTCAAATCCTTGTCTCCGTGGCGACCGGCGGCCGCCACTTGATCAAGCGGTTCTCGAGCGCTGTGATGAACGCCTCTGCCACCAGCGCCATGGCGGCGAGCAGCGCCATGCCGGCGAAAACGCCGGCGGTGTCGAAGTTGTTCTTCGCCGCGTAGATCAGCTCGCCGAGGCCGGCGGTGGCCCCGAAGAGCTCTCCCACCACCGCGCCGACCAGCGCGAGCCCGAAGCTCGTGTGCAGGCTTGCGACGATCCACGAGAGGGCGGACGGTATGAGGATCTCGGTCGTCAGCAGGCGGTCGCCGGCGCCAAGAATTCGAGCGTTCGCGATGAGGTTGCGGTCGACCTCGCGCACACCCTGGAACGCGTTGAAGAACACGACAAAGAACACCAGCACCGCCGCGGTCGCGATCTTCGACCTGATGTCGAGACCGAGCGCGACTGCGAACAGAGCTCCGACAACCACACGCGGGATGGCGTTGGCGCCCTTGATGTATGGCCCCAACACGTCCGAGAGCAGACGGCTCCTGCCGAGCGCGACGCCAAAGATGACGCCCAGGATCGAGCCGACGACAAAACCGCCGACCGTCTCTTCCATCGTGACCAGGACCTGCTCCCACAGCGGGCCCAGGTCGGTCCCCTGCGTGAGCCAGAGCCAGAGCTTCGCGGCGACCGCCGACGGCTGCGACCAGAAGAATGCGTCGACCCAGCCGAGCCGCGTCGTGATCTCCCACCCGGCGAGGATCGCGACGCCGAGCCCAAGGCGGAGGCCCGCGACCGTCAACCGCCGGCGCTGCGCCTCGCGCTTTCGCCTTGCGGCGAGATCCGACACCGGCCGCTCGGCCTGCACGCTGCTGGCGCTCATGCGGACGCTAAGCCGCGCCGCTGCGCTTCTGGCGTTCATAGCTCACCAGGACCTCGTCCTTCAGGTCCTTCCAGATCTCCTCGTAGATCTCCGCGAAGCGGGGCTGGAAGCGGATCTCAGCGACGTTGCGAGGACGCGGCAGGTCGACCTTGTAATTGCTCTTGACCGTGCCCGGCCCGGCGGTGATGACGAAGACGCGGTCGCTCAGCGAGATCGCCTCCTCGAGGTCATGGGTCACGAACACGACCGAGGCGGAGCTGGCGGCCCACAGGGCGAGGAGCTCGTTCTCCATCAGCGAGCGCGTCTGCACATCGAGGGCGCTGAAGGGCTCGTCCATCAGCAGGATGCGCGGGCCGTTGATCAGGCTCTGAGCCAGCGCCACGCGCTTGCGCATGCCGCCCGACAGCTGGTAGGGAAAGCGATCCTCGAAGCCGCTGAGCCCGACGCGTGAGATCCAGTCGAGGGCGCGCTCGCGCGCATCACTGTTGGACACGCCGCGATACCGTGGGCCGGCCGCGACGTTCTCGAGCACCGTCTTCCATGGAAAGACCGCGTCGGCCTGAAAGACGTAGCCGATTCCATCCGCGATCCCCTTGACCGGGCTGCCGAAGACATCGACCTCGCCCTCGCTCGCGGGTTCGAGGCCAGAGATCAGGGCGAGGGTGGTCGACTTGCCGCACCCCGTCGGGCCGACCACGGCGCAGAACTCGCCTGGCTCGACGGTCATGTTGAGGTCGCGCAGGGCCGTATAGACGCCGCCAGACGGGGTGAGAAAGCGCTTGGTGACACCGCGAAGCTCTATGGCTGGAGTCATCTCTCAAAGCGAATGTGCGGGCCAGACCGGCCTCGTTCAAGTCATGCGGTCGTTATGGCCGTTTTGGTCGTTTTGGTCGCCGGCGGATTCGTGCGGTCCGTACTAGGATCGGTAGACCAAGCCTTGAAGACCCGTCTGCCACTCGCCTACCAGATCCTGGGCTTCCAGGTCGCGATCATCCTGGTGTCGGCCTTGATCGGCGCCGCGGCCGCCGTCTGGCAGGCGAGTCAGGAGCTGGACCGCCAGTCGGAGCAACGCTCGCTGGCGATCGCCGAGTCGGTCGCTGAGAACGCGTCGATCCAGCAGGGGCTCCTCAACGGCGATCCTGACGCGGTGATCCAGCAGACTGCGGAGAGGATCCGCCACTCCACCGGCGCGAGCTACGTCGTCGTCACCGACTCCGCGGGAATTCGATACTCCCACCCGAACCCGGCGCTCATCGGCCAGCCCGTGGACGAGAACCCGGCTTCGGTCCTGGCGGGCCAGCCCTGGGTCGGCGTGCAGCGAGGCACGCTCGGCGTTTCCGCGCGCGGCAAGGCGCCGATCTTCGCCAACGGCAAGGTCATCGGCATGGTGTCAGTTGGATTTCTCGAGCCGCCGCTTGACCAGCGCTTGCTCAGCGAGCTGCCGGGCTTTGGGACCACTTTGCTTCCGTCGCTCGCGATCGGCGTCATCGCTTCGTGGCTGCTCGCATCACGCTTGAAGCGCCAGACGTTCGGCCTCGAGCCCTACGAGATCGCGGGCCTGCTCGAAGAACGCGAGGCGAGCCTCCAGGGCATCCACGAAGGAGCAGTCGCCACGGATCGGGACGGTACCATCACGCTGGCGAACGACGAGGCGCGGCGCCTCCTTTCGCTCCCGCCGGACTGCGTCGGGCGGAAGGTCGCCCAGGTCCTGCCCCAGGGTCGGCTGTTGAAGTTCCTGTCAGGGGGGCTGAAAGATGAGGACGAGGTTTTGCTTGCGGGCGAGCGTGTGCTGGTGGCCAGCCGGCGCGCGATCGTCGTGCGCGGCCAGACGATCGGCCACGTGGCGACCCTTCGCGACACGACCGAGCTGACCGGCCTTGCCCGCGGCCTCGGTGTCGAGAGCCTGACCGACGCGCTGCGCGCGCAGGCCCACGAGTTCGCGAACCGGCTCCACACCATCGCGGGCCTGATGCAGGTGGGACGCGCCGAGGAGGCGATGAAGCTGATCGCCCAGACGTCCGGCCTGCACCAGGAGCTCACGGAGTCGCTGATGGAGCGCGTCGGCGATCCGGTTCTGGGCGCATTGCTGCTGGCGAAAGCCGCGGTCGCGTCGGAACGCGGCATCGAGCTTCGCGTCAGCGACGACACCGTCATGACGCGCAGCAAGGTGGATAGTGAGGACCTGATCACGCTGCTCGGCAACCTGATCGACAACGCTCTCGACGCGGCCGCGTTATCGAGCGATCGGTGGGTGAGCGTTTCAGTGACGGAACAGCGCGATGAGCTCGTGTTCAAGGTCCACGACTCCGGTGCGGGCGTGCCGGAAGGCATCGACGGCCAGATCTTCCAGGAGGGCTTCAGCACCAAGAACGGTCAGAACCGAAAACGGCGCGGCTTCGGGCTTGCCCTCGTGCGGCAGGTTGCCCGCCGCAACGGCGGTGACGTAAGCGTCGTGAACGAAGGCGGCGCGCTGTTCACGGTCCGCCTGCCGACGAAGGTCGGGGCGGCAACGTGATTCGCACCCTCGTCGTCGACGACGACTTCCGGGTCGCCGACCTGCACTGCGCCTACGTCGATCGAGTGTCCGGCTTCCAGGTCGTGGGTCGCGCGCACTCAGGCACAGAGGCGCTGGAAAAGGTCGACCAGCTCGAGCCGGACCTCGTCCTGCTCGATATCTATCTGCCCGACATCTCAGGACTCGATGTGCTGCAGCGGTTGCGCGATGAGGGGATGGCGCCGGTTGACGTGATCGCGATCACGGCCGCGCGCGACGTGGAGAGCCTGCGCGCGGCGATGCGCGGCGGCGTCGTGCACTACCTGATCAAGCCGTTTCTGTTTCCGACGTTTGAGGAGAAGCTGCTCTCCTACGCGGCGGCGCGCGAGCGAATGACTCGCATCGGCCGCGCGGAGCAGGGCGACGTCGACCGCATCTTCGGCACTCTCCGCACGGCGCGGACCGAGGCACTGCCCAAGGGCCTTTCCGACGCCACGCTCGAACTCATCGTCCAGGCGCTTGGCCGGTCCCGGTCGGGGTTGCCGGCCGCGCTGGTCGCGGACGAGGCGGGAGTGAGCAGGGTCACAGCGCGGAGGTACCTCGACCACCTGTGCCAGCTCGGTCGCGTCGAGCTGACGATGCGCTATGGCGGGCCCGGCCGCCCGGAGCACCGCTACAGGTTGGTGGCGACCTCAGTCTCCTGAGCCCATCAGTGGAGTCGTGCTCCGCTCGCCACGCCGGGTGAAGAGGGCATGCCGATGGTGCCGTGGCCGGTGGGCAGGAGTCCGGTCGCATTGGCGACGATCAGGCCGACCAGGACCAGGACATCGGTCAGGAGGAGAAGGCCGACGATGTCCCAGTCCACACGGTTGGCCAGCGCGAGCCACCTCGGCGCCCTGGGGGCCCCCTCCGGCGCCCAGCCGCAGATCGGACACCGACCCTGCGTGTAGCGAGGGTCGAAGCTCCAGCGGTCCGCCTCGCAGTAGGCGCGCGTGGGCCGGCGCTGGGCTTGCTTCACGCTCGGGAGTCGGAGCCTCGCGATCAAGGCGACAGAACCTCGTCCGGCACCCTGTCCGCGGGCGCGTTGCGGGCCCAGATCCACGCCGCCGCTGAAGCCAGCAGCAGCGCCTCGAGGGTCAGGAACATGAAGGCGAGCGGGATCCGGTTGGCCGCGAGCGCGGTGCCCAGCTGGGCCGCCGGCGACCCCGAGCCGTTGATGCCGCTCGTGTCACCAAAGCCGCCGAAATCGCCCCCGCCGAAGCCGCCACCGAAACCGCCAAACCCGCCGAAGCCGAAAGCCGCTCCTGCGGATCCGACCTGGAGGTCCGCGAATCCTTCACCCAGGATGTACTCCGCGCTCTGCGTCGGCACACCGGGGCCGGGCGATGGATGGGTGACCATCACATGGAGCCCGCTCGCCCAGATCGTGACATGGCTGCCATCGACAGTTTTCGTCGGCGCCACCGTCCAGAGCTTGACGTAGGTCACGTCCACGGCCGGGACGCATCCGCCTGTCGTGGTGGAGCCGCCCGAAGAGGCTCCGCTCGAGCCCCCGCTCGATCCCCCGGAGCCGCCGCCGATCGGCAGCGGGGGCAGCGGGTTGGCCGGCGGGGGAGGCGGGGCAGGCGCCGCCGGCGGGTTGATCGGAGGAGGTTTCGGGCCCGAGGGGCACGGAACTGAGTGCTGGTCGGTGACCGTGACACCCTGGTCCGTGACGTTGACAGGCTGGCCGTTGGCCGTGACCTGGCCGCCCTGCACGTGCGCGTCGCCGCCCGCGCCCGATAGCGTGCCGCTGGCGGTGACGTCGACGACTACCTTGCTCACCTTGACCGTCCCGACGGTGAAGCTGTCGACCTCCGAGTGCGTGATCACGGTGAGGGTTCCACCGGAGTCGATCACCGTGTGAGTCTGGCCCCACGCGCCGTTGAACGGCTGCGTGCCGCCGCCCGCGTCATAAGCAGACGCGCTCGAGCTGAGCTGCGCCGCGTCGGCGTCAGCCCGGGGTCCGCCGTCGCAGCCGTTGCACTGGTCGATGTGACCATGCGACGGGCCGGGATACGTCGCCTTGGCGTAAGGGACCTGGTTGTTCGGGTTCTGGCAGACCTGCGGCGGAGGCGGCGAGCTGCCCGAGTTGCTGCAGCCCTGGTTGTACTGCGATCCCGCTGTAGCCGCGGCCGGACCCGTGTCGGAATACGTGGCGACCGCCGTCGACGACGGGCTTGCATCCTGCTGCACCTCCGCCATCGGATAGCGGTTGTTGACCGCGCCGTTCTGGAAGTTCGGGAACGCGTCGCTGCCGCCTATCGCGTGCACGCCGGCGGCGTAGCCGTAGCTGGTGTAGCTCGACGGAGTGTCGGCGAGCACAAACGCCGGCACCAGCACGACCGATGCGACCGCCAGCACCAGGCAGTTCAATGCGATGAAGAGCCTTCTCATTGATCGTCCACCTTTTCCAGGAGTTCGACCACGACTGCGCCGGCCGGACGGTTCTCTGTCTCCGCGCGCTGCTCCAACGCGCGTTTGACCTTGGCCGGAACGCGCACCGACACGATCTCCATCAGCGCCGGGTCGGCGTGGTGTCCGTTGCCGTTGCCCGACGCGATCGCAGCCGCGTCCACAGCCGAGCCGAGGTACGAGCCGGCCACCAGCTTGCGGTCGCTCCGCAGCTCGACCGCCGGCCCGCTGAGGCCGATCGTGCCGTGCTCGAACACATATGCGCGGTCCGCCACGTCGAGAGCGGATTCGACGAACTGCTCGACGAGCAGAACCGCGATGCCCTCGTCACGAAAGACGCGAATGATCTCGAAGAGCTGTCGCACCACAGTCGGCGCCAGGCCCTGCGACATCTCGTCGATCATCACCAGACGCGGCTGAGAAAGGATCGCCCGAGCCAGTGCCACCATCTGCTGCTCGCCGCCGGACAGCGTGCCGACGAGCTGATGGCGTCGCTCACGCAGCCTGGAGAACAGCTTGAATGCGGGCGAGATGTCGACCTCGCGGCCGGCCGTGTTGGACACGAGCCGCAGCGTGTCCTCCACCGACAGGTTCGGGAACAGGCCGCGGCCTTCGGGGATGTGAATAAGGCCCAGCTTGGAGATGCGCTCCGCGGTGCTCCCGGTCACGTCCTTGCCCGCGAACATCACGCGGCCGGCGCGGGGATGGATCATTCCGGAGATGGCGCGCAGCGTCGTGGTCTTGCCGGCCCCGTTGGCGCCGATGCACGCGACAACCTCGCCGGGACGCACAGTTAGATTGATGTCGCGGATGACCTCGAGGCCGCCGTAGCCCGCGGCCACCTTACTCACCTCGAGCAGCGGTCGCTCGTCCTTCTTCGCCGCAGCGATCGTCTGGATATCGCCCGGCAGCTTCTTAGACTCCTCGCCGAGGTACGCGGCGATGACCTTGGGGTCGTTGCGGATCGCTGACGGCTCGCCCTTGGCGAGCATCTTGCCGAAGTCGAGAACGTAGACGTAGTCGCAGACGCGCATGACAAGGCTCATGTCGTGGTCGACAAGCAACATCGAAACGTGGAACCTCTGCCGCACTGCGTGCAGCACCTCGGCGAGATGCGCGGTCTCCTGAGCGTCGAGTCCAGCCGCAGGCTCGTCAAGGAGGACCAGCCGCGGCCGCATCGCGAGGGCGCGGGCGAGCTCGACGCGGCGCTGGATGCCGGCCGGCAGATCGCCGGCGAGGGTCCGCGCGTAGGGGTCGAGGTCGAGCACGTGCAGGATCGCCCGCGCGCGCGCTCGCGACGCACGCTCCGCGTAACCCGAGAACGGAAGGTAGAGCGCGTCGCTGAACGTGTTGCGCCTGCCCAGCGCGTCCATCGGCACGATCAGGTTCTCCTCCACGGTCATCGAGCCCCACAGCTGCAGGTTTTGAAAAGTGCGAGCGACGCCGAGCCGCGCGCGTTCGTGCACCGGCGCGTAAGTCAGCGAGTGGTTGTCGAAATAGATCGACCCTGTGTCCGGCCGGACGACGCCGGAGATGCAGTTGAAAAGCGTGGTCTTGCCCGCGCCGTTGGGCCCGATGAGGCCGAGGATCTCGCCGCGGTTCAGGTCCAGCGACACGCGATCGAGAGCGACGATGCCGCCAAACCGCACGGTCAGGTCGCGCACGCGGAGCATCGTCATGCGACTTTCACCCTGCGGCCGCCGACGGCACCGGCGGCAGACCGCGCGTGCCGAACCCGACTCCGCAGGTCGCCCCACACGCCGTCGGGTAGCGCGATGAGCTGGACGATGAGCAGCACGCCGACTGCGATCTGAAACCAGTCATACGAGATCTCGTAAGCGTGCCCCATGAAGGTGCCGTGCCCGTAGCGCGTGAGGACGTCGGGCACGAACGCCATGAACGCTCCACCGAGCGCGGCGGCCGGGACGTAGCGAACGCCCATCAGGACTGCAATCGCCGCGAACTGCAGCGAGGTGAAGAGCCAGAACGGCTGCGGGCTCACAGACCCGGCGACGAGCGGGTAGAACGAGCCGCCCATGCCCGCGATTGCGGCCGACATGCCGAACGCGAGGAGCTTGTACCGCGTCAGGTTCACGCCCATCGTCGCCGCGGCGAGCTCGGAGTCGCGGATGGCGCGGAACCTTCGACCGGCGCCGGACTCGTGCAGGTTGACCAGGAGGAGCGCGACGAGGCAGAAGAGCGCGAGCAGGACGAGGTACGCGGCCATCAGGTGCGTGGACGAATCCATCCGGAGGCCGAACATGGTGGCCTGGCCGACGCGCCAGCCACCTGTCCCGCCGGTGAACCACTCAAAGGCGTGGTCCTGAAAGATGTAGCGGTCGAAGACCAGTGCAATGCCAAGGGTCACGATCGCCAGCGTGATCCCGCGCAGGCGCAGCGCCGGCAGACCGACGATCACGCCCAGCGCAAACGCCACCACGACGCCGGCAATCACGGCCACCAGGTAATCGACGTGGACGCTCGAGACCATCATCCCGGCGGTGTACGCGCCGACCCCGGCGAACGTCGCCTGGCACAGCGAGATCTGGCCGACGTAGCCGGTCAGGAGGACCAGGCTCAGCAGGCCGAACGCCCAGATCACGGCGAGCGCGGCGTCGAACTTGAAGCCGACGTCGAAACCAACCGGGATCCGCGCGAGCAGGGCGAAGGCGACGAGCGCCCCGAGCACGCGAAACATCAGCCGGGATGTCATTTCGCGGCCACCGAGAACCCGCGCGGGTTGCGCACGATCAGGACTGCCAGGATCACGACCAGCGCGACCAGGCGCGGAAAGCCGATCGACTGGATCCAGATCGTCGGGTACGTCTCGAGCAGGCCGAGGATGAAGCCTCCGAGCACGGTCAGAGGCAGCGAGACGAGACCACCTATGAGCGCCGCCGCAAGGGCGTCGATGATCAGCAGCGTCAGGCTCGTCGTGTCGAAGTTGATGAAGGGCGTGATCAGGATTGCGGCGAGCGCCGCGACCAGGCTGCCGAGCATCCAGCTCACGGCGCCGACCTTGCCGACCGGCACGCCCCACAGCGATGCCGAGGTCGGACTGTCTGACACCGCCCGCATGGCGCGGCCGAAGCTCGTGTAGCGCAGGAATGCGCCAAGGCCGAACGCGAGTGCGAGCGCGACGACGATGATCGCGATCGAGTTGGCGCCGATCGGAACGTCAGCGACAGGCACCACCCATACCCACTGCTGCGGCGCGAGGTAGATCGGGAGGTGGTACTGGTTGTTCTTCCAGATCAGCGACGCCGCGGATTGCAGCGCGAGCAGGACACCGATCGTGATCACTGCCTTGACCACGGGCTCGCGGCTGCGCACCCAGCGAAACACGGCGAACTCCAGGAACAGGCCCATCCCGGCAGCAAAGATCAGGCCAGCGAGGACCGCGAGGAACGTGGAGAGCCAGCCGGGCCAGAACGGATGCGACCAGCCGTAGAACACCTGCCACGCGATGAAGGTCGAGAACATGCCCATGGCGCCGTGCGCGAAATTGAGGACACCGGTGGTGCGGTAGATGAGCACGATGCCGAGCGCGGCGAGAGAGAAGATGCCACCGAGGCTCAGGCCGATGATCGTGTACGCAGCGAATGCAGCCATTGCGCTAAGTCTTCAATTGCAGATCCAGCCGGAGGTCGTGCGCCAGCCGTTCCCATTGCTCGCGGTGTACGTGAAACAGTGATTGGGGTCATGCGGACCCGAGCCGTAGGAGAGGGGAACCGACCATCCTGTCTGGAATCCCTGTATCGAGTTGAGGGCCTGCACGAGCGAGTCGCGCGTCAGGTTCTTGCCTGCTTTGCGCGCGGCCTCGACGAACAGCATGGCCGCTGTCCAGGCGTGCTGCGTGTAGATGTCGAGCGCCTGGAACTGACCCGGATAGAAGTGCTGCACCGTGCCCAGGTACTGGCGCACGGTCGCGTTGCCCTGGTGGTCGTAAGGCGACATGAACGGGACGAGCGAGTGAGCATTGCGCAGCTCGCCGTCGTACGACTTCTGGACGTTGAACTTGTCGAGGCCGGCGCCGAGGACGCCCGGGTACCAGTTGGCTGCCTCCATCGCGTCGAACAGGCGGTGGTAGCTGAACGGGTCGAGCGCCGCGATCACGTAATCGGGGCATGAGCGATCGGACGCGGCGCACTGATAGTTCGGACCCGCGCCGCCACCGCTCGGACCGTGGTGGGAGTGCTGGAGGTTGAACACTGTCGCCGTGTAGCTGGCCTGCGTGGCGGAGACCTCCTCCACGTCGGTGTAGCCGATGCCGTCGGCCGCCAGGCGGTTGAGCAGGTTGGCCTCGACCGGGTGCACCCACGGCACGTCGCCGAGCACGACCACTGCCGGATGCTTCACCCCGAGTGACCTGGCCTCGTCGGCGATCGCGGTGCCGTACCTGTAGAAGCTCGCCGAAACGGGGTAGGCGAGCGGGTCCTGGAACTCAGCCGGCGTACCGAGCCCGCCTATGACCGGGATCCCGCTGTGAGTGAGGGTCGCAATCTCGTTGTTCTCGCCCAGTGGGGCCGTCAGGCCAACCACCGCGAGCACGTTCTGCGAGATCAGGTACTGAGCGCACGAGTGGGCGGAGCTCGCGTCGTACTTGGAGTCGCACCACACGTACTGGACCTGGCGGCCATTGATGCCGCCGGACTGGTTGACCGCCTGCATGTAGGCGCGCACCGTGTCGCGCTCGACCGAAGAGTCGACCGGGCCAGTGATGTCGAAGAACCCACCGATCGTGATGTTGCCGCCGCTGACGCCCCCGGAGCCGCCGGTCGAGGATCCACCGGTTCCCGGAGCTCCAGGCATGGCCGCAGCGCTGGCGCCCGCCTGGGCACCCGAGACCTGGCCCTGCTCCACCGCCACCGCGCTCGATGCGGGCTGGGTGAAAGACCTGACCGTCATGACACCGAGCACGGCGCCCATGACGAGGGCGGCGCCGAGCAGTGAAACCGCAATTCGCTCTCGGAAGCCCCGCGAGATCAAGGCAGCTCCTCCTTTGAGGACTGAAGTCAGGACCCCCTTCCTCTGAGAGATACGTCCGAGTACCGCCCACTACCCGAATTGGGCCCGCATTTAGTGGGTTAAAACCCAATAAACACGAGTAAAGGCCGGTTGTCAATATGTCGTCAGGCAGTCACGGTGCGCTCGCCACCCGCTTTATTGCCCGGAGTTGGGAGCTGCACGATCTCCCCGCGCTGCGTCTTGAAGTCGTAGAGGTCCTTGTCGGCGCGGGCGAAAAGCGAGACCACATCGTCCGACCGCCTGAGCTCGGCGACGCCCGCACAGAACCGAACGCCGGCTGTGGCGGCTTGGGTCTGGATCTCGCTCAGCTTCAAGCGGGCACCCCTCGCCGGGGTGTCGGGCAGAACGCAGACGAACTCGTCGCCGCCGTAACGAAAGACGATGTCTTCCGCCCGCAGGCAATCCTTGAGCGCCTGGGTCAGACCGCGAAGCATCTCGTCCCCCGCGGCGTGCCCGTGGCCGTCGTTGGCCTCCTTCAAACCGTCGATGTCGACGAAGGCAACGCTCAGCGGAGTGTCGTGACGCCGCGACCTGGCGATCTCTCGCTCCGCGGCCGAGATTCCGGCAGCCCGCCGCAGCACGCCTGTGAGCTCGTCGAAGGCCGACTTCTCGCGCAGGTCGAACAGGGCGCGCGTGGTCATCGACTCGAGGTCCCGCGGCCTCAAACCGAGTTCTGCCGCCAACATCAGCCTGACCTGCGCGTCGCGCGCCCGTCGCGCCTCGCGGAGTGTCCGGCCGAAGAGCAGCAGCCAGATCCCGAAGAGCAGGGGTAGGGTCGCGAGTGCCGCGAGCAGCGCGATGTCGAGCGGCGAGGAGACGTAGATCGCGGTGAACGGGATCGGGATGCCTCCAGGGGGGCTTCCGCCAGACGGCGCGCTTGTCGCGGCTGGCCTGGTCGCTTGCACCGGTGCCCCGGCGTTCGACTGCTGCACGGGATTGGCTGCGGTCGTGGGCGCCTGGTTCGCTGGCGTAGCGCCGAGGGCGGGGACCGACGGCGTCGCGATAACCACCGGGACGGACGGGGAAGGAATCTGCACCGAAGGGAGAAGGCTCGGCGTCGGCACAGGCAGCGGCCCGGGCAGCGCCAAGAACGCCGCCCCAATGCAGCCTCCAATCCTTGGCAACGTCCACCCAGTCGCTGTCATCTCAATTCACCCCCCGGCGGTCGAGCCGTAGCCATGGCCCGGCCGTGGTACTTCATTATCAAACGTTTCGGCAATCCAATCCCTGTATCTGCAGCCGACATGCCTTTCATACGCGTTCTATGCTGCGGGCTATGACTGGGGACATGGAACGCGCCCTGGGGGCGCTCCGCGACTTCACGCGGCGCGACATCCTTCTCCGGTTCTATGCCGATCGCAAGCCACGGAGCGTCGAGGACGTAGCGCGTGAGGCTGGGGTTCATCGGTCTGTTGCCTTCGAGCACCTGGAACGTCTGCTTGCGCTCGGCTACCTGGAGGTGGCGCATCGGCGCGGCCTGCCGGGCAAACCGGCCAAGATCTACAAGCTCACCGGCGGGCCCGTCCAGATCAGCCATCCGATGCGCCGCTACGACATCGTGGCCGAGTCGCTGGCGCGGGCGTTTGACCAGCTGGGCGACGTGGGCAGCCACGCCGTCAGGCGCGCGGGCCGCAGCTTCGGCGAGGCGATCGCGGCGCCCGGGGCCAAGTCACCGACGACCGCCCTCGAGCCGATGCTCGAGATGGGCGCCGAGTACGAGATCCAGCGCGGCGGAATCGTCCAGTGCACCAACTGCCTGTTCGCCGAGGTGTGCCGGCGCGCCCCCGTCATCTGCCGTTTCCACGCCGGCCTGATCGAGGGCCTTTTCCTGCACACCGAGGTGAACATCAGCGTCAAGGCGCTCGGCTTCCGCGACCCCTATGGGTGCGCGTACATGCTGCAGGACAACGTGCTCGACGAGGACCTCGAAGCCCAGGCGCAGTAGCGTTGCCGCGTGAGGCTCGTCGCCGAATCCTTCGCCTGGCCGTTTCGCGGGTCAGGGCGCTCGGCGTGGGCGCTGGGTCTGCTGACGGTCCTCCTCGTGCCGCTGCTCTTCATTCCCCTGCTGGGCTACGCGATCGAGGCGACGCGAGCTGCGGAGGCCGGAGCGCAAGGACCTCCTGCGTGGCGATTGTCGGTCCGGTTGCTGACGGACGGATTGTGGACGTCGCTCGCCGTTCTTTTGATCGCGCTGCCCTTCGCGCTGGTCTTGAACCCTCTCGCCTCCACGCTCCGAGCGCTGGGTGAGCCGAACGCGCACATCATCGCGTTTTTCGCGCTGGCCCTTCCGTGGGGGCTCGTCTCTCTCCTTCTCATGCCGCACACCACGGCGGGGTTCGCAGCAAGCGGTAGGCCGCGCGACCTGTTCAACTTCGCCGCCGCGCTGAGCGGAGTGCGACGCGATTTCATGACGTGGAACGTGGCGGCGGCCGCGATCGTCACCGGTTGGGCAATCGGGCTCGCGTGCGCCGGCGTGCTGTGCGTCGGGGTCGTGCCTGGCGTGTTCTACGCCATCCTTGTCAGCGCACATGCCGCCGCAGCGCTCCCCCGTGAAGATCCGCGTCCATCCGCTCGGTGACGCGGCCGTCCTCGCCGAGCTTGGCACTCGGCTCGACACCGCGCTCAACACACGCGCGATAGCACTCGCCGCGGCGCTGAAGAAACGCCGCGACGTGCGCCAGGCCGTTGCCGGTCATGCGAGCGTCACCGTGCAGTTCGACCCTGACCAGGTCACGCACGGGGCGCTTGCGGCGGCGATCAGGCGCCTGGCCGCCAAGCGCCCGCCCATGGAGGAACCTGGCCGTCTCCACCGCATCCCGGTCGTCTACGACGGCCCGGACCTCGTGGCCGTCGCCGCGAAGCTGGGCCTTTCGCCTGAGCAGGTGATCGAGCACCACGGCCGGCCGATCTACCGCGCATTCCTGATCGGCTTCGTTCCGGGTTGGGCGTATCTCGGACCGCTGCCGGAGGAGCTAGTGCTGCCGCGCCGCTCGGTGCCGCGCACGCAGGTGCCCGCCGGGTCGGTGGCGATCGCGGGCCACCAGACCGGGGTCTACCCTTTGGTCAGCCCGGGCGGATGGCACCTGATCGGCCGGACGTCGGTCAGGCTCTTCCTGCCGGACTCGGACCCGCCCTCGCTTTTTCGCGCCGGAGATCGGGTGAAATTCTTCCCCGTCCCCGAATGACCGAGGCGCTGCGCGTCGTGCAACCTGGCCTTTTCACGACCATTCAGGACATCGGGCGGCCGCAGGCCATCGCCGCCGGTGTGCCGCCCGGCGGCGCGATGGACCGTTTCGCCCACTCCGCGGCCAACATGCTCGTGGGCAACGAACGCGGCGCGGCCACCCTCGAATGCACTTTGAGCGGACCCTATCTGGTGGCAGAGCGCGACTGCTTGATCGCGATCACGGGCGCGGATTTGGATCCGCACGTGAACGGCGCATCCGTCCCTGGGTGGACCGGAGTCTTGCTCGCCGCCGGCGATGAGCTGACATTCGGCCGCAGACGCACCGGGGCGCGTGCCTATGTGGCCGTCGGTGGGGGTGTCGCCGGAGACCGGTGGCTTGGGTCGATGTCGACCAACCTGATGTGCGGGCGGGGCGGCATGGACGGCCGCGCTCTGATCTCGGGCGATGTCATCTCGGTCCACGACTCGACAGTCCCACTGATCGCGGGCCGCACGATGAGCGAGCACCTTCGGCCGCGATATGAGGAGCGGACTCTGCACGCGATCGCGGGGCCGCACTTCACGCGCCTGCAGCCAGAGTCGCGGCAAGCCCTGTTCGAGGCGACCTACGCGGTAAGCCACGACTCCAACCGGATGGGCTACCGGCTTGAAGGCGCGCGGCTCGATGCGCCCGGCGACGAGCTGCTGTCATTCGGCCTGGTCGCAGGCGTCGTGCAGCTGCCCTCGGGCGGACAGCCGATCCTGCTCATGGCGGACCATCAGACCGCCGGCGGCTACCCGATCGTGGCCACGGTGGCAAGCGCCTCGATGCCAATCGCCGCGCAGCTCGCGCCAGGCGATGAGCTGCGCTTTACCGAGACGTCGATCGAGGTGGCGCTAGCGCTGCGCGCCGATCAACGAGCTGCGCTCGAATCCCTCACCAACTGATTTATCCAATCGGTGTGCTCCGCGTAATGCTCGTAGGTGTTGCCGGCGACCCAGTCGGCGACAGGCCGGTCGTCTTTGGGATCGCGCGGATCGTTGGGCTGGAAGTGGTTGTAGGACAGCTGCAGGTCGGGGTCGCTCATCGTTGCGAGCAGCTTCATCAGGAGCGAATGCGTCTCTCGAAAGTAGGCAAGGGCCTGCTCTGGCGTCTTCGAGCGGTGCAGCGACCAGACCGCGGCGTTGATCGAGTCGGTGTCCTCTGCCTCACGGCCGACGCCCATCGCCGTGCGCCGATCGGCTCCCTCCAGCAGCGCGAGCAGCGAGTGCTCCCAAGCGGCGATGTGCACCAGGTGGTCCTTGACCGCCCAGCCGTCCGCGCCGCTGATTGTCAGACCGACAGGGCCGAGCGACTCGACGAGCGTATCGAGCTCCTTCCACGATCGCTCGATAGGTTCGACCACGCTGTTGGGCGCCGTCATGCCCCGCTCGCGACCCGCTTGGCCTCTTCGACCACCGCGTCGTAATCCGGCTGAGGCTGCTCGCGCGAAGCGACCCAGGTCCACCGGATGGTTTCGGCACGGTCGACGATGAAGATCGTGCGGCGAGCCATCCCCGAGTAGCCCGCCACGTCGTCTCGGCGCACCCCGTAGTCGGTCACCATTTTGCGCTCGAAGTCGCCGATCAGGTCGAAAGGCAGGCCGCCGAGCTCTTTGGCAAAGGCCGTGTGCGAGAAGACGGAGTCGACGCTGATGCCGTAGATGCCGACTCCGTGGGCGACCGCATCGTCATTCCTGGACCGAAACTCGGTCAGCTCGGTCCTTCAACCACCCGTGAAGTCGAGCACATAGAAAAGGAAGATGAGCGCGCGGTATTTCTGCAGCGCCTCCCCGAGCGTCAGCTCCTGGCCCGCCGTCGTGGGCAGCTTGAAGTCGGGCGCCTTGTCCCCCACCTGCAGCACGCAGATGAGTTTATTGGTTCTCCAGCACGTACCAGCCGGAGCGCGTCGCTCCCGCGATCTCGTAGCCGCGGTCAAGCGCTCCGCCCAACGCGAGCCGCAGCGCGATGCGCCACTCGCGCGCAAGACCCGGGTCGGAATGTCGCAGCGCGACGATATCGTCTGGCACCTGACATATAAGGACGCGAGCCGAGGAGGATTCCAGCACCGGCTCGCCATGCGGGCCCGCGGAGAGGATTGGCGTGCGGCCCCAGCCGCGAAGCTTGTCCACGTCCAGCTCCGTGAGCTCGCCTGCGGCCGCCGCCTCAGCCTTCCTCGAGTCGAGCTGCCACCGGATCAGCAGCCGGTCCGACGCGTCTCCGGCGTTTATCCCGTCTTCCATCTGTCCATAGAAATCCACGAGGTATTCAGGAGCGCCGGCGCCGAGCTTGCTCAGGTTGAAGTAGGCGTTGCGCCGGATCAGCGGATCGGTCGTCCACTCCATGACCTTCACATCGCGGGCCAGGCACCACCGACGCTGGTGCTGCTTCAGGTCAAACCCGAGGCCGCGCGCTTCGCTGTCGGGCACCACGCCAAGGATGTGCGAGTGCATGTGCAGCGCGTGCGGAGGGACGCCACCGAGCCACCCCACCAGCCCGCCGATGAGCCGCCCACCGACATAGGCACCGGAGAGGTAGTTGCCCGAGTGCGCCAGCGCCTTGAGAATGTCGGAGCTTATTGGCGGCTTGCCGGGGCGGCCCCAGACCACGGCGAAGAGCTCGGCCAGCTGCCGCAGGTCTTCCAGCTCGCTGAGCTCGCGTATGTCGGCGCTCACGCGAGGCCCCAGCGCCGCCCGGCCACGAGCGACCCGCCCTGCACGAGGAGCGCCACCGCGATCGCGGATCCGAACGCGACGGCGATCCCGGTAGGCAGAACGAGGGCGAGTGTCAGGAAGAAGGACGCGAACGCAAAGAGTCCCAGCAGCAAGCCGCGCAGCACGGCCACCGCCTGGCCGGCGCCCTGGATGCGATGGGCAAACCCTGCGAGCACCGCTCCATAGAGCGGGAACGGCGCGACGAGCCCAGCCAGGCGGGGACCGAGGAGCGGCGCCGCCGCCGTCAGCGCGACCACGAAAGCGGTGGCGACGGCCATGCGCGCCGGGAGGTCCCAACTTGGAGACGCGATCTGCTCGCCCGATCGGATCGACTCGCCCGGCATCAGAAACAGCGATACCACCAGGACCAGAAGCATGACCACAAACATGGCCGGCGCCGGAGCGATGAAGAGGTCGAGGAGGACAGTGGCGGAGATGAAGGCGACGGTCGCAGCGATCAACGATTGAGCCCAGCCCGCGCGCTGCGCCGCCCACGCGTAGGCCAGGCAGAACATCGCCTGGGACGCTGTGCCGGCCATGATCCCGGCGGCAGCCTCTGCCGCAAATCGCGGACCTGGATTCAAGGCAAGGAAGAAGGCGATCGGTCCGGAGGTGAATGGGATCCCGATCAACCATCCGCCCACTGCTGAGCCCCACCGGCGTCCGGCCAGGCTTGCCGCGCCGACCAGGACGGGGGTCAGGACCAGCTTGAGCGCGAGTGCGCCGGCTGGATTCAACTGGCCAGGGGCGCGGTCTCGATGCCGGCTTCGCGCAGTGCCTTGCGGACCGAGGCAGCGACCTGGCCGGCGCCTTTGGTGTCACCGTGGACGCAGATCGTGTCGCAGCGGCCGGAACGGGCGAGGCTCAGCGCCTGCTGCGCGGCGAGGTCCGGGTTGAGGACCGCGCCCGCCTGGCTGCGCGGCGCGAGCGAGCCGTCGGGCAGCATCAGCCGGTCGGCGAAACCCTCGCGGTAGCCCGGGACGCCCGCGCGCCCAGCCGCGGCGACGATCTCGAACCCAGGCTGCCCGACCAATCCAATGCCGTGTGACTTCGCGACCCGCGCCAGCGCGTCGGCCGCCGCCGCGTCCCGCTGGCAGCGGTGGTACAGCGCGCCATGAGGCTTGATGTATGCGATCGGGGCCACGGCGGCGAGGCTTGCCACCTGGAAGGCGATGAGCGCCTCTATCTCGTCCGCGCCGAGCGACCGCTCGACACGGCCGAAGCCCGACCTGTCGTCGTAGCCGGGATGCGCCCCCACCTCCAGGCCGAGTGTCCGGCATCGCCACGCGGTCGCGATCGCGATCGACGCTGAGCCCGCGTGGACGCCGCACGCGATGTTCGCGCTGTCGACAGAAGCCAGCACGGCCTCGTCCTCGCCGGCGCCCTCACCAATATCGGCGTTGAGGTTCATTTATGTTGCGTGTGGCCGTGGAGGAGCTGCATCGCATGTTCCAGGAGCGGCAGCACCGCGGCGAGCGATTCGGTCGCGCCTTTGCTGCTGCCGGGAACGTTGAGGATCAGCGCGTGGCCGCGCACCCCGGCGACTCCGCGGGAGAGCGCCGACATCGGGGTGCTCGCCTCCCCGGCGCGGCGCATGAGCTCGGCGATCCCAGGGACCTCGTAATCGATCACCAGCGACGTGGCCTGTGGGGTGACGTCGCGCGGTCCAAGGCCCGTGCCGCCGGTGGTCACCACCAGGTCCGCGCCCGCGACCACGGCGGCGATGATGGCGTCGGTGATCAGCTCGTGCTCATCAGGTACGACCTCTGGGCCCGAAACGTTCAAGCCTGCCTCCCCCAGCATCTCTAACAGGGCCGGACCGCTTGCATCAGTGCGGGTGCCTGCGGACACCCCGTCGCTGACGGTGATGACGTGGGCGAGGCCGCTCAAGCCCCGCGCTTCCAGGTCCCGGACCGGCCTCCGGACTTTTCGAGGAGGCGCACCGACTCGATGTAGACGCCGCGCTCGATGGCTTTCACCATGTCGATCAGCGTCAACCCCGCGACGGCAGCTGCGGTCAATGCCTCCATCTCGACGCCCGTCTGACCGGTGACCCGCACCTTCGTGACGACGCGAACGCCCCCGGTCACGAGCTCGAAGTCGACCGTGATACCGGTGATCGGCAGCGGATGGCAGAGCGGGATGAGGTCCGGAGTGCGCTTCGCGGCCATGATGCCCGCCACTCGCGCGACCTGGAGGGCGTCGCCCTTGGCGGTTCCTTCGCGCACCGCATGCAGGGTTTCGGGCGCCATCCGCACGATGCATTCGGCCGTCGCCTCGCGCAGAGTGACCGACTTGCCGGCGACGTCCACCATGCGCGCCGCGCCCTTGTCGTCGAGGTGCGTCAATCGTTTTGCCACGGAGCATCAGGATATGCGCATGCCCGGGATCGACGGAGTGCTGTTCGACTACGGCCGCACGCTCGTCACGTTCGACTACCCGACCGATGACCTGTTGAAAGTCCTGCGTCAGTTCCGGCCGCGAATCGAGTCCGCACTTGGCGTTTCGGCGCCTGAAGCCGATGCGCTCCTCCATGAGGTGTTGTTGCCGATGGAGTCATTCGTCAGCAGCACCAGCGAAGACGAGGTCGAGTACATGGACGTCTACCGCGAGTCATGGCACAACGCCGGCATGAGGCTGCCCGACGGCCTGCTGTACGAGATCCTGGACGCCGAGCAGGGGTGCTGGGACCGCGCCGTCCGGGTCGACCCCGATGCCATGCCGCTGCTGACCTGGCTCGGTCAGGGCGGAATCAAGCGGGGCATCTGCTCCAATGCGCCGTTTCCGCCCCAGATGATGCGGCGCCAGGTCGAGAGCAACGGCATCGCCGCCGAGGTGGACGCGATCGTCTTCTCGAGCGAGGTCGGCCGCCGCAAGCCGGCGCCCGAGATGTATCGAGCCGCACTCGACGCGATTGCCAGCGAGCCCAACCGGACTTTGTTCGTTGGCGACCGCTTACGCGAGGACTACGAAGGCCCGCGCGCACTCGGCATGCGCGCCGTGGTCGTCATGGCGCACGCGGACGAAACCCCGCCCCACGACGTAGCCACCATCCAATCCCTCGCCGAGGTGCGCGACCTGGTATGAGCGAGCCGAAAAAGCGACCGAGCTGGTTGTGGCTCTTTTTCTATGGGCGCCGGCGGCGCGGCTTTCCGTGGCTGCTCGTCGGCGTCCTCGCGGCGATGCTTCTTTTCGGGCTTGTCTTTGCGCTGCCCGGAGGGGCCGAAGTTTCGCGTGGAGTGGCGGCCGCTCTGTTCGGTTTGATGCTGGTCGCCGCGGTCGTGGTTGCCATCGTTGCTGTAGTCGTCCCGCGCCGGCGGCCCTGACCGGCCCGAGCAGCGATCAGCACCGCAGCGGCGCCAGCTCCCACGCCGCTGTCGATGTTCACCACGGTCAGACCCGTCGAGCACGACTGCAGCATCGTCGTGAGCGCGCCCTCACCCGCGGCGCCATGGCCATAGCCGGTCGACACCGGGAGACCGATCACTGGCAAGTCGATCAGGCCGGCGACCAACCCGGGAAGAACGCCGTCCATCCCGGCGGCGACGATGATCACGTCAGCCCCCCACTCCAGGGCCGCCGCAAGCGGACCGACAAACCGGTGGAGACCTGCGACGCCGAGGTCCGCCTCGAGCCTTGCCTCGACGCCGCATGACTCGATCACCATCCGCGCCTCGTCCGCCGCCGGCAGGTCCGACGTCCCCGCAGTGAGGATCGCCACCTTGCCGTCGCTGGCCTCGGGCAAAAATCCTGGACGCAGGACGCGCGCTGACGTGTGGTAGACGACGACGTCCATGCTTGCTGCCTCGGCCGCGGCGCGCAGCGCCACATCGTGGGCACCGGTCATGCGGCTGATGAGTCCCTGGCCCTGGCGCTCGGCCAATGCGACGGCGAGACGAGCCGCGTCGTGAGGGGCCTTCCCGGTGGCCAGCACGACCTCTGGAATCCCTCGCCGCAGATAACGTCCGAGGTCCAGCCGGGCGCGACCGCCGAGCTCATCGAGCTGCATGCGCCGAAGCTCTGCCAGCGCTTCGTCTTCGGTCAGCTCGCCTGCGACCAGGCGGCGCAGAACGTCCCTCACAATCCGAGCAGCACGTCGCGCATTCGCTGCCAGTGCGTCCCGGCCCAGTAGATCCGGCCGCACTCCGGACATTCGGAGTAGCGGGATTGGGTTTGCCACACGTACGGAGGCACGCGCTCGGCCACCATCGCCGGGACGCGTGACTCGAGCTCGGAGTTGCACTCGATGCACCGCGTCAGCGCTTCCTTGAGTTCCAGGCCGAGCTCGCCAAACACCTGGCGCAGCTGCTTGGTCACGTCGTCGTCGCGGATGAGTATCGCGCGCACCACGCCGGTCTGGATGACACGTCGCTTGGTCAGGTCACGGTCGCGCGTGAGGACCACCCGATTTTCGGCCGCGGCTTCGCGAACGAGCTCTGAGTCGTCGATCCGCGCGTGGTAGGACGCGTCATAGCCGAGAGCGCGCAGCCAGCGCGCCAGCCGCCCGACGTTGCAGTCGGCCAGAAACCGGGGTCTCACCAGTGTCATCTTAGAATCGGCCTGTGCCAACACTCGACGACCTCATGGCACGGCTGCGCACCGAGGCGAGCGGCTGTTATCCGTGGTCCAACGGGCCAGGCGACCGTTACGCCGCCCACAGCCACAACTACGAGAAGGTCCTTTACTGCGTAGAAGGATCGATCACATTCGTCCTGGAGGGCGAGGGACGGCGACTCGAGCTGAGCCCAGGAGACCGCATGGAGCTGCCCGCCGGGACGGTCCATTCGGCGGTCGTCGGACCGTCCGGCTGCACGTGCATCGAGGGCCATCGGTAGAGGCTCGGCCGAAAGACCTCGACAACTTCCGATCCCAGCCTCGGGGCGTAATATGGGTCGCTGCGATGAGCATCATCGAGTTCATTCGCGATCGGGCGCGGTTCTACAACTGCCCGGTCTGCGGGCGCAGCCTCAAGGGCTGTGATGTCCAGGTCCTCAGCCACGAGGAGGAGAGATTTCACCTCCAGGTGACGTGCTCGCAGTGCCAGGTGACGTTTGTCGTCGTGCTCGCGATCGCGGGCAGCGCGGTGGAGGAGACGATTGGGGCGACCGAGCTCATCGAGGAGCCGGTGGTGGTGGAGGCAGAGCCGATCACGGTCGACGAGATCCTCGACCTTCATCTGATGCTCAAGGGCTTCCAGGGCACGCTGAAAGAGCTGATCCAGCAGCCGGACCACACCCGGGGCTGATCCGGTCCGCGCTTCTCCGCCGATGAAGCGGATCTACCTCGACGACGCCGGCTCTGCCCCTGTCCTCGACGAGGTTCGCGTCGCGCTCCAGGACCTCGCGCATGGCAACCCCTCGAGCCCACACTCAGAAGGACGCGCCGCCCGGGCACTGCTCGACGGCGCGCGCGATATGGCGGCGTCGGCGCTCGGTGTCCAGCGCACCGAGATCACCTTCGTGGCCTCGGGCACCGAAGCCGTCAACCTCGCGCTGTTCGGCTCTGCCGCGCGGCTGCCGAAACGCGGCGCGATCGTGACCTGGGCGGCCGAGCACCAGTCTGTCCTGGCCGCGGTTCGACGCCTGCAGATCCTCGGCTACGACGTGGTGATCGCCGAAGTCGACCGCGCGGCGCGAGCAGATCCCGACGCGATCGTTCCGGGCACGGCCCTTGTCTCGGTGGGCCTCGCCAACAACGAGTTGGGCTCCGTTCAGCCTGTGGCGGAGGTCATCCAACGCGCCCACGACGTCGGCGCCCTGGTCCACCTCGATGCGTGCGCGGGCCCCCGGTGGATGCCGATCCCTCCCGGCGCGGACCTCGTGTCGATCAGCGGCCACAAGCTTGGGGCGGGGCGTGGCGGGCTCCTGTTCGTGAAGGACGGGGTCAGGATCGACCCGCTTCTTTTTGGAGGCCCGCAGGAATGGGGCCGCCGCGCCGGCCACGAAGACGTGCCGTCAGCCACAGCCGTGGCGGCGGCCCTCGCCGCTTCGGCGCAGCACCGGAACGAACGCTCGCGCGTCGCGCTCCGTCAGAGCCGGGCGCTGCGGGCGGCGCTGTCCGAGCTTGGCGCGACGCTCACCGGCGACGAGCCGCGGCTTCCGAACTTCGCCACCTGCGCGCTGGAGGGCAGGCGTGGCGAGGACATGCTGCTGGGCCTCGACCTCGCGGGCGTCGCCGCCTCGAGCGGATCCGCGTGCGCGTCGGGCTCGCTCGACCCATCCCACGTGCTGCTGGCGATTGGCCTGAACCTGGAGCAGGCGCTCGGCAGCCTCCGCCTGACGACAGGATGGTCGACCTCCGACGACGACGTCTCGCACGCGATCGACATCCTGCGCTCGGTCTTGATGCGCGCACCTGCGAATGCCTAGCGTTGAGGAGGAGCTCGCCTCGCGGATCGCGCGCGGCGAGCCGGTCGTGCTGGCGACTGTGATCAAGCTCGACGGCGAGCCACCTTCGCAGCCCGGGGCCAAGCTGCTGATGTCCGGCACGATGTCAATCGCGGGGACGCTCGGCTGCAGCGAGTTCGACTCGGCGGCGCTGGCCGACTCCGAATCGATTGCGGCCGGCGGTGCGCCTCAGATGCGGACCTATCGCCACGACCTGGGCTCGATCGAGGTCTACCTCGAGCCGTATGCGGCTTCGCCCACCCTCGTCGTGTTCGCCGACACGCCAGTCGCCCGCGCGCTCGTGCGCTGGGCGCCCGAGGTCGGGTTCCGGCCAGTCCTCGCCCCTTCAGCGGCTGACCTACCTGGGCTGGTTGGGGATGTCTACGTCGTTCACACGAACCATGACGCCGAGGATCTGGTGCAGGCGCTCGAGAAGGTGCTGCCGCGCAACCCGCGCTTCATCGGCCTGGTCGGCAGCCGGCGCCACACCGGCCATCACCTCGAGGCGCTGCGCGCCAAAGGCGTGGACGAGAGCGTGATCGCCCGGATCCAGAGCCCGGTCGGGTTGGAGCTCGGCTCGAGAACACCGGCCGAGATCGCGCTCTCGATCCTCGCCGGCCTGGTCGCCATACGGCGCGGCGGAAAGGGTGGCTGGAAACAAGCACCGCCCGCCTGACTGCCGGTCCTCCCCATCCGCGTGGCTGCCCGCAGTAAATGAACGCGCGCTCTGCACAAAAAGCTCCAAATCCGCGCCGAATTACGCGCGTCTTGCGCAAAAGGATCCTAATCGCGCGCCAGCAACCCCGCGCCGACAATGCACCTCCGGCGGCGACCAATCACGTCTCGTTCTTGTCCAGCTCGTAAGTAAATGATTGGTTAAGTCGAACTGAGTCCGACCGGCTGAATCGCATAATCAGCGGTCGTGCCAGTAGCGCCGGGGACCAAGCTGGGGCAGTACGAGGTCCAGGACTTCATAGGCCAGGGAGCCATGGGCCTGGTTTATCGTGCCTACCACACCGAGCTCGAGCGCACGGGCGCGGTCAAGGTGATGCAGGCCATCACGCCTGACGACGACACCGTGGCCCGCTTCCGGCACGAAGCCCAGGCGATCGCCAAGCTTCGCCACCCGAACATCGTCGACGTCTACGACTTCGGGGAGTACCAGGGGACGCCCTACATGATCGTGGAGTACGTCCCCGGCGGCAGCCTGGCCGGGCGCATGAACGGCCGGCGGCTCGACCAGGCGACGGCGCTCAAGTACCTGCGCGGGATTGCGTCTGGGCTCGACTACGCGCATGAGCACGGAATCGTCCATCGCGACGTCAAACCGGCCAACGTCCTCTTGACCGCCGATGACTCGCCTGTCCTGGCGGACTTCGGGCTAGCGAAGTTGCTGCAGGGCTCGTCGCTCAAGTCGATGACCGGCGTCACCACCGGAACCCCCGCGTACATGGCGCCGGAGCAGGTAACGGGGAGCAGCGTGGGACCGGCGTCAGACCGCTACTCCCTGGCGACCATCGCATACGAGATGCTCACCGGTGTCATCCCGTTCGACGGGGAGGCGCTGATGGAGCTGCTCTACGCGCAGGTCCACCGCCAGCCGCCGTCGCCCAGCTCGCGCGAAGCGTCGCTTGGTCCAGCCGTCGACGCCGTGGTCATGCGCGGGCTGTCGAAGGACCCGGCTGCGCGTTGGAGCTCATGCGCCGCGTTTGTCGATGCTCTCGACGCGGCGCTGAAGGGCGTTGCGCCTGCGCCTGCCGTGGCGAAGACGATGGTGATGGCTCCTCCGGTCGTGGCCTCGACCGTGCCGCTTGTCGCAGCGGCAGTTGTCGCTGAGCGCGTCGCGACGGCACCGCTTCCGGGCACCGTGGCGGTGGCATTTCCAGGCGCGACCGCTGCCGAAGTTATCGCGCCCCAAGCGAAACGAAGATCGCGGAAACGACTGATCGCGATGATCGCCGCCGCGGCGATCGTCCTGTTGATCCTCGGTTCGCTCGGGTTGATCGCGTTAGCGGCCCCGACCCTGTCGCTCTCATCCTCAACAGTCTCGCCGGGCGAGAACGTCGTCGTCAGCGCGACGCGAGTCCCCGCAAACACGAACGGTCAGATCCAGCTGTGGAGTGTTCTGCACACGTTCGGATTCCTTTCGGACAGCAGCGGAAACGTCGCGGTCGACATGACGGTGCCGCGAGACATCGGCCTCGGCGACCACCTGGTGAAGCTCTGCTACAACTCGACCTGCCATGC
>VBDS01000059.1 GCA_005889085.1 Chloroflexota bacterium | reverse complement strand
ACTGTGTGGCTCCGGTGGGTGTTCGACTCAGTCGAGGAGCTGGACGTTGAGGGTTAGGTACCCAGTGAGCCCGAATGGCGATCCGTCGGCGGTCGATACAACCATTCGTTCCCGAATGGTCAACTTTTGCCCCTGGCCTCGCTACATCCCAAGCATCGCCCGAGCGCGCAGTGCGATCGATATCGCGACGCGCGTTTCCGGATCATCGAGCTGAAGGCCGGTCAGGGCCTCGATGCGCTCCACGCGATAGGTCATCGAGTTGATGTGGATGCTCAGGTGGCGCGCCGCCGCTCGCCGCACCCAGCGCGAGGTGGACAGCGCCTCCAGCGTCTCGAGGAGCGGCGTGTCGCGCGACTGGGCGTACTCCAGCAGCGGCCCGAGCAGCTCGTGCACGAAACGACGCAGCGCGTCCGGGCTCTGCACCTCGAGCAGCAGGCGGAAGGCGCCCAACGAGCGATAAGAAGCGACTCGCGCGCGACCGCCTGCCCGCCGGGTCAGCCGCAGCGCCTGGCGCGCCTCGAGGTGCGATCGAGCCAGCTCGCTCACTCCGTTCGCCAGGTTGCCGATGCCGACCGACCCCGAGCCTGGCTTCATGACAGGCGCCGCGGCCGCCATGATCTGCGCGCCGAGCTTTTCGACCGACGGAAGGTCGGGGGCCAGCTCGTCCGGGACCAGGAACACAGCGGACGACGAGCGCACCAGGGTCAGGGCGCCGGGCAGGCGAGACCGCACCAGGCCGCTGAGCGCTCCGTCGAGGCGGTCCTGCTGCCCGCGAGCCGCGAGCGCGGCCTCGGTCTTGTCTTCGTCGGCTTCGAGCACCACGACCCAGGCGCGCTGCGGCAGGCGGTGACCAAGGCGTTCGGCCTGCCGGGCGACGCGCTCCGCCTCGTCCGGCTCCAACGCGCCGGCGAGAACTTCCTCGACCAGATCCCCGCGCAGCCGGCGCTCGACCTCCGCAGTCGCCCGCTCCTTCGAAAGCTCGAGTGCGAGCACGGTCGATCCATGCTCGAGCGAGCGGAGGCGGCCCTCGGATTCGCTGGACTTGTCGTCCACACCCACCGCCAGGAAGCCGAGCATATCCGCGCCGGCGCGCACGGGTACGACGTCCAGCGGGCGTGGCGGCCGGCCCGTGTTGATCCGAACCTCGCGGGCCGAGGTGCCGGCAGTGGCCGGGAAATGGATCCGCGGAGGCATGCCATCCGATGATTCCCCCACTCCTCGAACGCGATAACCGTCTGCCGAGTAAAGCGCGGCGCGCCCGCCCGCCAGTGAGCCGATGACCTCGAGGATCGTTTGAATTCCGGCGCCGTCGAGCGACAGCTTGGTAAAACGCTCGTGGATGTCGTGCGAGAGCTTGATCTCCGCGAGCTGCACCTCGGTCCGCCGCTGCAGCTCGCTGCGCTCGAGGATGCCGGCCACCTGACCGGCGATCGCGCGCAGGAAGTCGATGTCGCCCGAGTTGAACTCCCGCCGCTCCGTGCTCTGCACGTTCAGCACGCCGACCAGCCGCGGCCCCGACTCGATGGGCACGGAGGCCATCGAGTGGAACCGGTCCTCGTCGAGACCAGGCACCCACTTCCAGTGCGGCTCCTTGCTCACGTCGGGCACCACCGCCGCGCGCCGCGTGTCGGCCACCCATCCCGTAATCCCCTCGCCGACCCGCATCGTCACCTTGCCGACCATGTTCTCGTTCAGGCCGTTGGTCGCGGTAAGCAGCAGCTGGCGGCCGGTCAGGAGATAGAGCGAGCACACGTCGACCCCGATGGCCGAGGTCGTCTCGCGGATGATCAGCTCGAGCAGCTCGTCCGGCCGTTGGGTGGACGCGGCTGCCTGGGCCAGACGAACCAGGAAGTTGAGCTCGCGCGCGGCAAGGCTGGAGTCCGAGGCCCCCGCGGTCACTTGCACTCCGCCCAGATTACGTTTCGCCTTCATGCCAGATCTCGTGTCAATAACACAACGGACCCGCCTCTGGCTAGTGTGATAGCTCCAGTCTGGCTTTTCGGCGTGCGGGCGTTAGATTAGCAACGAACGTGACCTCTCCCCATTCCGGCCAGTGGCGCGAGCACTTCGCCGGGGTTGACCTGCCTGTCCCCGTCTTCGGCGGCGGGACGGTGACCGGCATCAACTTCGACAACGCCGCAAGCACGCCGCCCCTCAAGCGCGTGCGGGACCTGGTCAACGGCTTTTCTGACGTCTATTCGAGCGTCCATCGCGGGACGGGTTACAAGTCACGCCTGTCGACCGAGGCTTACGAGGACGCCCGGGAGCTGGTCGCGAAGTTTCTCGGCGTCGACGACAAGCACCAGGTCGTCATCTTCGTCAAGGGGACGACAGACGCTCTGAATCGCATCGCGGCGGAGCAGGCACGGCTCGACGGCCGGCATGTCCTCGTGACCGAGATGGAGCATCACGCCGACCTGCTCCCATGGCGGCATCGCAGCGGTCACGTGATGGTAGGACTGTCAGACGATGGCGAGATCGACCTCGATGCGATCGACCACGAGCTGAAGAAGGGCGCCGGAAGCATTGGCCTCGTCGCTCTTTGCGGAGCGTCGAATGTGACCGGCTTCGTCTCACCGATCCACGAGGTGGCCGAGCTGGCGCATCGTCACGGCGCGAGAATCTCGGTCGACGCCGCCCAGCTGGCGCCGCATCATCGGATCGATGTCAGGCCGGCGGACGACCCTGGGCACCTCGACTTCCTTTCGATGTCGGGCCACAAGATGTACGCCCCATACGGCGCCGGCGTGCTGGTCGCGCCTCGCGACTTCTTCGCGGGTGCGCCTGAGGTGATGGGCGGGGGCGCCATCAGCATCGTCACGTGGGACGACACGGTGTGGGCTGACCTGCCCGACCGTGAGGAAGCCGGCTCACCCAACGTGATCGGCGCAGTGGCGATGGGCGCCGCGATCGAGACGTTGCTCGAGCTCGGTTTCGACGACATGCTCGCTTACGAGGTGCACCTGGGACGGCTTATGCATGCCGAGCTTTCCGCCATACCCGGCGTCAGCGTGCTTGGTCGCACCGAACCAACGACGTCAGGCGCACGGCTGGCCCTGTCGAGTTTTGTCGTCGACGGCTTGCATCACGGGCTTGTGGCAGCCGCCCTGAGCCACGAGTGGGGCATCGCTGTCCGGCACGGTTGCTTCTGCGCCAACCCGTATGTCTTCCACCTGCTGCACATGAGCAAAGACGAGGTTGTCGCGGTCGAAGGCGAGGTCACGGCGGGTCGCCGCAAGGCTCTGCCCGGAGCGGTGCGTGCGAGCCTTGCCCCCTACAACACGGAGGCGGAGCTGAAGCGTTTTCTCGAGGCGGTCACTCAAGTTGCGCGCGGCAGAATCAAGTCGACGTACGAGCAGGCGGCCGACGGGACGTATGCGCCCGCTGGCGGGTGGCCGCGCATTCCGAGCCCGCTGCGCGCTGCCGTGAAACACTAGGGGCAGCATGATCAAGTTCATCGTCGAGGTCCTGTTGGCGATCTTCCTCCACCCCATCGCGTTCATCCTTTGCGTGATCGACATCGTCAACCGCCAGGACATGGGCGGAGTGTCGAAGGTGCTGTGGATCATCATCAGCTTCTTCTGGGGCATCGGCCCGATCCTCTACGTGCTCCTGGGCGGCGGAAAGTTCTGGTAAGCCGCCAGAACTCGTCGGGGCGCCCTCCGCCGCCAGGCTGCTTCCAGAAGGTCGCCTAGCAACTCCGGGGAGGCGCGCCGGAGATCCACCTGCACGCCGCTCACCTTCTTGCCCCAGCGAAGCTCGCTGCAGGCGTCCGGTTCCTCGAGCACAGCCGATTCAACGTCGAACGGATCGATCATCACGTTCATATGCTCTGAGTCGGGCACTGTGGCGAAGATCCGCCCGCCGACTCGGAACGACGGATTTCCCCAGTGATCGGCCTCCTGCGTCGACGCAAGCGCCAGGGCAATGTCCCGGGCTTCTCCAAGGGTGATCACAGGACGGGACATTAGTCCTGATTACATGAAACCCGGCATGGGCTAATCTGAACCGAAGGGTGGGAAGCCGACCAGCGACAACTGGCCGCGCACGCGCGTCCAAAAAACCAGCCAAGGCGCAGGCGCAAACGAACGGGGCGATCAGGCACCGCCCCGGGACCAACGGCGAGCCCGCGGCACAGCCGGCGATCAAGCTCGTCGACGTGACGAAATCCTTCGGCCGTAGCGCGGTCCTGAAGGGCGTCAACGTCTCCGTCGCCCAGGGCGAGCTCTTCGAGGTCACGGGCCCAAGCGGCTCGGGCAAGACGACGCTCCTGCGCCTGGTGCACGGACAGCTGCGGCCGAACGCGGGCGAGCTCTGGGTCGGTGGTCGCGGGCTGCACCGCTGGTGGCGGCGCGGCCTGGGCAAGCTTCGTCGTGACGTCGCCTTCATCTTCCAGGAGCAGCGCCTGCTGCCCCGGCTGAACGCATTCGAGAACGTCGTGCTCGCTCTCCAGGTGCGCGATCCGCAAGTGCCAAACCGCGAGATCAAGCGGCGCGCCATGGAGGCGCTCGAATCGGTCAAGCTGGCCCATCGCCGGCGCGCCTACCCCCACCAGCTGTCGGCGGGTGAGCGCCAGCGTGTGGCGATCGCGCGCGCCCTCGCCGCCAAACCCAGCGTGCTACTGGCCGATGAGCCGCTGTCGTCACTCGACGACGACAACGCCGCGATGGTCACGCACCTCCTGGAGGCGGCCGCAGCGAACGGCACCACCGTGATCATCGCGAGCCACCGACACACTTTCCCTGCGAGCCGCATCCTGCGTCTCCCGAGCGCGAAGGTGATGACCAACGGATCGCGGAAAGCAGCCGTCAATGGCAATGGATACGGCGCCGGCAAAGGGCCTCTCAACGGCAACGTGCACGCCAATGGCAACGGACACGCCAACGGCAACGGACACGCCAACGGCAACGGCGCCGCGACCCGGCCTTCGCTCTGGCGCCTGCTGATTCCGGCGCGCGAGAGGCCGCACAAGACGCAGAGCGTGCCTCGCCTCCCGCTGTGGCGACGGGCGTTGGCTTTCGGCGCCAACGGCCACCGCCTCGTCGTGCTCAACGGGCTGCGCAGCTGGAGCAGGGACGCGCGGCTCCACATGCCCGTCATCGGCACCATCGCCCTTCTTCTCATGCTGTGCGGCACGCTTGCGCTGGCCGGAATTGCCGTCGAACGCGTCGTGGCCGACCAGGCGAGCCAGGCCTCGATCGTCCGGGTCTACATTGCTCCCGGCGCCACGACGGACGCGATCTCGGCACTGAAGGCGAAGCTGGCGGGCGATTCGCGCGTCGCGTCGGTCACGTACGTAACGCCGGAGCAGGCGCTCGCAGAGGCGAGCAAGCGTCCGGGCCTCGACAACCTGTCCAGCCTGAGCTCGACCAACCCCTTCCCGGCCAGCCTCGACGTGAAGGTGCGTTTGGTGACGCAGGTGGCGGCAGTGGCGACCTCCGTGAAGGCTGACCCCGCCGTCGATCCGTCTTACCCGACTTCCTACGATCCCGACACCTACTCTCGGCTGCGCCACTTCGCGCTGGTGGCGGGTGGCATCGCCGGCGGAATCGTGCTGCTTTTCGCGGTCATCGCATACGCGGTGATCGCCAACTCGATGCGTGGCATCGCCGCGTCGCGCCGGCAAGAGGTTGCCGTGACCCGCCTGCTCGGTGCGCGAGGCTGGATGCTTCGCGGGCCCTTCGTCGTCGAAGGACTGATGACAGGCGCGCTGGCGGGAGCGTTGGCCGCGGCGATCATCGCGGGCGCTTACCTGCTCGCGCTTCGCTTCGGCTCGGCGGTCTACCTCCAGGTGCTGCCTGGAGTCGACGCCACCGCGGTCCAGTACGTCGTGGCAGCCATCATCACGGCCGGGCTCGTCCTCGGCACCGGAACGGCCCTCCTCGGCTTCCGCAGGGCTCGCGCTTGAAACGTGCGCTCGGCGCCGCCGCGCTCCTGGGAGCTGTCCTGGCGCTCCAGATTTCCACCGCGTCAGCCACCACCCCATCGCCGTGTCCGAGCCCCGCCGCCGCTTCGGGGAGCCGCGTGAGCTGCCCCGCGACCGCGGTCGACCCAAACCAGGCGGCGTACTCAGCGCTGGAGAGTCGTCTGGGCGGCGACATCGCGCGCGCTCTGGCCGCAGAACAGAAGCTGTCCGCCACGTTGGATCAATTCGCAGCCACGGAGCAGCTCCTCACCGACGAGGTCACCCAGGAAGAGACGGTGATCGCAAACCTTGAAGACCAGATTGCCAAGCTCGACACCCAGATCGCGGACACACAGGCGCGGATCGACGTCGAGAAGGAGCAGCTCAGCGTCATGTCGCGCGCGATCTACCGCCAGCCCGACTCCTTCTGGCTGCTGATCGCGCGCTCCGGCAACTTGCGCGAGGCGCTGATCGCGACGGCGGACGCGGTCGTCGCGGGACAACGCGCGCACGCGCTGCAGACCAGGCTCGAGGCGGATCTCGCCAAGCTGCAGGCCGACCGCCAGGCCCGCCAGGCTGACCTCGACCGCGAGAACGGGACACTCGAACTGCTCAACGCCAACCTCAGCGCGCTGCAAGACGTCATGTACCGGCAGGCCGACGTCAGCAGCCAGCTGAGCGACCTGGTGGGGTCGATTCAGGACGCCAAGAACCGGCTGCAGAACGTGACACCCGACGAGACCAACAGCCTCGCCCTGCTCCTGGAGGCGCAGGAGGCAGACCTGATCCAGCGTTCCTATGAGACCGCGTGGAGCCAGGCCCAGGTCGGCGCCGGCCTCGCGCTGGTGAACCGCCAGCTGCCGGTCGGCAAGAACATCAACGGCCTGGCGCTCGCGTGGCCGATGACCTCGTTCCAGATCACACAGCCCTTCGGCCCGTCGACCGTCTTGCTCGAGCCGCCGCTTGGCCCCTACAAGCACTTTCACACCGGTGTCGACATCGCGGCACCGCTCGGCACGCCGGTCATGGCAGCGGCGGATGGGCTCGTGGTGGCCGTCGGACACAGCACAATCGGCTATGGCAACTACGTCGTGATCGCGCACGGCGGGGGCATCGCCACGCTCTATGGGCATCTGCTGCAGACGAATGCAAGCGCCGGCGATCGAGTGGTGCGGGGCCAGGTGATCGGACTCGAGGGATCGAGCGGATTGTCGACCGGGCCGCATGTGCACTTCGAGCTCCGGCTCAACGACCAGGTCGTCGATCCGATGCCGTACCTTCCAGTGCCAGGGACGAGCTGGTCAGGCTAGCCGAGCTTGTCGGCGCGGTCCGTTTGTGACCTGCGTGACTTTCACCACCTGGCCCAATCGCCTAGTGTGCGAACCGAATGGGAGAGCGCGACTATCGAGTGTTGGGTCCGCGCTCCAAGGCAGCGACCGGTGGGAAGTTTCTGCACCTCGTCCGCGAGGATGCTGAATCTTCGCTCTGCGGGATCCCACGCACAGTGCTGGAGGCGCCGCACTTCGACTCTTTCATGTGCGTGGATTGCATCGAGTGGCTGCTCAAACGCCGCATGGTGTCGAGCCAGTTCAAGCCGGTAGCCCGACCCTAAAGACTCTTCTCGAAGCAGACGCTCGTGGATAAGGTCCCGTACTCGCATCGCTTGCGGGCCACCTCGATGCGATTCGGCGGCTCCCTAACAGGGATGTGCGCGGAGCATCTCGAGCATCACACATGGTGCCCCCGGAGGGAATCGAACCCCCGACCTTGACGTTAGGACCGTCCTGCTCTATCCCCTGAGCTACGGGGGCGTTGCGTAGCAGAAAGAGTGTACCCACGGGTCTTTAGCGGCCTCGACGTTCCCAGCGAGTTCTAAGGACGTTCCTAGGAACGGTTCAGAGCCGGTGGCCAAGCTGTCGCCATGGACACCACCAATGTGACCCGAGTCAAGGCGGCGGCGCGGGACGCCGCGTTGGGCTTGCTCAACCGCATAACCGTCAGCGTCTCGATTCTCGCCCTTGCCGGCGTCGGTGTTATCGGCGCCGTCAGCGCCGCGACCAACCCTGGCACGGCTTCTTCCACGACGCAGACATCGAGCTCCTCGACCACGTCGTCATCTGCATCTACATCTACATCTGCAAATTCATCGTCATCCAGCTCGTCAAGCAGCCTGCAGCCATCGAGCGGCGTCAGCTCCTCGACCAGCACTGGCTCAGCCGTCTCGGGCGCGTCGCACTGAGCGATGACGAACAGTGTTCTCTGGTACACGACGCGCGGGGCCGGCGCGGTAACGCTCATCCTGCTCAGCTCGGTTGTCGTGCTCGGGATCCTTTCGACACTCCGAGTCCAGAGCCGGAGCTGGCCGCGATTCCTCACCTCCGGACTGCATCGCAACCTGGCGTTGGTGACCCTCATCTTCCTCGCCCTGCATATCGTTACCGCGGTCGTTGACCCCTACACGAACCTCGGGTGGGCCGCCGCGCTGATTCCGTTCTCGGCTTCCTACCGGACGCTGTGGCTCGGCCTGGGGGTGATCGCCTTCGAGCTCCTCGCTGCGATCATCGTGACCAGCCTCGTGCGTGGCCTGATCGGCCACCGCACATGGCGCGCCATTCACTGGCTGACTTACGCCGCATGGCCGATCGGTGTCTTGCACGGCATCGGCACCGGCACCGACACGCTTTCGGTGTGGATGCTTGCGATCACCGCGGGGTGCCTCGCCGCGGTTGGCGTGGCGGTCTTCCTGAGGCTGACCTCCGGTTCTTCCGATCCACTCGCTGCAGCGAGGACCACGTTCCGCGCGGCGGTCGATCGGCGAGAAACGCGATGATGCGACTCCTCGACACGCCGGATGTTCTGACTGCTCTGCCGAACGCAAGCAAGGGTCTGATCGAAGCGATCGAGCGGTCCGGGCTGGTCGGACGCGGCGGCGCCGGGTTTCCGGTCGCGACGAAGTGGCGCGCGGTCGCACAGCGGTCGCGCGGACAGGCCGTGATCGTCGTCAACGGTGCGGAGGGCGAGCCGCAGAGCAAGAAGGACAGGCTGTTGATGACCGCGCGGCCCCATCTCATCCTCGACGGTGCGCTTCTCGCCGCGCGCGTTCTGCGGGCCGGTCGCATCGTCCTCTACATCGGCGAGCGCCACGACGACGCGCGCAATGCAATGCTGCGCGCTGTCGCACAGCGCGCCGAACCTGAGCGCCGCATGGTGACTGTGTCCGCCGCGCCGTCCCGTTACGTCGCCGGTGCGGAGACGGCCGCCATCCATCTCATCAACGAAGGCGTCGCGACGCCGACGAGTGCTCCACCTTATCCGTTCGAGCGGGGAGTCGGCGGCGCGCCAACGCTGGTGCAGAACGTCGAAACCCTCGCCAACGTCGCGCTGATCGCCCGGACTGGCGAAGCGCCCAATACGGTTCTCGTCACTCTCGCCGGCGGAGTCAAACAGCCTGGCGTGCTGGAGGTCGAAAGTGGCACGACCGTCGGGGAAGCAGTT
>VBDS01000130.1 GCA_005889085.1 Chloroflexota bacterium | reverse complement strand
CCCCAAGCCATGACGATGCACACGCCCAGTCCAGCCGCTGGTCGCCGAAAAGACAAAGGAACCGACCGCCGGCGCGGCGTACAGAAGGCCCAGCACCTTCGGGCCGCCGAGCCCTTGCGCGATCGCGGGAAACAGCGCCATCGGCATGCCGAAGAACATCGCAATCATGTCGACAAAGTAGGTGCCGAGCAGCTCCTGGCGACTGCGCGCGTAGCGCAAGCCTTCCATGACTCGACGCAGGCTCGGGCGCTCGGCGTCGATTGGGGGAGGCACCGCGCGCATCAGCCACAG
>VBDS01000129.1 GCA_005889085.1 Chloroflexota bacterium | reverse complement strand
AGACCGACGACGAAGGTAGCCACGTCGACCATGTACGTGAGCGGAAGGCCGAGCAGGGCGATCAGAACGCCGCCGAGGGCCGGCCCGAGGATCTGACCCAGAGTGCCGCGGATGCTGCCGAGATTGGCGCCTGCCGCGAGCTCGTTCTTGTCGACGAGGCGGGGGAGCATGGCGTCGAGCGAAGGCCGCTGGATCGCGTCCAGCACGCCCCAAGCCGTCGCGACGACGAACAACACCCACACCTGTGGATGGCCCAGCGCGGAGTTGCCGGCGAGCACCAGGCTGCAGGCCATCAGAGCGGCCTCGCTGAACAGCACCATGGTCCGCCGGTCGCTTGCATCCGCAAGCGCGCCGCCCACGAAGGCGAACGCGAGGATGGCACCGAACTCGATCACTCCCAAAAGGCCGACCAGAAGAACGCTGTGCGTCAGGACGTAAACCTGGTAGGGAAAGACGACCACGGTGATCATCGAGCCGAAGAACGACACAAATCGCCCGATGAACAGCAGGCGGAAATCGCGGTGGCGCCGGAGCGGCGTGACGTCGACCGTGGCCAGGTGCCACCAGCGGCGGCGCGGCGCCGTTAACGGATCGTCATCTTGGGGAAACATGATGTGTCCGAAGTATCTTGGAGGGTGAAATGGAGAAAGCCACTTTCGCGGGCGGGTGCTTTTGGGGGGTCGAGCATCTTTTCAACGAAATCCCCGGCGTGATCGATGCGGTATCGGGCTACGAGGGCGGGCACGTCGACCACCCGACATACGAGCAGGTCTGCATGGGCCGTACAGGCCACGCCGAGGCCGTCGAGGTGACGTACGACCCGGCGAAGGTTTCCTACGAGCAGCTCCTCAACAGCTTCTGGAACATGCACGACCCGACGACGCTCAACCGTCAGGGTCCCGACATGGGCCACCAGTACCGCTCGGTGATCTTCTTCCACGACCCAGAGCAGGAAAAGGCGGCGCTGAAGTCAAAGGAAGAGGCGCAGAAGTACTTCGACCGCAAGATCGTGACCGAGATCGTCCCGCACACCGATTTCTGGCGCGCCGAGGAGTACCACCAGCGCTACTTCGACAAGCACCAGGGCCACTATTCGTGCCACTACATCCGAGGCTGGGTACCGGCCGAAACGGAGGGCGCTAAGCCGGCCTGACGACACCTTTCACCAGGGTCGCCTTGGCGGCCGGGTTCACCCCGGCCGCGACTTTGTCTCCTCGTCTCCCAAGCGTTGCTTGGAGCGACTACTAAGACTCGTCCCAACCGTATACCGGAATGGGAGCAGGCCCGGCGCGTAGTGCCCGGCCGATGCAATCAGTAATCCCATCCTGCCCGCGCCTGGCGCGCAGGGAAAACCATCCGGGTTTTCCCTCATATATGCTTCTCGGCCGTGCGCTGCGACCACTGCGCCAACGACGTCCCGGACGGCGTTTTCTGCACCCGCTGTGGAGCACATCAGGGGACGACCGCGGCTCCCGCGGAGGCGAAGGCACGGGTCAACCGCTACGCGGCCCACCCCTCCGAGCACGTCATCCAGCCCTCGATCTTCACCACGATCTTTCCTCACCTGGGGCACACCAAGATCCACGAATTTCGGTGGGGCTTCGCCGTTGGCCTGGGCGGCATCCTCGTGCTCTACATCGCGGGATTGATCACCGCGGCCATCCTGGTTGCGATCTTCCTCGTCCCCGTCCTCTATCTGGTCTACCTGTACGAGGCCCAGGTGTACCGGGACGAGCCCGCGATCGTGCTTGGGTTCACCATCGGCGGCGGAGCCGTCATCGGCATCGCGCTCACCGTGCTCGAGCGGATCGTCTACAACCCGTACCCCGCAATCGGCAACCCGCTGCACAACGCCGGAATTGGGGTGGGCGCCCTGCTTTTCCTCGGACTCCTTGTGCCTGTCGTACAGGAAGTCCTGAAACCGCTCCCGGCGCTGTTCCTGCCGAACCGCGCCGACTTTCCGGAGACGGTCGACGGCCTCGTCTTTGGCATCGCGGCGGGCCTGGGCTTCAGCGTCGCCGAGTCGCTGGTTGCCTTCTCGAGCGCGTTGACCAGCCTTCCACCGCACCTGACGCCGGGCAACTGGATTTACGACCTGACGACGCTGGCGGTGTTCCAACCCCTGCTTCAAGGCAGCGCCACCGGCATGATCGTCGCAGCCGTATGGAGGTACCGGCGTGGCCGCCTGGCCTCGCGGGAGATCGGCGGAGTCGCGATCGCCGTCATCGCGCACATCGCATTTGCGCTTGGCACGCAGATCCTCAAAGACGCTCAGGTCAGCCCACTGGTCGTGCTCGTTTGGCAGGCGGTCGTGGTCGGCGCGGTGCTCATCTACGTCCGCTACCTCCTCCATCACGCGCTCCTCGAGGAGGCGGCGCATATGGGCTTTGCGGAGACCGTGTGCCCCAACTGCCATATGCACATCGTCGCGTCAGGGTTCTGTCCGAACTGCGGTGGGGCCCTCACCGCGGCGCCGGCTTCGCTCAAGCGCGCGCGCAAGCCTCGCGCCGAAGCGCCTACCAAGGCGAGGACGTAAGTGGCCCTGACATGCGCCCGCTGCGGCGCTCAGAATCCGGAAGGAAACCTTTACTGCCAGAGCTGCGGCACGCCGCTGGCCGCCGCGGCCGCGCCCCCGGCCGCGATACCAGGACCTCCGCTTGCAGCGCCGCCCCCCGGACCTCCGCCCGGGCTTGCGCCGCCTTCCGCCGGACCGACCGGTTACCAGAGCCCCTACTACGCGCCTACGGGCCCGGCGGTGCCGGTCCACCGCACACCGTGGACGCTGATCATCGCCGGGGTGGTCGCGTTGACCGTCGTCCTGGCGGGGTGCGGCACGGCCCTGGCGATCATCGGCAGCCGCAATCCCTCCAACACCTCAGGCGGAGGGATCGCCGACCTGCCGAGCCCGACGCCTGCCGGTGGCACGCCAAGCCCGATTGGGTCACCGACTGCCACCCCTCTCGGCGCGACGACCGACTCCAACGACGGGCTCACCGTCAAGGTTCCAGCAGGCTGGACAGTCGCCAGCAAAGACAACGAGTCGATCGTCCTGACCGATCCCAACAGCGAGGGTTCGGTGACTGTCGCCAGCGGACCATCGAGTCCGACCCAGACAGCGCAGCAGAACAAGGACACCATCGAGGGCTACTTCAAGAGCAAATACCCAGACACACGGAACTGCGCCGGGTCGAGCCCCGCCAACGGTACCTTCATCGGAGCGGCCGGAATCTCGTGGACGCTTTGCTTCACGCTGACGAGCGGCGCGAACTCCGTCCCGGCGGCGGCCTCGCTGTTCGCCGGCGCGAACAGCAGCGGAAACGTCTACTACCTCGTGATGGTGCTGACCCGGCAGGACAACCTGGCCAACTACCTCACCGAAACGAAGCCACTCCTGCAGAGCGTGCACTGGAAACTGTCGTAGGGCTCTAACGGGAGGGGGTTGTAGGGGCCGCTAGAGGCCGGCCCCTACGTCTTGGGGGAAAGGCCCGAGGTGGCTTCGGGCAACCTCTACGATGATGAGGAGTCCTCAAGGCGGCCTGAGACAAAGCTTGGAGATTGCTCATAGACGTGGCGCCGTAGCCCTGGCCGCGATCCTTTTGGCCGCTTGCCAACCTCCCAACAGCAGCGGGCCGTTGAACCCGCAGCCAGTGGGAGATTCCTGGAACATGTACCGGGGCGACCTCGCGCGCGACGGTCATCCGAGCTCGGCCATGCTCGATGCTGCGGCCGCGGCCCATCTCAGGCTCGCATGGCGGATCCATCTGGACGGTGCGGTCGACGGAACCCCGGCCGTGGCGCGGGGCCTGGCCATCGCCGCCAGCGCGCGCGGGACTCTTGCCGCCATCAATGCATCGACCGGACAGACAGTCTGGGTCAAGCACGGGCTTGGAGCGATCTCGGGTTCACCAACCGTCGCGGACGGTCTTGTACACGTCGCCACTCTGGCCGGACGGGTATACGCGTTTGGGCTGGCGCACGGCGAGATGGTTTGGACGTGGTCGGGTGCAGGTGGCTCTGCGGCATGGGCTTCGCCTGTCGTCTACGGAGGCGAGGTGATCGTCGCCCTCGCCTCGCCCTACGGCGACAACCCGCTTGTGCCGGGCCGATTGGTCGCTCTCGACGAAGAGACAGGTTCAGAGCGATGGAACGTGTGCGTCCTCCCCGGCTGCGAATCGGGGGACGGAGTGTGGTCCACCCCGGCGATCGACGACCAGGGCACAGCTTTCGTTGGTGTTGGAAACCCCGGTGACGGGGTTCTGGCGTTCGACGCAGCGACCGGTCATCGCAAGTGGTTCGCCAATCTTTACAGCGACAGCGGCCGCGACGTCGACGTCGGGGCAACACCGGTGCTTTTCAACCTGTACGGGCGTGAGGTGGTCGCCCAGGCATCGGATGAGGGGTTGTTCGCGGTACTCGACGCGTCCAATGGGGCCGTCCTCTGGTCAAAGGAGCTGGTCAGCGGAAGCGCGGTGCACGGCCTGATCGCCTCGCCCGCTTATGACGGGACCAGCGTCTACGTCGGTTCGGCCAGTCCACCCACGGGGCTGTTCGCGCTCGACCCTTCGAATGGAAATGTCAAGTGGCGTCACGACACAGGCCAGCCGATTTACTCCGCGCCTGCCGTAACCCGTGGCGTGGTGGTTTTCGGGACCGGGGCGGTGTTCGGCGACCTTGGCTCCGGTTCAATCGTCGCCCTGTCCAGCGCCGACGGGCGCGTCCTTTGGAGCTACGACACACGCTCGGCGGTGCGGAGCGGGCCTGCGGTGGCCGGCGACCTCGTTGTGGTCGGAGACTTCGCGGGGGACGTTCTCGCGTTTCGGCCAGGAGATCTCCGCGTCGGTCTCAGCTCGGCTTAGATGGGAGTGGTAGCTCCACCTCGAAGGTGGCTCCGCCGCCGCTGGTTTCCTTTACCTGGACGCGGCCGCCATGGGCCGCGACGACGGCGCTGACGATTGACAGCCCGAGTCCGGCGCCGCCACTGTCACGGCTGCGGCTTGGGTCGGCGCGAAAGAACGGCTCAAAGATGCGATCCAGGTCACCTGCCTTGAGTCCCGGCCCGTGATCCACCACGGATAACCGAGCCGTCCCGTTCACGGTGGTGACTCCGATTTCGATCGGCGTAGTCGCCGGCGTGTGGACCAGCGCATTGCGCACCAGGTTGCCCAGGACCTGACGCAGCCGCGTGTCATCACCGGAGATGACAACGGGGCCGGATGCGTTCAAGGCAATCTCGCGGTTCGGCGCGACGGCTCGAGCATCGGCCGCGGCGTCGCTCGCGATCGTCTGCAGGTCGAGCGGCTTTGTCTCGAGAGGCCGGCCCTGGTCGAGGCGCGCGATGAGCAGCATGTCGTCGACCAGCGCCGACATACGGACCGACTCTTCTTCGATGCGGCGGCGTGCAAGATCGGAATCAGCGGGGGACTCTCCGGCACCGCGGCGCAGCATCTCGGAGTAGCCGCGGATCGACGTGAGCGGTGTGCGCAGCTCGTGCGACGCGTCGGCGATGAAGCGGCGAAGCCGCTGCTCCGATGCCGTGCGCTGAGCGAATGCGGCCTCGATCTGGCTGAGCATCGCGTTGAGGGCCAGGCCGAGCCGCCCGATCTCCGTTTTCGGGGTCGCCGGCTCGACGCGACGACTCAGGTCACCCGCGGCGATCACACCGGCCGCGGTCCCCATGCGGCGCAGCGGCCTCAGCCCGATGTTGATGATCAAAAGCGCCAGCACGGCTGTGCCGGCGACAACAGCGAGACTGATCAGCGTCTCCATCAGCAGCAGTCCTCGGAGAGTCGACTGGACGTCGGTCAGGGGAATCGCGAGAACGATGTACTGACCTCCAAAGCGTCCCTCCGACCAATCAGTCATCCGAAACTCGGTAGCGTGGTCCGAGCCCTCGACGGTGAAGGGATTCGCCGGGGTGTCTGCTCCGTTGTTGGGCAGAGACCTAGGCAGGTCAGGCGTCACCGCCGACGCAGGCGTGCCAAATCCTTGCCCCACGACTTTGACTGTCGCCACGGAGCCGTCAGGGTTGAGCAGCTCGGCCACCGTTCCAACCGGAAAGGCCGTGTGCTGGATCGGTCCCCGGCTCGGCGCGCCGAGAGTGTTGGCTACCTCGTCGACGCCGGCCCGCAGCTGTGCGTCGACGCGACCGACGAGGAAGTTCTGTAACGCGAGGTAGGTGGCCAGGTTAGCCACCAGGAGGCCGACGACAACGAGCGAGATGACACCGATCAGGAGCCGCCCCCGGAGCGACAGCGTCATTTTCTTGGTGTTCGGAGAACGTACCCCACGCCGCGCACTGTCTGGATCAGGGGCGGGTCATAGCGGTCGACCTTGCGCCGCAAGTAGCTGACGTAGGTCTCGAGCACGCTGGCGTCGCCGCCGAAGTCGTAGTGCCAGACGTGGTCGAGGATCTGGCTGCGCGTCAAGACGCGCCCGGCGTTGATCAGCAGATAACGAAGGAGTCGGTACTCCGTGTTGGTCAGCTCGACGACGTGGCCATGACGCCTCACCTCGTGCGCTTCGTCGTCGAGCTCGAGGTCGGCCAGGGACAGCTTGCCCGTGTCGGTGTCGCTGCCGTGCCGGCGGAGCACCACGCGGACTCGGGCCATGAGCTCCTCGATGCTGAACGGCTTGGTGACGTAATCGTCGCCGCCGATGGTCAGGCCGTGCACCTTGTCCTCGGTTGCATCCTTGGCGGTGAGGAAGATGATCGGCACCTTGGCGCCCCCGCTGTTGAGGCGCTTCAAGACCTCCATGCCGTCGATGTCCGGCAGCATCACGTCAAGGATGACCAGCGCCGGTGCGAACTGGGACACTGCGCTCAGGGCGCCGCGGCCGGTCGCCGCGGTCTTGACGGTGAACCCCTCGTAGCGAAGCGCCATCGCCACGAGCTCGGTGATGTTCGGCTCGTCGTCGACTACCAGCACCCGGGGTCCGTCGTGATTCACGAGGCTCATGCTGATCGAGTTTCCTGGGAAATTGCTCAGAAAGCGTTGGGGGCCAGCTTCGAATCGCCTGATTCGGGCCACCCGCCGACCCGCCGCACGCGACCCTCGCGATCGACCAGGCGCGCCGCGAGGCCTCGGATCTTCAGCCAGGCGACGGCGTCGTCGCCCATGACGATGGCCGCCGTGGAGGCGATGTTGGCGTCGACGCAGCTGGCCGCCGCGACTGTGGCGGTTCGCCAGGGGCTGTCGACCGGCAGTCCGGTGGCGGGGTCGATGATGTGGTGCAGCACAACCCCGCCGCGCGTCCAACGACGGATCGTGGTGCCTGAGGTTGCGATACCCCCGGCCGTGATTCCCACCGTCTCCTCGCCTTCCTCGATGGGGGCTGCGCTGTCCTCGCTGACCTGGACCAGCCACCCGCCTGGTGGAGGTTCGCCGGCGACAGAGATGTCGCCACCGAGGCTGACCAGGACGCCGCCGCCCGTGGCTCTGGCCGCTGCGGCGGCTGCGAGGTCCGCGGCGAGCGCCTTGCCCGTCGCGCCGAGGTCGATCACCACCCCGCGTGGGATGAGCACGGTCCGGGCTGCTGCGTTGAACTGAATCGCCTGCCACCCCGGGACGCGCTTTGCGACCAGCCGAAGCGCGGCGCCGTGGGGCGCGACCGACGAGAAGTCCGTGTCATAGCCGTTCACCACGAGCGCATAGCCGATCGTCGGGTCGACCGCCCCCTCGGTCAGCTCGGCTCCTCGCAGGCCGGTCTCGATCGCCTGGGCCAGCAGAGGGCTGACCTTGATGACCTTGTCGGGCATCGCGTTGAGCCGGCAGAGCTCGCTGTCCTCGCGAAATCGACTCGCGGCGATGTCGATCTCCCGAATTACCTCGTCGACCGCGGCCTTGGCGGCGACCAGCGATTGCGGGCGGGTCACGATCACGCGCATCGAGCCGCCCAGCGCGCGGTCATCCGCTATCCCGAGCACGGCGGTCGTCACTTCTTGCGTTCTGTCCGCCGCAACGCCAGCGCCAGCACGGGACAGTCCTCGACAGCGCGCTCCGCCAGCGGCAATAGATGGGCGGGAATCGGACCGGGGGCGAGGATTGGATAACCCCAATCGTCGAGCCGGATGAGCTCGGGCAGGAGCTCGGCGCACAGTCCTCGCCCGTCGCATTTGATGCGATCGACGGCGAGGGTCATCTCTTTGCTCATGCCGTTCGCCTCAGGGCGTAGGCGGAGTCGTTCGCGAACTCGCTCCCGAACAGGTCCAGGGCGGACGACAGGAACATGACGGCGCCGTCGGGATGCCGGCACGCGCCGCGCCCGCTCACCTCCGATGCCCACCTCTGCAGGCGCTTCAGATCCTCAGGCTTTGATGTGCCCTCCGCGATCCGGGTGCACGTGTCGGCGAGCGCGCGGAGGCCAAAGAAGCACGGCCCGCACTGCGCTGAGCTCTCCTGGGCGAGGTAGCGCATGATTCCCGCCGTCTCGCGGACAGGGGAGCGGCTCGCGGGGAGTACGCCGATGACGCCACACCCGAGGCCGAGACCATGCCTCCGCATCGATCCGTGATCGAGCTCGAGATCCAGTGCCGTCTGCGTTTCGACCCACGTCCCGAAGTAACCGCCGACCAGGACCGCCCTCGGTGCCTCTGTGAAACCGCCGTTGCGTCGCACCGCTTCCGCGACAGTCGTACCTTTCTCGACCTCCAGCACGCCGGGTGTTTTGACTCCGCCCGCGAGAGTGACGAGCACCGTGTTGGGCGCTTCGCCAGTCCGGGCGATCAGCGCGACGTTGGCGAGGGTTTCGACGTTCTGCACCAGCGTTGGCGCGCCGCCGACTCCCCGCTCGAACGGATAGGGCGGGGCGGTCGTCGGCGTCGCGACGCCTTCGTTGATGAGATGGATGGCGGCCGTCTCCGCACCGGCGACGTAACGGGACGGCGCGGCCGACACAGTCACCATGCGGCGCTCAGGTTCGGCGCGCTGCGCCAGAGCGCGCAGCATTGCGTT
>VBDS01000128.1 GCA_005889085.1 Chloroflexota bacterium | reverse complement strand
AGCTTGGACTGGACGTCCTGTTGACGCGGCTCTAAATACCTACTTCTTCTTCGCTGGAGCTTTTGCCGCGGGAGCCGGAGCCGCCGCCTTCTTGCCCTTCGCGGGAGCAGGGGCCGGCGCCGCCGAAGCCACCTTGGCCAGCTGCCGCGCCAGGCGCGACTTGCGCCGTCCCGCGTTGTTGCGATGCAGCGTCCCCTTCGAGGCGGCGCGGTCCAGCGCGCGCACCGCGTCGAGGACGGACTCCGGCGAACCCGCAGCCAATGACTTCCGCGCCTTGACGATCAGCGTCTTGACCTCGGACTTCGTGGCGCGATTCCGCACCGACCGACGCGCACCCGAGCGCGCCTGCTTCTTCGCCGAAGCGGTTCGCTTAGCCACGCGCCATCACCAGGAGGGAGTCAACCATCACGGACATAGGATTATAGGGGCCAGTGGAATTCGAGCTCAGCGGCCGGCGCCCGAGGGTGCATCCGGACGCCTACATCGCACCAACAGCGGTCCTCATCGGCGACGTCGAGGTGCATAAGGGCGCGAGCGTGTGGTTCGGCGCGGTCCTGCGAGGCGACGACTCGAAGATCACCATCGGCGAGGGCGCGAACATCCAGGACAACGTGACCATTCACTGCGCGGAAGATCTGCCGACGACCGTCGAGAAGGACGCCAGCGTCGGCCACGCCGCGGTGCTCGAGGGCTGCGTCGTCGAGGAGGGCGCGCTCGTCGGGATGGGCGCCACGATGCTGCAGCGGAGCCGCCTCGGCAAGGGCTCGATGCTCGCCGCCGGCGCCGTCCTGCAGGAGGGCAAGCACATCCCACCCGGCCAGCTCGCCGCCGGCGTCCCCGCCACCGTCAAGAAGCCGATCGACGGTTCATCCAGCAACTGGGTCGGCACCACCGCGCAGCACTATCAAGACCGCGCGACGAGGTATCGGGCGGAGCTCAAGGCGATCCAATCGCGTTGACGATCGCGCTGCCCGCGCGCGCCAAGCTGAATCTCGACCTCGAGGTCCTGGGCCGCACCGCGGACGGATTCCACGAGCTGCGTACGACGTTCCAGGCGATCGACCTGCACGACCTTCTCGAAATCGACCGAGCGGACGAAACCGAGCTCACGACCTCTGGCCTCGAGATAAGCGACCACGACAACTCAGTGCTTAAAGCTCACGAGGCGCTGGAACAACAGATGAAGCGCAAGCTGCCCGCACGCATCCACCTCCACAAGCGCATTCCACCTGGCTCCGGTATGGGGGGCGCAAGCTCCGACGCAGCCGCGACACTGAGGGCCTTGAAAACGATGTTCGCGCTGGAGATCGACCTCAGGCCAGTCGCCGAAGAGCTCGGCTCCGACGTCCCCTTCTTCTTGAAGGGCGGCCGGGCGCGCGCACAGGGCCGCGGCGAGCAGTTGACCCAGCTCACAGACGAACACGTGTGGTTCGCCATAGCGTGGCCCGGCATCGAGCTCGCCACCGGCGATGTGTACCGTGCCTGGGACGAAGTGAAAGGCGAAGGACCAAACCACCTGAGAAAAGCGGCCGAGCACGTGGAGCCGCGCCTGAAAGAATTCGCGCAGCGCCTCGGCGAAGGCTGGCGGATGACCGGCAGCGGCTCCGCGTTCTTCAAGAGAACGGAAACCCCGCAACAGGCCAGGGAATCAATCGGGGACCTCGACGTATGGACCACCGTCGCCCGCGCGGTCGCGATTTGGTAGCGATGGCGTGATCCGGAAGACTGCTGCCGTGCTGGCGGGCAAGGCGACCGGCACGCTCAGCCGCATCACCAGGCGCGGCGGCGGCACCACGCTGCCCGGCGACGTGGCGCGCGTCATCGACCCCAAGATCCTCACCCTTCTCACCCAGGACCTGACGCACGGCTCGATCGTCATCACCGGCACCAACGGCAAGACGACGACCGCGCGACTTGTCAGCTGGCTGCTCGAAGGCGCAGGCCACAAGGTGGTGGCCAACCGGGCCGGCGCCAACCTCATCTTCGGCGCCACCGCTGCCGCCCTCAACAAGGCAGGCCCGGACGGCAGGCTGCGCGCCGACTGGGGCGTCTTTGAGATCGATGAGGCGAGCCTCCCCAGGGCCATCGATGAGATCCAGCCCAGGGCCACGGTCGTGTTGAATCTCTTCCGCGACCAGCTCGACCGCTACGGCGAGCTCGAATCCATAGCCAGGAAGATCGAGCAGGCGCTGGCCACTCTTCCTGAGGTGGCCCGCCCAGTCCTGAACGCCGACGACCCGAGAGTCGCCGAGATCGGCCTCAGCCTCCCGCGACCGCCGCTCTGGTACGGCCTCGACGATCCATCGGTTGCAAGCAAGACGCTTCCTCACGCCGCCGACGCCCGTACCTGCCCCAGGTGCGGCGCGAGCCTCATCTTCGACGCCGTATACGTCGGCCACGACGGTGTCTATCGCTGCCCCAACAACGACTTCGCAAGGCCAGAGCCTGAGCTGAAGGCCACCGACATCAAGCTCGACGGCTTCGACAGCCTCGCCCTGACGATCAAGGGAACGCGAATCGAGATGCCGCTCGGCGGTCTCTACAACTGCTACAACGTCCTGGCCGCATACGCGACGGCGTGCAGCCTCGGCCTCGAACCCGGTTACATCGCCGAAAGACTGCGCACGTTCAAGGCCGCGTTTGGCCGCCAGGAGCGAGTCGAGTTTCGCGGTCGCCATCTCGTCCTCGTGCTGAGCAAAAACCCTGCGGGCTTCAACGAAACAGTGCGCACCGCGGTAGACCTCGCCGGCGGCAAGAACTTCATCATCGGCCTCAACGACCGCAAGGCCGATGGCACCGACGTCTCGTGGATCTGGGACGTCGACTTCGAGCAGCTGAAAGGCCGGGCCGATCTCGTCATCCCCGCGGGCGTGCGCGCCTACGATCTCGCTGTCCGCCTCAAGTACGCGGGTGTCAAGGCCGAGGAGCCGCAGACCGACCCGGGCAAAGCGCTCGACCTCTTGATCAAGAACACCAACGAGGGCGACCTCGCCTACCTCCTGTGCACCTACACCGCGATGCTCGACCTGCGAGGCGAGCTGGTGAGGCGCGGTTGGGCGCAGCCATACTGGGAAACGTGAAGCTCACCGTCGGCTGGCTCTACCCCGACCTGATGAACATCTACGGCGACCGCGGCAACATCCTCACCCTGCTGAAGCGGGCCGAGTGGCACGGCCTCGAACCAAACCTGGTCGAGCTCGGCCGCGGCCCGGCGCCGAGCGAGATGGACGACGTCGACATCTTCTTCTTCGGCGGCGGCCAGGACCGCGAGCAGGCCCTCATCTACGACGACCTCAGGGAGTTCAAACAGGAGCCGCTGCAAAGAGCCGTCGAACAGAACGGCGCGCAGGTGCTCGCGGTGTGCGGCGGCTACCAGCTCCTCGGCCACTACTACCAGACGGCGGACGGCCAAAAATTCGATGGCATCGGCATGATCGACGTCACCACGCAAGCGGGCAAGAAGCGCTTCATCGGCGACGTCGTCGTCAGGACCGAGATCGACACACTCACCCCGACGAGCCTCGTCGGTTTCGAGAACCACAGCGGCCGCACCTTCCTCGGATCGCAAGCCATGCCGCTCGGCAAGCTGATGGTCGGCCACGGCAACAACGGCTCTGATGGGACCGAAGGCGCGGTGCAGGGCAACATCACCGGCACCTATCTGCACGGATCACTTCTGCCGAAGAACCCGCACCTCGCCGACTACCTGATCGGCAGGGCCCTCAAGCGACGGGGCGGCGGCGCCCTTTCCCACCTCGATGACTCGGCGGAGCTTGCCGCGCACGGCTGGATCCTGCAGCGCGCACAGCGGCGCTAGGCCGCAACCCGTTTCCGTTCGCTGACGCGACCGGGCCGCGCGGCGCCAGCGCTTCGCGCAAGACCTGGTCGATCGACTCGACCATCACGAACTTCATCTCCTTGCGCAGGTCGGCGGGGATGTCGTCGAGGTCGGCCTCGTTGCGGTTCGGCATCAGGATGCGCCGCAAACCGGCGCGGTGCGCGCCCAGCACCTTCTCCTTGATGCCGCCAATCGGCAGCACGCGCCCGCGCAGCGTGATCTCGCCTGTCATCGCGACGTCGTCGCGCACCGGCCGCCCGGTGAGGATCGACGCCATGGCGATCAGCACCGTGATACCCGCCGACGGCCCTTCTTTCGGCTGCGCGCCCGCGGGCACATGGACGTGGATGTCGTTCTTGTCGAACAGCGTCGGGTCGATCCCGATGTCCGCAGCGCGCGCCTTCAGGTAGGACAGGGCCGCAGCTCCCGACTCGCGCATCACCTCGCCCAGCTGCCCCGTCATCTTCAGCTCGCCCTTGCCGGGCGTCAGCGCGGCCTCGACGAAGATGATCTCGCCGCCGGTCGGCGTCCACACCAACCCGGTCGCGATGCCGGGCCGGTCGATGCGCTCAGCGACGTCGTCGTAGAAGCGGCGCTTGCCCAGCGCGGCGCGCACCTTCTTCACGTCGTCGACCTGCTTCATCTTCTTGCCCGACGCGATGTCCGCCACGTCGCGCCGGATCACAGAAGCGATCTCTCGCTCCAGGTTGCGCACGCCCGCCTCGCGCGTGTACTCGCGGATGATCAGCCGCACCGCCGCCTCGGACATCAGGATCTCGTCCGGTCGCAGCCCGTGCGCGTTCACCTGCTTCGGCACGAGGAAGCGCTCGGCGATCTGCACCTTCTCCTCCTCGGTGTAACCGGAGAGGTGCAGCACCTCCATGCGGTCGCGCAGGGCGGGCGGGATGGTCTCGAGCGAGTTGGCGGTGGTGATGAACATCACCTTCGAAAGGTCGAACGGCACATCGAGATAGTTGTCGCGGAAGTCCTTGTTCTGCTCCGGGTCGAGGACCTCCAGCAGCGCTGACGAAGGGTCACCGCGCCAGTCGGCGCCGATCTTGTCGACCTCGTCGAGCATGAACACCGGGTCGTTCGACTCGGCGCGCCGGATCGCCTGCAGGATGCGGCCAGGCATGGCGCCGATGTACGTGCGCCGGTGGCCGCGGATCTCCGCCTCGTCGTGCACACCACCGAGAGAAGCGCGCGCAAACTTGCGGCCCATGGCGCGTGCGATCGACTGACCCAGCGAGGTCTTGCCGACGCCGGGCGGCCCGACGAAGCACAGGATCGGCTCGCGGCCGCGGTCGGTCGAGCCCCGCTCCTGCTTCAGCCGCCGCACCGCGAGGTGCTCGACGATGCGCTGCTTCACCTTGTCCAGGTCGTAGTGGTCCGCGTCGAGGATCTCGCGCGCCTTCTTGACGTTGACCTCGCCGCCGGTGGAGGCGTTCCAGGGCAGCGACACGATGAGCTCCAGATACGTGCGGATGACCGACGACTCCGGCGACGCAGAGGGGATGCGCTCCAGGCGCGCGATCTCGCGGTCCGCCTCGCGCTTCGCCTCGGCCGGCAGGCCTGCCTTCTCGATTCGCTCGCGCAGCTCGCTCAGCTCCGCGTGTTCCGTATCAAGCTCGCCCAGCTCGCGCTGGATCGCCTTGAGCTGCTCGCGCAGGAAGTACTCGCGCTGCGCCTTGCCCATCTGCTCTTCGGCCTGGGACTGGATCTTGCGTCCGAGCTCCAGCACCTCGAGCTCGTGCGACATGTGGCCCAGCAGCTTTTCGAGCTTCGCTTTCGCCGAGTCGAGCTCGAGGACCTCCTGCCGCTGTTCGGTCGTCAGCCGGATGTGGTTCGCGATGTAGTACGAGAGGTGCAGCGGGTCGTCGATGGCGCCCGCGGCGCCCGCGAGCTCGGCGGGAAGGTGAGGCGCCAGGGACACCAGCTGCTGAAACGACGCGATCGCGCGCCGCATCAACGCCTCGCGCTCGATGGTGAGGATGTCCTCCGAGTGCTCGGGATGCATCTCAACCGCGCACGTGAGGTATGGCTCCTCAGACTGCACGCCGGTCAGCCGGATGCGCCGCAGCCCGAGCACCGCGAGCTGCACGGTCCCGTCGGGCAGCTTCAGCAGGTGCTGGACACGGACCATCGTCCCGACATGGTGTATGTCGTGGAAGTCCACCTCTTCCGCGGACTCGTCGAGCTGCGTCGCCACGGCGATGTGGCGCTCCACACCACTGAGGTCCTCGAGCAGCTGGAGCGACTTCTTCCGCCCGACGGAGAGCGGGATGAAGATGCGCGGAAACACGACCGTCGACTTCAACGGCAGCACCGGCAGGTGGGATGGCACCGCGCCCTCCAGGTTGACCGCCGGCATCTCGCTCATGAAGAAGTGATGCTACGCCTGCATCCTCCCCATTCATGGGGAGGTGGCGCCTAAGGTGCCGGAGGGGCTACGGGCCGACCTTGATCGGAGGTGGTACAGGCAGCATCTGCGCGAGGCCGCCCGGATCGACACCGCCGCCACCTGATGACGGCTGGCCGCTTCCACCGCCTGACGCCGGCTGATCGCCTGGTTGCTGGTCGGTCTGCGAGTCTGCAGACGGATCTGACTGGCCGGTATCGAACGTGCTGCCGGGACCCTGTGCGCTGTCTGCCGGCGGCCCGCCGCCGCTTCTGGCCTGGGGTGGGTTGGGTAGAGGGGCGTGCGTGGTCGTTGATAACGCCCCCTCACTGATGACGAGTGCCGAAGCTGCGACCGTTGAGCACACAGCCGACACCAAGAGCGGCCGCACCCGCATGCCTACTTCCTACTATAGAAATCCAACCACAGCGCTGCAGAGGGATAGACCCCGGTTGGTGAACTGGCATAATCGGGTGGATCTGAGCCAAACCCTCACGGCCGTCATACTCGCCGCGGGCCTCGGTACGCGTATGCGGTCGCGGATTCCCAAAGTCCTCCATCCCATCTGCGGGCGCCCGATGATCGACTGGGTCCTCGAGGCGGTCAACGAGGCGGGCGCCAAAGACGTGACGGTGATCGCAAACCCGCACCACGCCGACCTGGCCGCGCACTTGAGTCCCTCGCCCCACAGGGGTGAGAGCCAGGGAGAGGGGCGTGAAAAGGTACGTGAAAAGGTAAAGGTGGTCTACCAGCGCGACCCGAAGGGCACTGCCCACGCGCTGCAGCAGATCCCCGCCGGCGACCTGCGCGGCCGGCAGGTCCTGGTCGTGAACGGCGACTCGCCCCTCCTTACCGCGGCGAGCATCCTCAAGGTCATCCACGCGCACCAGACGGCCCGAGCCGATGCGACCCTCGCCAGCGTCGAAGACCCAACACGCAACGACGGTCGGGTCATCCGCAAGCCAGACGGATCGTTGGACCGGATCGTCGAGCGTAAGGACGCGACGCAGGAGCAGCGCGAGAAGGTCCACGAGTTCAACGTCGGCGTCTACTGCTTCGACGGCAGCCGCCTGGTCGAAGAGCTCGGCAAGGTAAAGGACGACAACAAGGCGCGCGAGTTCTACCTGCCCGACGTCTTCAGGTTCCTGAAGCCGGCGACCATCGTCAAGCTCGACGACCCAAACGAGGCGATGGGCGTCAAGGACCGTGTCCGCCTCGCTCGAGCGACCAGGGTTCTCAACCGCCGCCTGCTCGAGCGCTGCATGCTCGGCGGCGTCACCATCGTCGACCCCGACACCACCTTCATCGATGCCACCGTCACGTTCGGCCAGGACACGGTCATCGAACCATTCACGGTCCTGAAGGGCCACACGTACATCGGTGCCGAGTGCCGCATCGGCCCCCACGTCTATATAGAAGACGCGAGGGTGGGCGACCGCTCCGACTGCGGCCCCTTCGCCAGGCTGCGGCCCGGGACCGAGATCGCGGAGGACGTGCACATCGGCAGCTTCGCGGAGCTCGTCCGCACGAAGGTCGGGAGCCGCAGCAGGGTGCCGCATGTCTCCTACCTGGGCGACACGGACCTCGGCGAGGACGCCAACATCGGCGCCGGCACGATCACCGCCAACTTCGACGGCGCGGACAAGAACCGGACCGAGATCGGCGACGGGGCCTTCGTCGGTGTGGACACGATGCTGGTCGCTCCCGTCAAACTTGGCAAGGGCGCGCGCACCGGGGCAGGTTCCGTGGTGACGAAAGACGTCCCGGACGGCGCGACAGCCGTGGGAGTTCCCGCTAGGGTGATACGGAGAAAACCAGTGGACGCCAAGGACGCCAGGTGATCGGGAGGCTGCAAACCGCGGTCGAATACACCGGGACGGACTCTTCGCCGTGGGGTGAGCTGAAGCTGATCTCAGGCAGCGCCAACATGCCGCTGGCCTCGAAAATCGCCGAGATCCTCGACGTCGGGCTCACCGACCCCCGCCTTCGCCACTTTCCGGACGGCGAGATCAACGTCAAGATCGAGGACTCGATGCGCGGCCATGACGTGTTCGTGATCCAGCCCACGAGCCCGCCCGTGAACGAGCACCTGATGGAGCTGTTCATCATCCTCGACGCACTGCGCCGAGCTTCGGCCGGGCGGGTGACGGCGGTCATCCCCTACTACGGCTACGCGCGCAAGGAGCGCAAGACACAGCCCCGCGAGCCCATCTCAGCCAAGCTGATCGCGAACTTCATCACTCTGGCGGGCGCCGACCGGCTGCTGCTCTTCGACCTCCACGCCGAAGCCATCGAGGGCTTCTTCGACGTGCCGACCGACCACCTCTCGCCACATCGCATCTTCGCCGAGTACCTGAAGGGGCTCCATCTGCAGCACATCACGATCGTGGCGCCGGACGCTGGCGGCGGTCGCCGGGCCGAGGCCGTGGCCAACGACCTGGGCGCGCCGATTGCGTTCGGTTACAAGCGCAGGCCGGACGAGCAGTCGGTCGAGGTGATCGCGGTTTCAGGTGACGTGAAAGGACGGGACTGCGTCGTGGTCGAGGACATCATCACGACCGGGAGCACCGTCTCCAAGCTCGCGGCCGCTTTGCGCAACCAGGGCGCGAACCGGGTGCTGATCGCGGCGACGCACCCGGTGCTGACCGGGGACGCGATGGATCGATTGAGGAAAGCTGACGTGGAAGAGGTGGTCGTGACCGACTCAGTGCCCATCTCGGCCGACAAGATGGGACCGCCGCTCAAGGTGCTGTCGGTGGCACCTCTCCTCGCTGAGGCGATCATCCGGGTACACGAGAACCGGAGCGTCAGCGAGCTCTTCAGATAGACCCGTCGTCATGAACGGTCAAG
>VBDS01000127.1 GCA_005889085.1 Chloroflexota bacterium | reverse complement strand
TGGAGCTCTTCTCGGCGCGAAAGGATTGCGCCTGCCGCGTCAGGCTCAAGTCGCTCACGCGACTGCGCTCGGCGGTCGCGTATGAGGGACCGATCGAGCCGGCGGTGCACCGCTTCAAGTACGAAGGCTGGCGGCGTCTCGCCGGGCCCCTGGCCTCGCTCATCGCCGAGCGGCTGGCGGTCGAGGGCGTCTCCGCGCCATGGGTCGTGGCGGTCCCCCTGCACCCGATGCGTGAGCGGCAGCGCGGCTTCAACCAGGCCGAGCTCCTCGCAAGGGAGCTGCGCCGCCGCCTGGTCATCGGCGTGCCGCCCGGAGTACTCGTCCGTACGCGCGCCACGCCGCCGCAGGTGGGTCACGACCGTAAGCGCCGGTTCGAGAACGTGCTCGGCGCGTTTGCGTGGAACGGCGGTCGGCTTGAAGGTGAATCGATCTTGCTGATCGACGACGTGGCGACCACCGGAGCCACCCTGGACGCATGCGCAAGCGCATTGCGCGAGGCCGGATCGGGGCCGGTAACGGGGGTCTCAGTCGCGCGCGTGAATGTATAGTTGGCGGTCGGTCAATTTGTAATGTTGGCGAGGCGAGCCTCGCCGTGGAACTCAGGTGCGGAGGCTAGCCGAATGGCAGTCCGGATCCCGGGAATCAATATCGATGAGTACTACCAGCAGCTGGGGCCGATCGAGCCCCTGATCCGTGACGACCGAGTCACAGAGATCATGGTCAACGGCAACGACCATGTCTACGTCGAAATGGCCGGCAAAGTCGTCCTCACGAACATCAAGTTCGTCGACGAGGACCAGCTTCTAAACGTCATCCAGTTCATCGTGCGCACCGTCGGCCGCCGCATCGACGAACGCTCGCCGCTGTGTGACGCCCGACTCGCCGACGGCTCCCGTGTCAACGCTGTGATCCGGCCGCTCGCGCTGAACGGCCCCCTGCTCACGATCCGCAAGTTCTCCCGCGACCCCTACCAGGTCGAGGACCTGATCCGGTTCGGCACCTGCAACGAGGCCGGTTTCGGTTTCTTGAAGGCGGCCGTGCTGTCGAAGGCCAACATCATCGTCTCGGGCGGGACCGGCACCGGAAAGACGACGTTCCTCAACGTGCTGTCCGGCTTCATCCCGGTCGAGGACCGCATCGTGACGATCGAGGACGCGGCCGAGCTCCAGCTCCACCAGGAGCATGTGTGTCGCCTGGAGACCCGACCGAAGGACATCAACGGCGAAGGCGAGATCACGATTCAGCGCCTGGTCATCAACTCGCTGCGTATGCGACCAGAGCGCATCGTCGTCGGTGAGTGCCGCGGCGGTGAGGCCCTCGACATGCTCCAGGCCATGAACACCGGTCACGACGGGTCGATGACCACGCTCCACGCCAACACCCCGCGCGACGCACTGTCCCGACTCGAGACGCTGGTCCTGATGGCCGGCGTCGACCTGCCCGTGCGCGCCATCCGCAACCAGGTCGCCGGCGCCATCAACCTGATCGTTCAGCTGGGCCGGCTGCGCGACGGATCGCGCAAAGTGACCGCGATTACAGAGATCGTCGGCATGGAGCAGGACGTGATCACCATGCAGGACATCTTCATCATGGAGCAGAAGGGCGCCACGCCCGAGGGCAAGGTCATCGCGGACTTCAGGCCGACGGGCCTGCGGCCGAAGATCCTGGACCGCATGTTCAACCAGGGCATCCCGCTGCCGAAAGAGATCACGGTTCTGTTCCCGCCGCCGCCGGGGTACAAGCCCTCGACCCGCTAGGCAGATCCCAAAGCTGGGCCTATACTCGGAATTGTGAAGGTCGTCCTGCACGACCGTACAAACGGTCTCGGGCAGGAGGTGCGCGATACGGCGCAGCACAAGCTGACCCGGCTCGAACGCCACTTCGGCAAGGTGGTCGACGCGGAGGTCGAGTTCTCCGAGCTGCGCAAGCGTAGCGGCCTCTCGACGACCGTCTGCCGGATCAGCCTGCACCTCGACGGTAGGCGCACCCCCGTCCTGCAAGCCCGCGAGATAGGAGCCGACCCTCAGTCGGCCCTCGACCTCGCGCTGGACAAGATCGACCGGCAGGTCGTCGCCTTCAAGGAGAAGGTGACCCACCGGAAGCACGCGACCTCACCTGTCCGTGTGCCGGAGGAGCCAGCCGGCGCGGGCCCGGCGCGGTCCCCCGAGCCGGAACGGCTGCGCCTGAAGCTGCGGCCGATGTCGGTGTCGGACGCGGTCGACGAGCTCCAGGCGGACAGCCAGCCCTTCCTGGTCTACCTGGACGAGGATTCGGGCGAGATCCAGATCATGGTCAAGCGGGCCGACGGCTCCCTGGCGGTGATCGAGCCGGTGGTGACCTAGCCCCTTCCAGATTCACTTCCGCCGCGGGCGGGTACCCTTGATCTAGATCCAGATGGTCATCCTGACGAAGCTGCTCGACCCCAACGAGCGCGAGATCAAGCGTCACCTGGCTGTGGCGGAGGCTATCTCAGCGCTGGAGCCTGAGCTCCAGGAGCTGGACGACGCCGGCCTCCGCGCACGCTCCGACGCTCTGCGCGAGAAGGCCCACGAGGGGCATGACCTCGACGAGCTGTTGATCGAGGCCTTCGCCATCTGCCGCGAGGCCGCGCGGCGCACGATAGGTCTCCGCCACTTCGACGTCCAGCTGGTGGGAGGCATCGTCCTCCACCAGGGCAAGATCGCCGAGATGAAGACCGGTGAAGGCAAGACGCTCGTGGCGAGCCTGGCCCTCTACCTGAACGCGCTGGCCGGCAAGGGCGTCCACCTGGTGACCGTCAACGATTACCTCGCCCGCCGCGACGCTGGATGGATGGCGCCGATCTATCACTTCCTGGGTTTGACGGTTGGCGTCAACGTGGGAACCACCGCAACCTTCGTGTACGACCCCGAGTACCTCGACGAGACCCATCCGGATTCCCGACTCCAGCACCTCCGGCCTGTGAGCAAGAAGGAGGCGTACGGGGCCGATATCACTTATGCGACCAACTCCGAGCTTGCATTCGACTACCTGCGCGACAACATGGCGCGCGACCTGTCGCAGTGCGCCCAGCGAACCCTGAACTACGCGATCGTCGACGAGGTCGACTCCATCCTCATCGACGAGGCGCGCACTCCCCACATCATCTCCGGACAGTCGGACGAGTCGACCGAGAAGTACTACAACTACGCGCGCTGGGCCGCTCGCCTGAACGAGGGCGAGGACTTCGAGGTCGACCTCAAGCACAAGTCCGCGTCCCTCACCGAGACGGGCATCGCGAAGATGGAGCGCTGGACCGGGATCAAGAACATCTACGACCTCGAGAACGTCATCGAGGCGCACCAGATCAACCAGGCGCTGAAGGCAAAAGCGCTGTTCCTGCGCGACCGCGACTACCTGGTCAAAGACGCTGAGGTCGTGATCGTCGACGAGTTCACCGGCCGCACGATGCCTGGCCGGCGCTGGTCGGACGGGCTGCACCAGGCGATCGAGGCGAAAGAGGGCGTCAAGGTGCAGCAGGAGCAGAAGACGATCGCGACGATCACGGTCCAGAACTACTTCCGCCAGTACGAGAAGCTGGCCGGCATGACAGGCACCGCCGTGACCGAGGCGGAGGAGTTTCACAAGATCTATGGGCTTGACGTCGCGGTGATCCCGACTCACCGCCCGATGGTTCGCACAGATCATGACGACCTCATCTACAAGACCGAGAAATCGAAGTTCGATGCGGTGATCGACGAGATCGTCGAAATGAACAAGCTCGGCCGTCCTGTGCTTGTCGGCACTGTCTCGGTCGAGAAGTCCGAACGGCTCGCCAAGATGCTCGAGCGGCGCGGGCTCAAGCACAACGTGCTGAACGCCAAGCAGCACGAGAGGGAGGCGGCCGTCGTCGCCGAAGCCGGGCAGCCCGGCGCGGTCACGATCGCCACCAACATGGCGGGCCGCGGCACCGACATCGTGCTCGGGTCGGGGGTCACCGGCGTAGGTGGGCTTCACATCATCGGCACCGAACGGCACGAGAGCCGCCGCATCGACAACCAGCTCCGCGGCCGCGCCGGCCGGCAGGGGGACCCGGGATCGAGCCGATTCTTCATCTCGCTCGAGGACGACTTGATGAAGATCTTCGGCCCTGCCGCGGAACGCATCGGCCGTCTGATGGACAGCCTCGAGGTCGAGCCGATCGAGCATCCCTGGGTTGCCCGATCGATTGCAGGCGCGCAGAAGAAGGTCGAGGGCATGCACTTCGACTCCCGCAAGCATGTCGTCGAGTACGACGACGTGATGAACAAGCAGCGCCAGATCGTGTACGAGGAGCGGCGAAAGATCCTGGAAGGCGCCGACGCGCGCGAGAACATCCTCGGCTACGTGCGCGACATCATCACCAAGGGCGTCGACCAGCACTGCCAGAGCCGCCACTTCGAGAACTGGGACCTCGAGGGCCTGGTCAAGTACCTGTCGGCGTACCTGCCGATCGCCCCGGGCTCGCAGATCCCCGACGAAGCGATGCACAACGGCCCGGAGGGCCTTGTCGAGCACCTCTACGCCGCATCGTCGGAGGCCTATGACCGGAAGGTCGAGGAGATGGGCGCCGAGCAGATGCCCGCGGTGGAGCGGAGCGTGATGCTGCAGACCATCGACTGGCAGTGGATGGAGTACCTCACGCAGATGGAGCAGTTCCGCGAGGGCATCGGCCTCCGCGCCTACGGCCAGCGCGACCCGCTGGTGGAGTACAAGAACGAAGCCTTCGAGATGTTCAACGAGCTTCGGGAAAGGATCCAGAGCTCGATCGTGAATGTCATCTTTCGTGTCGCGCCGGTGGCGCCTCCGCCGCAGGCTCCCTCGGTTCGTGCGGTGACCGAGTCCGGACCGAGCGAACCTGACGGCGCCGACGGGGCCGGGCGGCGCGCCGCGCCGCAGCGCAGGAGTGGAGTGCCGGTCGGTGTTGCGGCCGGCGCATCGGGTGCGAGTGCTGTGGGCGCCGGCGATCCACAACATAAAATCGGGCGCAACGATCCGTGCTGGTGCGGATCGGGGAAGAAATACAAGAGGTGCCATGGACGCTGAACTAAGCCCTAAAGAGCTTCTGAACCGGATCCTTCAGCTCAAGGAGCACCTTTGACCTGCCTGCGAAGGCAAAGCGGGCTGACGAGCTAGACGCACAGCTCACCCAGCCCGGTGTCTGGGACGACCCCAGGCGCGCCGGCCAGATGGCGCGTGAGGGCGCCGACAACCGAGCCCTGATCGCCACCTGGGACCGCCTCGAGCGGCGGGCCCGTGACCTCGGGGAGCTGGACCAGCTGGCCGAGGGCGATCCTGAGCTCCAGACGCAGGTCGAGGAGGAGGGCGCGGCGATCGAGAACGAGCTGCGCGCGCACGAGCTCGACCTTCTCTTCACCGACCCCTACGCCAACCACAACGCCGTCGTCACCATCTCGGTCGGCCAGGGTGGGGTGGAGGCGCAGGACTGGGTCGAGATGCTGATGCGCATGTACCTCAAGTGGGCCGAGCGACGCGGTTTCGAGACCGAGGTCATCGACGAGTCGCGCGGTGAGGAGGCGGGCTTGAAGAGCGCCACCTTCATAGTGCGAGGGCCGCGGGCTTACGGCCTGCTGCGATCGGAGCACGGCGTCCACCGCCTGGTGCGCATCTCGCCGTTCGACCAGAACCACCGCCGGCACACCTCGTTCGCGCTCGTCGAGGTCATGCCCGAGCTGGAAAGCGCTGACGAGGGCGCGATCGCGATCAACCCGCAGGACCTCCGCATCGACACGTACCGCTCGACAGGCGCGGGCGGCCAGCACGTGAACAAGACCGACTCCGCGGTGCGGATCACGCACCTGCCGACCGGGATCGTGGTCACCTGCCAGAACGAGCGGTCGCAGATGAAGAACCGAGAGATGGCGATGAAGGTGCTCAAGGCGCGCTTGTTCCAGCGCCAGCAGCAGGAGGCCGCCGAGCACCTCGACCAGATCCGGGGCCAGGTCATGCCGGCCGAGTTCGGATCCCAGATCCGGAACTACGTCCTTCAGCCGTACACCCTGGTCAAGGATGTCCGGACGGGGCTCGAGGTCGGCAACGCCCAGGCGGTACTGGACGGCGAGATCGACCCCTTCATCGAGAGCTGGCTGCGCTGGCGGCTGAGCAAGAACAGCGAAGCTGGTATGAGAGGGAACCCGGATGGTTCCCTCTCATCGTCCGGGCGCTGACGCGCCGGGACTGCTCTCTTTCCGGTATACGGTTTGGACTTGACTTAGTAGTCACTCCTGGCGGCGTCGGGGCGACCTGAAAGACAAAGTCGCGGCCGGGGTGAACCCGGCCGCCAATGCGACGCCAGCGAAGCTGGTATGAGAGGGAAGCCGGATGGTTCCCTCTCATCGTCCGGGCGCTGACGCGCCGGGACTGCTCTCTTTCCGGTATACGGTTTGGACTTGACTTAGTAGTCACTCCTGGCGGCGTCGGGGCGCCCTGAAAGACAAAGTCGCGGCCGGGGTGAACCCGGCCGCCAATGCAACGCCAGCGTGGCGCTTGCGCAAGCCTCTTAGAGCTTGCCCGTTAGACGGGTGTTTGGCTCTCAGGGAAGGGGTTGGACCGTTCGGGGCGCTGCGCTATACTGCCCGCGACCTGGCCACGCGCGCCCGCCGGCGCGTAACGACACAGCAAGAGACGCAGCTTATGGTTCTAACACCAGATTTCGCCACTCGGCCCGTAATCAGCTTCCAGCACGTCCACAAGACGTACCCGACTGGGACTGAGGCGCTTCGCGACGTCAACCTCGAAGTCCCCGAAGGCGACTTTCTGTTTCTCGTCGGCCCTTCGGGCGCAGGCAAATCGACGCTCGTCCGCCTCCTGATCAGGGAAGAGAAGCCGACCAGGGGCAAGATCTTCGTCGACGGGATCGAGCTCGGCCGGATGAAGAGGCGCAAGCTGCCGTATTACCGGCGCAAGGTCGGCCTGGTCTTCCAGGACTTCAAGCTCCTGCCCAACCTCACGGTGTTCGAGAACATCGCGTTCGCGATGCGCGTACTGGGCGAGCCCGACCATAAGGTGCAGGCGCGCGTCGCGGAGGCGCTCGACACCGTCAGCCTCTCCGGCAAAGAGAACTCATACCCGTCGAGCCTCTCGGGCGGTGAGCAGCAGCGCGTCGCGATCGCGCGCGCCCTGGTGCACGCTCCGCGGTTCATCATCGCCGACGAGCCGACCGGAAATCTTGACCCCGCAACCGCGTGGGAGATCATGCAGCTGTTCCTGCGCATCAACGCCCGAGGAGCCACCGTCGTGATGGCGACCCACAATCGCGAGATCGTCGACTTGCTGCGACGCCGCGTCATCGCGATCGACGCGGGACAGATCGCAAGGGACGACCGTTCAGGCAGGTATCACGAAGATGTTGCGAAACCTCAAGTTCGCGCTCAATAGCGCCTGGCAGAGCTTCTGGCGGAACCTGGCCGTGAGTCTGGCCGCGGTCCTGTCGATCACGCTCATCCTGATCCTGGCCGGGACGAACCTGATCATCGGGCACGCGTTCTCCCAGGTCCTGGACGGTTTTCGCCAGAAGGTCAGCGAGATCTCGATCAACGTCTCCGATGACACGCCGCTGCAGACGGTCTACGACTTCCAGCAGCAGCTCGCGGCGGACCCGCGGGTGACCAGCGTGAAGTTCGTCACCAAAGACGAAGCGCTGACGCAATTCAAGTCCGACCCACAGAACGGCATCCTCGCGCAGCAGATCGAGGGCAACCCGCTTGACGCCAAGCTCGAGGTCCACGTCGCCAACCTGAGCGATGTCTCCGCGGTCGATGCGCTGGCCCGCAAGTGGTCGGGCATTGATCCGACCGATCCCACCAACTACCAGGGTGACTTCGTCAACCGGATGCTCCAGCTGTCGCAGTGGCTCGGGCTTGCCGGCGTGGCGCTGCTCTTGATCTTGATGGTCGTGTCGGTGGTGATCGTCATGAACACGATCCGAACGGCCGTCTATCACCGACGAAAGGAGATCGAGGTGATGAAGCTCGTCGGCGCCACGGAGTGGTTCGTCCGCGGGCCCTTCGTGATCGAGGGGATCATGACCGGTCTCATCGCCGCGTCGGTCGCCCTTTCGCTGCTCGTCATCGCGTACCAACCGGCGGTCGATCGCTTCAAGTCGGACGTCGGCTTCATCCCCCTCTCGTACGACCCGGCCTTCATATCGAGCCTCGCGGTCGACCTGCTTCTGGCGGGCGCCCTGCTCGGTGCCCTGGGCAGCTACATCGGCGTGCGCCGGTACGTGAGGATCTGACCGCATTGCGAGCGCGCCTCTTGCTTGCCGCCCTGCTGGCCACGCTTGCGTGGGCGCCTGGATCGGTGCAGAACACGGCCGCCATCTACTGCTACGCGGGAGATCCGCCGGCCGTGTACCAGGCGTGTGTCGCTTACAACGCAGGCATCGGGCAGCAGGTCAACAACCAGAACCAGCTCAACAGCATCCAGGGGCAGATCAACGACACCATCGCTCAGATCAACGCGCTCGACGCGATGATCGCGAGCCTGAAGAACCAGATCGCCGCGCAGCGCGCGCTGATCGCGCAGACCCAGGTGGCGATCGACGACCTGAATCGCCAGATCAGGTTCGGCGAAGCCGCAATGATCCGCTTGAAGGCTCACGTGAGCGTGCGCGAGCAGCTTCTGAACCAGCGCCTTCGCTACGTCGACTCCCATGGCAGCGTCAACTACGTCCAGCTGGTGCTTACCTCGAACAGCATGAATCAGCTGCTGAACCGCATCGTGGGGGCGCAGCAGGTGGCCAACGGCGACCAACGGCTTCTCGCGGGTCTGGACGTCGAGCGCAGCCAGATCGTGACCGCCAACAACGCCCTCGACCTCCAGCACACGCAGGTGCTGGCGCTGCTGAAGCAGCAGCAGGAGACGGAGGCCGACCTCGAGAAGAACCTGGCGACTCAGAACGCGGCGGTGATCGCGGAGCAGAAGCTGCAGGCTCAGCTGGCCGACCAGTACGCGAAGGTCCAGGCGGAGCGCGCCGCGATCGACGCCCAGGTCGCGCAGCTGGCCCTGCAGTACGACGCCGCCGCGGTCAAGGCAGGTGGCGGCAACGGCGTCTTCGAATGGCCGGAGCCGGCCTGTGGTTTCGGATGCATCAGCCAGGGCTTTGGCTGCTCGACCTTCTACCTCGAGGTGTACGACGCCTCATGTCCGTACCCGCACAAGATCCACACCGGGATCGACATCGCCGGACCGTACGGCACCCAGATCGTGGCCGCCGACACCGGCGTGGCGTACCTCTATCCCGGGAGCGTGGGGTACGGCAACCTTCTGGTGATGATCCACGGCAATGGCTACTCGACCTACTACGGCCACCTTGCGGGCTACGCGCCGGGGCTGACGACGGGCCAGGTGGTCCCGCGCGGCACGACCGTCGCATTCGAAGGTTCGACCGGCTGGTCGACCGGACCGCATGTGCATTTCGAGATTCGAACCAATGGCGTGTACAAGAATCCCTGCATCTGGCTCGGTTGCTAGGCGGCTCGGCCGGGGAGTCCCTCGCCGGATCTTCGACGCCCATGCAGCCCATCTCCGGGCTCAGCTCCTGTGCTGCTCGCTTACGCATGCCCGATGCGCTCGCTCCGCTGCTCGTCGCTTCGCCCGGATCTGGGCCGCCTGGATCGCCGAATCTCTCGTCGAGGGCTCCCCGTCCGAGCCGCTAGTCTGCTGAAATGAACCGCAGCGTCGCCCTGCGGGGTGGCGTCGTTGCGCTCATCCTCGTCGTCGGTTTTGTCGCGGGCGTCTATGTCG
>VBDS01000126.1 GCA_005889085.1 Chloroflexota bacterium | reverse complement strand
GTTTCAGTGCTCCGGTATCGCGCGAAAAGCTGAGCGAGATCGCGATGTTCGTGTAGCAGGCATTGATCACCGAGAAGGCCGCGATCGCAGGAACATAGAACGTCGCCACGCGGACCGTTTGCCCCGGAGCGACCTGGACGTGACCGTTGCCAAAGATAACCGTGAAGATCACGAGAAACATCAACGGAAATATCAGGGTGAAGAACATCGAGGCTGGATTGCGGACGAACGTCTTGTTGATGTACCAGACCTGTCGAAGGGCGAGGTTAACGTCGCTCACTCACCACGCCTCCTGTTTCGGCTTCACCGGTGATCTCCAGGTACACGTCCTCCAAAGAGGGTCGCGTCACCTGAAGTCCGTCGAGCGACATCGCGGACTGCATGGCCCAAGACGTCAGCTCGAACAACGCCTGCGTCGGGTCATCGGTCTCGAGCTCGATGTTCTCTCCGTCCAGGCGGGCGCTCTTCTGAAGCGATTCCGGCAATGGAATCGGGGGGACTCGAAACCGAACAGTCGTGGTCGCCGGTCGGGCTCCCATGAGCGATTCAGGCGTGCCCTCGGCGACGATCTTGCCGGCGGCGATGATCACGACCCGGTCGGCCAGGTACTGAACCTCATCCATCGAGTGCGAGGTGAGAAAGATCGTCTTGCCCAACCCTGCGAGGCCTTTGATCACCTCCCACGCGTTGCGTTTCGCCCCGGGGTCGAAGCCGCTGGTCGGCTCGTCCAGGAAAAGCATGCTCGGGTCGCCGGCAAGGGCGATCGCCACGTCGAGCCGGCGCTTTTGGCCGCCCGAGAGCCTCGTCACGCGTGAGTCGCGCTTGTCCTCGAGTCCAACGAGTTGAAGCACCTCATCACGTGAGCGCGGCTTCGGGTAATAACCGCGAAACATGTCCACCGTTTCCGCGACGGTCAGGTACGGGTCGACACCGCTTGTCTGCAGGACGATGCCCATCTGCTCCTTGAGCCGCCGGCTGCCCGAAGCCGGGTCAAACCCCAGGACCGAAGCCCGACCGCCGTCGCGGTGCCGAAACCCTTCGAGGATCTCGACCGTGGTCGTCTTGCCGGCGCCGTTTGGCCCCAACAGTGCGAACACCTCCCCTTCCGCGACCGTGAAGCTGACACCGCGGAGGGCCTGGACTGGACCGTAGGACTTCCGAAGATCCACGACCTCGACTGCATTGGCGGCCACGTCGCGTCGATGCTAGCCCAGCGCTAGCTTGCCCAGAATCCGTCGTCCAGGTCGAGGCCGAAGCAATCGCGGCAGCGCGCGCTGAACTCTTCGCGTGTGTAGTGGTGCTCAATCGTGCCGATCTGTTCGACCGCGTAGGTGGCGGCGAGCGACGCCACACGTCCGGCCGTCGCGTGGTCGAGCCCGCGCAGCAGGCCGGCTACCAGGCCCGATCGATACGCGTCTCCGGCACCGGTCGGGTCCGCCTCGCGGACTGCCGGCGCGGGGGGAATGTCGATTGCGCCGTCGCGCGTGTTGATTCGCGACCCCTGGCGTCCAAGCGTGGTCACCACCACCTCCGCGAGATCGAGGAGCGCGTCCATGTCGCGTTCGGTGCGCTGCTGGATCAGCTCTAGCTCGTAGTCGTTGCCGATCACGATCCACGCGCCGCCGATCCCGTCGGTCACGTCAGCCCCGTCCATCATCGGAAGCTGATGCGCGGGGTCAAAGACGAATGGCACGTTCCGCTCACGACACTCCTTGACGAGTCGTTTCATGGCCGCTGGATCGTTCGGACCGACGATGACGGCGTCGACCTCGGGCGGGCCATCGTCGAGCCCGAGCATGCCCGCCCTCCACATGGCCCCGCCGTAGTAGCCGGTCAGCTGGTTGTCGTCCATGTCGGTGGTCGTGAAGCCTGTCGCGCTGAGCTCACCGTCGAGCAGCCGCAGCCCTCGGCAGTCGATGCCCTGAGCAGCCAGCCAGTCTCGATACTCAGCGGCGTCGGAGCCCGCGGTCGCGAGCACAGCGGACGGGTGGCCGAGAAGCGCGAGGTTGTAGGCGTAGTTGCCGGCGACGCCGCCCCTGCGCTTCTGGAGGTCGTCGACCAGGAAGCTGAGGTTCAGGATATGCGTCTTGTCGAGGAGGATGTGGTCCTTGAACCGCCCCTTGAAGGTGAGGATGTAGTCGTACGCGATCGAACCCGTGCAGAGGACCATCGGACTATCCGAGGGCGAACGTTAGCTGAAATGAAAAGGGCGCCCTGCTGGGCGCCCCTGGTCTCGAAACCGGGTTAAGCGGCGCGGCGGCGCGCCGGGCGGCGACGCGACCTGGTCGAAACCGGCCTGCCGGCGCCCTGGTGGATGGTCAGCTCGCTTGCCTGCTCGAGCCTGGTGGCCGTCCGCGCGATGGTCTTGAACGACCCGTTGAAGATCCGCAGTGTTCGCTTGGCGACGTCGCCGACGACGTCTCCGCGGCGGGCCTGCAGCTTCACCATGTGAAGGCCCTTGACCGCGATCTTCTCGGGCAGCTTGCCGTTGACCTCGATGCCGAAGACGGTGACCTTGCCCGGCATGAGGGCGTTCAGACGCCGGTTGATCCTGCGCACGGTTGGCGCTCCCTTGCGCTCGAAGCTCTTGACTTGCTTGCGGGCCCTGCCAACGGGGTCGCTGGCAACCTCGGCGGCCGTTCTCGCGGCGCCGACGGCAAACTCCTCAACTGCGGTCGCGGTGTCGGAAAAGTCGGTAGCCATGTTCAAACCTCCTCTTGATTGTTCTTGACGCATCATAACGCGGTGCGTCAAGTCAGGTCAAGCAAGCTTCACGAATCAGGTTTGAGTCTCGCGATCAGGGCCTCGGCCGCCGGGCCGAAGACGTCGTAGTGCGCCACCTTGCGCCGCTTCTCCGGCTGGATCCATTCGGGGCGAAGGCCGTGCTGCCGGCCCCACTCCTCGAGCGTGCGGCGAAGGCCGATCACGTGCAGGAACGGCTTCTCGCGCGTGAATCCGCGGATGGTCGACCCGTGATAGGAGTCAAAGTTGCGATGCACGGCGATTCCGCCCGCCTCGGCGAAGGCGATCGCCTCCTTGATCTCGCGGCGCTCAAAGTACTTTTCGCGCATCGGTGCAGATGGGGCGGTAGGCGCACAGGGAGCAGGGCCTTTGGGCGTGTTCCGGCCCGAGATGAAAGTCGCCTGCGGCGATCCTCGTCGACGCGTCGAGCACACGACGCTCGACAAACGCGTCGTCAGCCGCCACGTCGATCGTCTCGCCCCGCCGCAAGTCGAACAGGATCAACCTGGGCTCGCGGCCTCCGGGCAGCAAGCCGCGCCGGGCTGCCAGTCCGTAGATCCGCAGCTGGAGCGTGTACGCCTCGAGCAGCGCGTGGTCGAGGCTGGCGTTCGTCTTGAAGTCGATCAGTGCAACTCTGCCGTCCATCTCACAGACGCGGTCGACCAGACCTTTCACGCGAGTGCCGCCGATAGCCATGTTGAAACCAGCCTCGACGGCCAGCGTCCGGGCGCGGGCGAGCGGGTGGTCGAGGTAGCGCGCCAGCATCTCTCGACCTGCCTCCGGCCCCCGGTACATGGCCGGCAGATCGCCACCTGCGTTGTGCCACGCGGCGAGCGCTTCGTGCACTGCCGCGCCCAGCTCGGTCGAGCCGGCCGCGCGCACCTGGCGCGGCTGAAGCTCGTCGGGCGGGGCCGGCACTCCCCATACCTGGCTGAAGCGGTAGCGGACGGGGCAGACGTCGAAGTCGTGCAGCTGGGAAAAGCTCAGCGCGATCGACGGCTGGGACTCTGGCCGCCCTGACACCGGCGGCGGCTGGATGCGCTCGATGCGGTCGAGCACGGCTGCGACCACCGACGGGTCGTCGTGGGCCAGGCCGTTGGTGAACCGGGGCACGGGAAGCTCGAGCTGCTCCGCCTCGACCACCACGGCCGATTCCGGGTGCGCGAGCGCCCAGCTCAAGATCTCCGCGAAATGGTCGTGCTCGTCGAATCCGTTGACTCCGACCTCGTGGGCAGTTGGCTCATCGCGTGTCGCGGTCACATAGAGGGCATCTTTAGCCCGCGTCAGTCCGACGTAAACGATGCGCCTGCGCTCTCCGATCGCCAGCGCGACAGCTGGGGCGCCGGGCGACGTCTCGGCGTAACGGGGATGTTTTTCGCCTCGCCAGCTTTTCATGACGAAGCCGAGCCTGTCAGGATCGAAGAACAGCCGCTCCGTGTCGCGCGGTCGCGGCGGTCGCAGGTTGACCAGGAAGACGACTGGGAACTCGAGACCCTTCGCCGCGTGGATCGTCAGCAGCGAGACGGCGTCGGGACTGGCTGCCTCCTCCGCCGCCTCGCCGACCGGAAGCTCCGCGTCGATGACCTGATCGAGGTGGCGGACGAAGTCGCCGATTCCCGCGAGCGCGATGTCGCGCTCGAATCGCCCGGCGAGCTGGAACACCTTGCGCAGGTTGAGGAGGGCGCGCGGGCTGCCGTCGCGCTGCGCGCGCAGCTCGGCCCAGCGCAGGTAGCCGCTCTCTTCGAGCAGGCGGTTGAGGATGTCGGCAACGGTGAGCGTGTCGCGCAGCAGGCCGATGCGGTCGGCAAGCTCGACGAGGCGCACCGCCTCGGACGCGACCTTCGGCTCCATCTCGGGAAACCCGGCTTTCCTGGATTCGTCGAAACAGTCCCGCAGTCGCATGCCTCGCTTGTCGAAACGGCGTGACGCGAGCCGGTACATCCCGGCGTCCGTAAGCCGCACGATCGGGCCCTGGAGGATGCGGACCAGCGCCCCGTCGTCCATCGGGTTCTCGGTCAGCCGGAGAAGCCCGAGGACGTCCTTGATCTCCTGGCGGTCGAAGAACCCGGAGCCGCCGCTCGTGACGTATGGAATTCCCTGCCGCCTGAGCTCGTCCTCGAACTCTCGGGGCAGCATGCGCACCGAATGCGACAGCACCGCGATGTCGCGGAAGGCGCGACCGTCGACATGCAGCCGGCGGATGGTCTCCGCGACCGAGCGAGCCTCGGTCCGCGAATCCGGAGCCATCAGGATGCTGACGGGCGCTCCCTTACCCCCGCCGCGCGTCGCCACGAGCTCCGGCTCGGCCGCGAAGTCGGAGTCGCGACGGATGAAATCTGTCGCGCAGTCGAGGATGCCCTGATACGACCGGCGGTTGTGGGTCAGCGGCAGGCGCAGTCCCGGAAACCGAGTGCGGATGTTGTCGATCTCAGCGTCTCGCCATCCGTAGATCGACTGCTTTGCGTCACCCACGACTGTTACGTTGCCGAAGTTTTCGCCGGCCGCGAGCCGGATGAAGTCGAGCTGGATGCGATTGGTGTCCTGGAACTCGTCGACGATCAGATGGCGGAATCTCTCCCGGCAGCGCCGGCGGAATTCTGGAACGCGCTCCATAGCGTCGATCACACCAAGCAGCAGGTCGTCGAAGTCGCGCAGCGACTGGGCGCGGAGGGCGTCCTCGTAAGCGCGGTAGATGGTGAAGAGAACTTCGATCGCTTCCAGCTCGGCGCGCGCAGGATCCGGGCCGCCGGATGCCTCCCCATTCCTCATGGGGACCCCACGAAGTGGGGGGGTCGGAGCGCCAGAGGGGCTCGGACCGGCCTGGCTGCTCCAGTGCTGGGCGTGAAGCTCGGCGGCTCGCTGGTGAAACCTTTCCGGGTTGATGCCGCGGCCCTTCAACTTCAGCAGGAATCGCAAGCCGGAGCGCAAGAGGTCGTCCAGGTCTTCGACCGAAAGCGCGGTGTACGAGTCGGGATCGAAGGGCGCGGTGGCGCCGCTGCGCAGCCGTGCCATCAGCTCCTGCTCGAACAACCGCTGGCCGGTCTCATCGAGCACTCGCAGCTCGCGCGGCGCGCCGACGAGATAGGCGAACTCGTCGAGGAGGCGCGCGCAGACGCTGTGAAAGGTCCCGATCCAAGCACCATCGAGGACCTGCGGACCAAGGTCGGGCCTCCGCGCCGAGAGCTCGTTCGTAATCCGCTGGCGAAGCTCTTCGGCGGCCCGATCGCTGAACGTCACCGTGAGGATCTGGTCGGGCGCGACTCCTTGTTCGACCAGCCAGCAAAACCGCTCCGTGGCGGTGAAGGTCTTGCCAGTGCCAGGCCCCGCGGCGATCAGGAATGCACCCTGTGGACCTGCGTGCGCCGCCGCGGCCTGTTCGCTGGTGAGGGTGGGTGCGCCGACTCTGATGGCACTCATTCGGGCGGCGCTCCGCCGTACGGGCACACCGAAGCGTGAGGGCACGTTCCGAACCGGGTGACGCATGTTCCAGCGATCTCGCGCGGCGCGGGTTCGAAGTGCCCGGCCTTGATGCGCTCGATGGCGTTCACCACGACCGCACGCCCGCGCTGGAGGTCGTCCGCGCTCAGCGGCTTCTCGCGGTAGTCCTTCAGCCCGGCGGGCCGGCCGACGCTGAAGATGTCCTGCCGCATGCCTCCCCACACCCAGTCCTTCGGGTACCACAGAGATAGAAACCGGGGCTGGAAGCCAAGGGGATTGCCTTCCTCGTCGAATCCTTCCTTGCAGGCGATGTAGTAGAGAAGGAGCTGCACGTCGTGCAGCTCCGGCCCGAAGTACATCTCATAGGCGTATCGCATCGGCTTGCCGGATCCGGTCTTGTAGTCGACGACCTCGACCTCTCCGTCGCCGACGTCGTTGACACGGTCGATCTTGCCGACTACCTCGGAGCCGTCCAGGTGCAGCTTGAATCGCTTCTCGATTGCAACCGTTCGAAGCCGGCGGATCAGCTGCATCCCGGTCACTGCGCGGATGTAGTTGCCCAGCAGAGATCGCACCTGCTTCTCCTCGCGCTTGCGGTCGAGCACTCCTTCCATGCGGGACAGGTATCCGTCGAGGTGCCTCTGCAGCGCCTCTTCGAGCCAGCTCCGCTGCTGCTCGGCTTCGTGCGGGCGCCACTCCTCCTCGTGCTCATGGAAGTCCTGCAGCACCTCGTGCAGGAAACCGCCGCGCTCCATCGCCACCGAGCGCGGCTCATAAACGAGACCCGGGTGATGGTTGTACCAGTAGAGCCGCGGACACTTGAGGTAGTTGTTGAGGGTCGTGGGGCTGAAGTGGGCGATCTCCACCGATTCCGGATTGCGACCCGGGCCATATGGCTCGAATGGTTCGCCCGATTGCGGGTTGGTGAGGAACTCCAGGTCCAGGCCGAGACCTCTGGCGCGGGCAAGAACGGCCTCGTCAAGGACCGACGGATGGGACGCGAGCAGAACCTCAGCTTCTCGGGCGAGGAGCACCTCGTCAGGTTCGAGGCGGGATGAGGCGCGAGTCAGCTCGCGGTCCTCGCCTTCAGGGTCGGCCATGTCGAGAAAGACCGAGCGGCCTGCCTGCCGCAAGTAAGCGTCCGCGTACGTCAGGTACAGTCGTCGCCTCGCTCGCGTCATGGCGACAAAGGCGAGCCGTGCCTCTTCCGCGAGATGGCCGTCCGGGTCGGACGGCCACGCGGGCATGAATCCGACCTTGAAGCGCTCGAGCCAGGCGCGGTCCTCTGCGTCGAGCAGCGGATGCGGCCGCGCCTCGAGCGGAAAAAGCCCATGCGCGAAGCCGGAGCAGAACACGACCTCGAACTCCAGGCCCTTCGCCTGGTGGACCGTCATGACCTGGACCGCGTCGCGATGTCCGTCCGCCGCCTCGGTGTCGTCGGCGGCGGCGGCGAGCAGGTTGTCCAGCGAACCGCTGAGCTCGGAGAGCAGCGGCTTCGAGCCGTGGAGCCGCTCGTGCACGACCTCGATCGACTCGAGACCTTCGATCGCGGCGCGCAGGTCGGCGATCGCCTCCGCGCGCTGCACAGCCGGCAGGTCGAGGTCGAGCAGCCGTCGCATCGCGCCGTCCTCGATGAGCACCGAGTACGCGAGGCCGGCGATCGGCAGCTCGCGGGCCAGGCCGAGCAGGCGCTGGCGCACGAGCATCGCCCGGTGCAGCGCATCGAGCTCGTCATCGCTCAGGAATCCCATGAAGTCCGGTTCGGGTCGAGCCTCGTCTGGCGTGGCCTCTCCCCACGGCAGGGGATAGCGCTGGGGATCGCGCGCGACGAGTGCGTACATGACCCTGTCGACGACCTTCTTCAGCGGCCGACCGCGCTCGAGCGCATAAGCGCGGAGCCGGCTGACCGTGTGCGGTCCGACGCCGCCGAGGGTCGACGCCAGCGCGCTCTCGAAAGCGTCGGGATCGTCGGGCCGGCGCAGCGACTCGAGGTAGCCGACCAGAAAGCGCACCACCTCGTTGCGCGCGGTGGCGCCCCAGCCGCGAACCTCATAAGCGAGGCCAAGGGCGCGAAGCGCCTCTTCGAACGGCGGACCGAGAGCCGTCGTGCTGCGCAGAACGATCGCGAAGTCACGCAGGCGGAGCTCGGGCCACTCTGCGTGCAGGCGCTTGATCTCCCGCGCGCAGAAGAACGCCTCGTCGACGGGGTCGGCCTCGCGCGCCAGCACGACCGCCGGCGCGCGCCGAGTTGAATCGGCGACCAGCACTCGAGGTGTTCGGCCAGGCTGGGTTGCGGCGAGGAGACGCTCGCCGGCGTCCAGCGCCTCCTGCGAGGAGCGATGGCAGATCTCGAGGTGTCGCGTCGCAGGTCCGTAGGCGGCGCCAAAGCCATGGCTCAGCAGGCGCGGAACCGTTCCCCGGAATCCGTAGATCGACTGGTCCGGGTCGCCGACCACGACCAGCCTGGGATTGAGCTCCGGCGGAGCGATGAGCTGCAGCAGCTCGAACTGCGCCGGGTCCACGTCCTGGAACTCGTCGACGAGGACGATCTTGAACTTCGAGCGCATGCGGTCGCGCAGCGCGGGATTCGACTGCAGGAGCTCGATGGATCCGGAGATGAGGTCGCGAAAGTCGAAGAGACTGGCTTCCTGCATTCGCTTTTGATAGGCCTGGTGCACAGAAGCGAGGACGCGCAGGCGCTCGCCTGCGCTCGCCTCCACCGCCAGCTGCAGGGCTGCAGGATGGACGAGGTTTTGCTTCATCAACGCCACGAAGGCAAGCAAGTCGCGCGCGAATGCGTCCGAGCCGCGCACGCCGGCCAGCGCCCCGAGCATTTCGGAGTCGATGCCCGCCAGAACGTCGCGCATGACGACCCATTCCTGGAATCCGTTCAGGAGCAGGCGCTCGCGATCAGGCGCATGGTCGCGTAGGAGGCGGGCGCAGAAGCTGTGGAACGTCGAGATCCACGCTTCTCCGTAGTCGTCCTTCAGGCGATCGTCGATCCGGCGCGCGATCTCGCCCGCGGCGCCGGTCGAAAACGTGAGGACGAGGATCTCGTCGCGACCGGCGATCCCCTCGCGCACCGCCTGCTCGTAAAGGTCGACCAGAGCGTGGGTCTTGCCTGTGCCCGGTCCGGCGAGCACACGAATCGGTCCTACTACTTCATGGATGTCGAGTGGCAACAGGTCTCCCAGGGGGTGGCGGCGGGCGACCTGATTATGCGGGGGCGCGTCTCCTGGAGTCAGCCCCGCCTGTTAACGGCCACCAGGCGGCGACCAGGAGGAAGAGCAGGAGCGCGATCTCGAACCACGGCCACTGGCGCAGGTGCGGACTCTCCCCGCGCAGGTAGAGATAGGGGCTGGCGAGGACCCACACCGCCACCAGGGGAGCACGCCAGCTCCATGCCGGCCGCTCTTCCCAGACCATCCATCCGGCAGCCGCCAGCATGCAGAGGTCTGACGCGTGCAGGTACGGCGCAACGATGAGCGAGCCGATGATGGCCAGTGGAATGACCAGGCCCGGCGACCGTCGCAGCCTGTATGCGGCGGCAAGCACCGCGCCGATGATGAGGACCCGCAGGACAGCAGCAAGCGCGCCTGTCGCCGCCAGCGCGCCGTGCAGGGTCAGGTCGTCGGCGCCCTTCGGCAAGGGTCCGCGCAGCTGGGTCACGTAGTCGGTCATGCCGCTGGTTCCGACTGTCAGCAAAACCAGCAGAAGGACGGCGGCAGACGCGCCGGCCCACGTGGCGAACAACCGCAACCGCCACGCAAACAGCAGTGCGAATGGGACGAGGATCGCGTTGTTCGGTTTGAAGAGAATCGCCAACAGCGCCAGCCCGGCCAGCGCATCACGTCTGTCACGAGCCAGCCGCCAGGCGATCACCAATCCCGCGGCCTCGAGAGGGACGATCTGGCCGACGTTGACGGCGTGCATCACCCACCATGGGCCCAGAGCGCCTACGACGGCGATCCAACGGCTCCATCCTTTGCTGATGCCTGCCCAGGCCAGGGCGGCGGCAAAGGTCAGGAAGAGGATCAAGGCCCACACGGCATAGGCGGTGTTGTAGGGCAGCCACGCGAGGGGGGCTGTTATGTATGCGACGGTCGGCGGGCTGAGAAACGGTTGCGCAATCTGGCCCGGCGATAATTCCTTCTGCTCGATCCCGACGATGGTCTGGTCGTAGATGTGCGACCACCCCTTCTCGAGGCCGACCTGGCCCGCCGCCACGTAGGTGTGAAAGTCGACGCTGATCGGGTCGCCGTGGGGCACGACCAGATCAAGCGCCAGGGCAAACGCGACCACGGCGAATGCCAGGACGACCCAGCTTCGCCTGTCGGCTGTATTTACAACGCTAAACAATTCGACCCCCCGGTTTCCGAACCTACCTCACGACCGGCAAACGTTTCTATATTCCGAAACGCATGTCCGCCCCCCGACTGACAATTTCTTGGCAGCGGGTGGCCTGGCCAGTGGCGGCAGGTCTACCGATAATGGTCGCGCATCTGCCCTCCTTCCTGCATCGCCTGCTGGATGGCGACGAGGCGATCTACGGTTCGATCGCGGTCTTGATGAACCTGGGCGGGGGGCTTTATGACTCGGGCGGCGTCGACAACAAGCCGCCTGGAGTCTTCTGGATCTACTCCCTCACCTTCCGGCTTTTCGGTGCCTACCAGATGACCGCCGTGCATGCGGTGGGCTTTGTCGCGATGGCGGCGACGTGCGTGCTGATCTTCCTCATCGGTCGCGATCTGGCCGGTACGCGCGCAGGTATTCTCGCCGCGCTGTTCTACGGCGTTTTGACCGCGGCGGGAAATCCCCGCCTACTCGCCGCGCCAACACCGAGATCTTCATGATGCTTCCGCTTTGCGCGTCCGCCCTTTTGATGCTCCGCCGCCGCTGGTTCTGGACCGGCGCGCTCCTCGTGGCCGCCGGCGCCTTCCGCCAGTCGGCGGCGATCAACGTCCTGCTGGTCGGGCTCGCCGTCTTCTGGCTCGAGCCTCGGGATCGCCGGTGGCATGCGGCGCAGGTGCTCACCTCCGGCCTGCTCGCCGGGCTCGTAGTGGGCGCCGGCCTCATTGCTTTCACCGGCTCGCTCAGCGGCTTCTGGCGCTGGACGATAGGAACCCTCATCGGATACGCATCCGCCAACTGGACGCCGTTCTATGTGTGGCAGCGCGCGAAAGACAGCGTCGTTCCTTTCGTCGTCGATATGGCTGTCATTTGGATCGCAGCGATCGCGCTGGCCACACGATGGCGAACGCTCAGCGTCGAGGTCCGCTTGATGGTCGCCTGGCTGGCCCTGGCGATCGTCGGGTCGCTCGCGGGCGGACACCTTTCGTGGCATTACTTCATCCAGGCGATGGGCCCGCTGGCGGTCCTCGCCGGCCTGGCCTTCGACCGCTTCCAGCTGAGCAGGACGGTGACCGCGGCGGCGGTCGCCGGCGTGGTCATTCCCGCGGCCGCCTGGTGGCTGTTCGATATGACGGCGGATCCCCTCACCTACGACTTCAGCCCGCCCGGGCCGCAGCATGTGGCCGTTGCCTCGTACATCGCCGCCCACACATCACCTTCCGACCGAGTCTTCGTGTGGGGCGATTGGCCGGCCCTCTATGTCGAGTCGGACCGCGCCATGGCGAGCCGGTTTCCCGGCTTCCTGCGAGGCTTTGACCGCGGTTCCAGCCTGCCACCCAACAACTGGGACACGTCGCCCGATGTGTGGCCGCTCCTGGAGGCGGACCTGGGGGCGAACCCGCCGGTTCTCATCGTCGATACCTCAGCCGCAGACTGGAGTGACTTCTCGATGTACCCGATGAAAAACTATCCGGCGCTGTACGGCATCGTGGCGTTCGGATACCACCGGGTCGCGACTATCGAGGGAGTCGTGATCTACGCGCGAAACGGCTAGAGCGCGGGCGGCTTGACCTTGATGGGGAGCGGCGGCAATGGGGGCACCGTCACCGGCACGTTTACAGGCACGCTCACCGCCGGCGGTTGAACGGGCGCCTGGACCGCGGGCACCGCGACACGCCCTCGATCTGCCGGGGTTGTGGGCGAGGGCACCGGTGGCACCACCGGCACTTTCACGCTCGGGTGCGAAAGCGCCGGCCCGACCGGGGCAGCTCGTGGGTCGAGATGCGGCTGGGCAACGATAATGAGCGTCGCGCTGGCCACGACCGCGACCTGGACGGCGTGGTGAGCGCTGTCCTGGAGCCACCGGCTGGAGAGCCAGATCGTCAGCGCGCAAAAGGCGCGCCTCGCCTGCGTGCGCCCCTGCTGGACGTGCTCGCTGATCGCGGACAGTGCGCGCCGCAATCGGCGTTGCACCGTCCCCTCCGTCATTCCGACCTCGTGTGCGATCTCGCGGTTCGAGTAGCCGCCGAAGTAAGCGAGCTTCACCACCCGGTTGTCCTCGTGCGGCAGGGAACGGATGGCTTCGTCCACCGCATGGCGGATCATCGCGCCGGAAAAGTCCTGCCACGCATGAGGACGCTCGTCGCCGTTGCGTACGCCCTCGAGGAGAATTTTCTTCAGTCCCTTGTGGGCCCCGCGCATCCTGCGGCGGTCGACATGGTCTCGCCGGACGCCAGTCATCAACCACGTCCGCCATATGTCGTTCGTGGCACCGGAAACCATGTGATTTTCAGCTCCCGGCATCTTTCAGTACTCCGTTGTACTGGAAACTCCGGGCGCCTTCAGAGCACCCGAAACGGGATCAGAGCGGCGTGGGCCGGCGCGGGCGCTTGATCTCGAGGATCCGAGGCTCGGACGCGGCTACCGCCAGGAGGCGGTCGAACACCTCCACGGCGCCATCACCCTCGACCGGCTCCGAAAGGCGGACGTAGGCGGATGCCCCATCAGGAAAGACGAACGTCGGTGTGCCGAACACCCCCAACTCGGTCACGCCCTGCAGGTGATCACGGGCCAGCGCCTCCAGGATCTGTGGGTCACCCAGGTCGCGCCGGAAGCGGTCGACCTCGAGCCCGTTCTCCGCAGCCACCCGCGCCACCACCTCCGGCTCGTCGAGGTCGAGCCGGTCGCGATGCCTGGCGAGCAGAAGGGGCCGGTGGATGGCGTCGAAACGTCCCTGGCGGCGCGCCGCCTCGGCGGCCTTGAAGGCGAGCCGCCCTTTCACCTTTTCCGACGCCGGCGCACTCCACACCGTCCAGCCGTCATCCTTGGAGTTCACCTGCGTGAGCGAGAAATACCTCCACCGAACATCGATGTCATGCCGGCTCGAGCGCTGCACTGCCTCGATGAGTCCAGCCGCCCGGTAGACGAACGGGCACAGGTAGTCGAAGAAGACGTCGAACGTGATGGGTTCTGAGATCGCCACTCCAAAAGCTCCA
>VBDS01000125.1 GCA_005889085.1 Chloroflexota bacterium | reverse complement strand
TACAACGAGGCGAAACGCAGCGCTCGTGGCCAACTACCGATGAGCCTCTTCGAGAAGCTCGTGAGCCCGAGCAAGTGCCTTCGCGGTCACACCGCCACTCATCATTCGCGCCAGCTCGCGCGCTTTCTCCTCTTCGCTCGTCAGCTCTCGCACCCGGACGACGTTGCGGCCATCGCGTCCGGGTGTCTTCTCGACCAGGAGGTGATGGTCGGCGAAGGACGCGATCTGGGCGAGGTGCGTCACGACCAGCACCTGATGGCTCGCGCCCAGAGCCTTGAGGCGCAGGCCGACCTGGATCGCGGCCTCTCCGCCGATGCCGGCGTCGACCTCGTCGAAGACGAGCGTGGGCAGCCGGTCTGCGTCGGCGCCGACCGTCTTGAT
>VBDS01000124.1 GCA_005889085.1 Chloroflexota bacterium | reverse complement strand
GGCCACCTTCGCCAGCGGCGCGACAGGCTCGCCCGGGTTGGCCGAGAACATCATCTCGACAGCCTCGGCGCCTGCCGGCCCGATGTCCGGGCTCTTGACGAGGACGACCTCGAAGCGCGCCCCCTCCAGGCGCAGCCCCTGCAGCTCCGCCGCCACAGCCTTCTCCATCCTGCGCCCGGCGGAGGTGCGTGCTTTCGTCAGATGAGTCGCGGCGGCTTCGAGGTCGGCGCGGCGCC
>VBDS01000123.1 GCA_005889085.1 Chloroflexota bacterium | reverse complement strand
GGCGGAGTCGAGGTCCTCGGTCGCGCCGAGCTGAAGCTCGAGCCGGTCACGGTCCTGGATCGCCGATTCAATCGAGCCGCCGTACTTGCGCTTGATCCCGTCGAGCACGGCCAGCCGCGACTCAATCTCCTCGAGCCGGTTGGGGTCGGATTCGAGGAGCTCGAGATAGCGGCGCATGGTCGCGGCGACGTCCGCCATCTCCTCTGCGAGCGACCCCAGCCGCGTCGCCTGCTCGGCCAGCCGTACGTCGAGCGACGCGGCGGACCCGATCGCGACCGCGGCCCGCGTCAATCCTTCCTCGCGGAGGGCGTCCAGCGCCTGTTGTCCGAGCTCCGCCAGTCTTGCCGCATGACGCGTCGCGGTTCGCTCTGCGCCGAGCGCTTCGTCCTCGCCAGGTTTGAGGTCGGCTTTGCGCAGCTCCTCCAGCTGCCAGCGCAGGTATTCCTGCTCCCTCTCTCCGCGCGACCGCAGCTGGTCCAGATCGCGCAGGGAGCTGACCGCGGCGACCCAGGCCGCGTGCGCGGTCGCGACTGCGGCGCGCACCTCGAGCGCCGCGGCATAGGCGTCGAGCAGCTCGGTCTGGGTATCACTGTCGAGCAGTGCCTGGTGCGCGTGCTGGCCGTGGATCGCGACGAGGTTGGTGCCGACCTCGCGTAGCTGCGCCGGAGTCGCGGGACGGCCATCGACACGCGCCGCGCCGCGCTTGCCGATCTCGCGCTGCAGCACGACCAGGTCGAATTCGGCCTCGATGCTCGCGCGCTCCGCGCCGTGACGGACCTGGTCGGCGCCGCCACGCGCGCCGAGCGCCAGGCTGAGCGCGTCGATGATCAGCGACTTGCCGCTACCGGTCTCGCCGGTGAGCAGGTTCAGGCCCGGGCCGAACCTCACGTTGGACTCCGCGACCAGGGCCAGGTCGCGGACCCTGAGCTCCTTCAGCAAACTACTTTTTGGGAACCAGGGGCCGGCCCCAACCCAGCTTGTCTGCGAGCCGGAGGTAAAAGCTCTCGGGCGGGCTGAACCGGACGACCTTGAGGCGCTTCGCATGTGATCCGCAGCTGACCACGTCTCCGATCGCCACCTCGTGTCCGCGACCCTGGCCGTCCACCCGCATCTCGGCGGGGCCGCGCACGACCGTCAGGCTGATCTCCTTTCCCGGCGCAAAGACGATCGGCCGCACTGTGAGCGCAAACGGGCTCATAGGGACGAGCACCAGGTCTTCGAGTGACGGCTCCAGGATCGGGCCCCCGCTGGCCAACGCGTAAGCGGTGGATCCGCTTGCGGTGGCCACGATGGCGCCGTCCGCGTCGATCACGCCAACGCGCTGCCCCCCGACATCGATCTCGAGACGCAGGATTCGTGCCTCGCCCGAATGGTCCACGACAACCTCGTTCAAGCCGATCTCGTGCACCATCCGCTGCCCCTTGCGAGCCAGCGTGACCTCCAGCATCGTCCGCGCTTCGATCCGGTACTCGCCGTCCAGGTAACGACTGAGGCCGCTCTGCATCTCTTCGGCTTCGATCTCGGTCAGGAAGCCGAGGTGCCCGTGGTTGACGCCGAGGATCGGGATGTCGCGCGGAGCCGCCACGCGCGCGCCGGCGAGGAAAGTTCCGTCGCCGCCCAGCGTCAGGAGAAGGTCGGTTTCCCGCAAGACTTGGGCCACCACCTCAGCCTTCGCCTCCCGCTTCAGCTCGACGGCTTCGATCTGCCGCGCCTTCATCGAGTGAAAGACGCTGTCGACCTCGTTTTGCTCGACACCAGAACCCCGAATGAGGCAGATCTTCATAACGCGGGCCTCAGGTGGACGAATATCTCGCGGTTGCCTTCGGCGCCGGTCACCTCGGACGGCGCCTCGCCGGCCACGGTGTATCGATTGGCCCAGCACCACTCACGGAAGCTCTCAAGCGCGGCCTCGATCGCGGATGCATCGCTGACGATGCCGCCCTTCCCCACTTCGGAGCGCCCGACCTGGAACTGCGGTTTGAAGAGAGCAACGACCTCCGCATCGGGCGCGGCGCGGCGCACGGCCGGGAGCACCTTCTCGAGGCCGATGAAGGAGACGTCGATCACGACCAGGGAAACGGGTTCAGGAAAAGATTCGAGGTCTCGCGCGTTGACACGCTCGATGACCACAACCCGCGGATCCTGTCGCAGGCGCCAGTGCAGCAGGCCCCGCCCCACGTCCAGGGCGTAGACCTTCTCGGCCCCGCGGCGCAGCAGCACGTCCGTGAAGCCTCCGGTCGATGCACCGATGTCAGCGCAGACGCGGCCCGCCGGATCGACGCCGAATCGGTCGAGCGCGGGGGCGAGCTTGAGGGCGCCTCGGCTCGCGTAGCCGGGTTCAGAGTCGACCGCGATAGACGCGTCTTCGCTCACGCTCCGTGCCGGGCTGCGCACGGTCTCGCCCGCGACCCGGACCTTGCCCGCGAGGATCAAGGCCTGCGCCCGCTGGCGCGACTCGGCGAAGCCGCTCTTCGTGACCAGCACGTCAAGGCGCGGCATCGATCCAGCCAGCTAGCCGGCCCACGGGATCAGTCCGACCACGAGCCCGATCACCGCACCGACCAGGACCTCCATCGGCGTGTGGCCCAGCAGCTCGCGCAGCCTCGCCTCCTGGACGCCTCGCATGTGGACGAGATCCTCGACCAGTCGGTTCAACACCTCCGCCTGGCGCCCGGCAGCCCGGCGAAGGCCGGCCGCGTCGTACATCACCACGAACGTGAAGATAAGGGCGATCGCGAACGGAGCGGAAGTGAGCCCGGCATATTTACCGATAGCGGTGGTCAGCCCCATCACGATCGCGCTGTGGCTGCTCGGCATGCCACCTGTCTCGGCCAGGACCCGCAGATTCAGCCGGCGCTGCCGAACCGAGTACAGGGTCAGCTTGGCGATCTGCGCGATGCCCCAGGCGATCAGCGGCGCGAGCAGGTATTTCACTCGGAGAGCAATTGTGCGGTTTCGTCGGCGCGGGCCCGGAGCGCCGCGAGGCGAGCCTGCGCCTCGGTCAGCAGCCGCAACGCGCGCTGGTGAGCGGCGACGAGCTCGTCCAGCGGCGCCTTGCCATCGGCGAGGTTTCCGATGGTCGATTCGAGGTCGGCGAGCAGATCGTCGAGCGACGGTGCCTGACTCAAGTCGCGGTCGCCGCCACCCGTCCGAGGATTCCATTCACAAAACGCCCGGCCTCTTCGCCCGAGAACGTCTTGGCGAGCTCGATCGACTCGTTGATCGCGGCTTTCGTCGGGACGCGCCGGTCGATTGCGATCTCGTACACCGCGATGCGCAGGATGATGCGGTCAACCTTTGCCATCTGTGCGAGCTTCCAGTGCTCGGACGTGTCACTGAGGATCGCGTCGAGCTTCTCCCGATTTGCGATCACACCGTGAACGAGTTGGCCCGCGAAGTTCGCGATCTCCTCGGTCGCGGCGCCCTCGGACGCGTGGTACCGCAGCACCTCGTCGGGATCATCGCCGGTGCCTTCCAGCTGAAACAGGACCTTGAGCGCCAGCTCTCTTGCCTGGTGGCGCTTCCCCACGGACTGTCTACGTGGCGAAGGCGACGCTCGAGACGAACACGTTGACCTCACCGACCTCCAGGCCGAGCATCCGCTCCGTGGCCTCCACGACGTTGGCCTGCACGGCCGCGGCCACATCAGCGAGCTTGGCCTCCGAGGCGACGGTGATGAACACCTCGAGATGGATCGAACGATCGCCCTCGATGTGCACACGGACTCCGCGATGCGCCGCCTGGCGGCGGACCCAGTCACCGAAATGACGGGCCGCGGCCTCGTCCATGCCGTCCACACCTTCTACTTCCTGCGCAGCCAGCGCGGCGATGCTTGCGATCACCTCGTTGGCCACACGGACCGCCCCCAGCGAACCGTTCTCACTCATAACCGACTGATCCTACACGCCCGAGAGCCCCCATCCGGCCCGGCCGCGCTGCGGCGGGGCCACCTTCCCCACTAGTGGGGAAGGAAAAGCGGTTTAGGCGCGCTCGATGTAAGAGTGGTCGCGCGTGTCGACCCGGATCACGTCCCCCGACTGGATGAACAGCGGCACATGCACCGTCGCCCCGGTTTCGAGCTTCGCCGGCTTGGTGGCGCCCGACACGGTGTCGCCCTTGTATCCAGGATCGGTCGAGACGACTTTCAGATCGACGTTGATCGGCAGCTCGACGCCGATCAATCGGTCCTGGTAGCGCTGCAGGAATACCGTGCTCCCTTCCTTCAACAGCGGCAGCACCGACTCGAGCATCTCCTCGTCGACCGGGACCTGGTCGTAGGTCTTGGTGTCCATGAAGTAGTGGTGCGTGCCGTCGGAGTAGGAGTAGGTCGCCTCCGTGCTGTCGATTCGGACGGTCTTGTACTTGTCACCGCTGCGAAAGCTCTGCTCGAAGATCGAGCCGGTCAGCACGTTGCGCAGCTTGGCTTTGATCACCGCGCCGGCGCGCGCGAGCTTGATGTGCTCGACGCTGACTATGGACAGCAGCTGGCCGTCCATCTCGAACATCGTCCCGTTGCGGAAATCGTTGCTTGAAATCATTCTTGTTTCGACAAAAAATCCAATGCCATCTCATATCCCGCAAAACCGAGCCCCGTAATCACGCCGCGGGCCGCGCGGGCGGTCACGCTTTTGGACCTGTACTCCTCGCGCGCGTGGATGTTCGAGATGTGGACTTCCACGACCGGCAGCGCCAGCGCCTGAAGACAATCGTAGAGGGCGACCGAGTAGTGGGTGAGCGCGGCCGGGTTGATGACGATGCCGGCCGAGCCCGGAGCGTGCTTCTGCAGGAAGTCGATGATCTCGCCCTCGTGGTTGCTCTGGTAGAAGATCACCTCGAGGTCGAGGCTCTTGGCCTTGGAGCGCACCGTTTCTTCGAGGTCCTTCAGTGATCTGGTGCCGTAGATATGAGGCTCCCGCGTGCCGAGCAGGTTCAGGTTGGGTCCGTTGACCACGACGACCCGCTTCATGCCAGCGACCTCGTGACCACGCGGCGCACCAGCGCACCCGGGATGGCGTGGCCGACCTCGGCATGGCCGATCCGCCGCGGCATCACCCAGGCCACCTTGCCCCGACGTGCCTTCTTGTCGAGCGCCATGGCGGCAAGGACCCGCTTCGGCTCGACGTGCGGCGGCCGGTCATGCAGCCCGAACGCTTCCAGCAGCGCGTCCTGCGACTCGACGAGGCGCTTGCTGCACAGCTCCCTGGACAGCGCGATGCGGGCCGCGACCCGCATGCCGAACGCCACGGCGCGCCCGTGCGTGATCCGGAAACCGGTCGCCGCCTCCAGCGCATGGCCGGCGGTGTGCCCGTAGTTCAGGATCGCCCTTGGGCCGCGATCCCGCTCGTCCTTGGCGACGATCAGCGCCTTGGCCGCGACGCAGCGGAAGATGATTCGTTCCAGCATGGAGGCGTCGCCCTCGAGCAGGCGCGGGCTGTTTCGCTGCAGCAGGTCGAAAAGGCCTCGGTCCATGGCGACGGCGTACTTTACAACCTCGGCGAACGCATCCCGGTAATTCGCCGCCGGAAGCGATTCGAGCGTCGCGATGTCCGAGATGACTGCCGAGGGCTGCCAGAACGCGCCGATCGCGTTCTTCGATTTCCGGCCGTTGACCCCGGTCTTGCCTCCGATGCTCGAATCGACCATCGCGAGCAGCGTGGTGGGGATCGCGACCAGCCGCACCCCGCGCTGCCAGACCGCCGCCGCGAATCCAGCCAGGTCGCCCACAGTCCCGCCCCCGACCGCGATCACGATCCCACCGCGGTCTATCTGCTGTCGCTCCAGGAACCCGAGCACGTTCTGCAGCTGCTCGATCGACTTCGAGCGCTCGCTCGCCGGGATGGCGTGGATGGCGGTCTTCAACCCGGCCCGCTTGATCGCCTTGGCGACCTTCACCGCGTACGGCCGCGCGTTCGTGTCGGTGACGATCGCCGCCCCCGTCGGGTCAAGACGCGTGATGACGTTGCGGAGCTCGCGCCCCAGGTTGGTGCCGATCAGGACCGGGTAGCCGCCGGTCGACGAATCGAGGATCAGACGGACCAAAGCTTCAGCACCTCGTCGGCCAGCGCGCCCGCCGGCTGCCTGCCATCAACCGTATACGTGGCCTCCTCGTAGCGCGGCCGGCGAACCTCGTAGAGGGCCCGGACCTCCGGCTCGGTGCGGCTCGTGATCAGAGGCCGTCCGGGCAGGTCGCGGATGCGTTCCCAGATCGTCTCGAAGGGTACGTCGAGGAACACGGTCATCGCCTCGCGGCAGATCTGGCGCCAGTTGTCGTCGTCCAGGACGACCCCTCCGCCCAGGGCGACGACCGAATCGGGCTGGAGCACTGTGGGCAGGGTTTCCTTCTCCAGGGCGCGGAAGGCCTCCTCGCTGTGGGTGGCGAAAATCTCGGCGATCGACATGCCGGCCTTGTCCTCGACCAGATGGTCAAGGTCAAAAAATGGTGCATTCGCCCGCTGCGCCGCAAGTGCGCCGACTACGGTCTTGCCCGAACCCATGAAGCCGAGCAGCGCGAGCGGTTTGCGCCCGGCTATCGCTTACAGGCCGCTGGGATTGGCGGGGACAGCCGTAGTTGGGGGCGCCGCCGGCGTACCACCACCGCGCCGCTTCTCGGAGAGCATGAAAACCTGGTCGCGGAAGTCTCCCGGTTTCGGCAGATGGTCGAGGACCTCGGCGCCCTGCGCGCCAGCGGCGTCGACCTCCACCCGTCCATAGCCGAAGATCCGGCCGATCACCGACTGCTTGGTGGTGCAGTCCTGGACGCGGTCGATCGGGATGACTTTTTCCTGGCGGCCGAAGACTCCGCTCTCGATCTTGATTCGCTGGTCGGTCAGCGTATAGGTGATCGACTGCCAGCGGATCCACACCACGACAAACCAGACGACCGCAATCGCGACCACGAGGCCGCTCAGGACCTTGCGGAGGTTCGGGGTGTAGAAGCCGTAGTCGGGACCGAGGATGGTGAAGTCGGCGACGGCGACGACGATCAGGAGGACCACCGGCACGATCAGGCTCTTGATGAGCGTTATCCAGTGCGGGTGATCCTTGAGGACGAGGTTCTCGCCGGGGAGGAGCTTGCTCATGGGCGATGATTCTGCATCAATTGAGAGGCTGAAACAGCATCAGTAGGGCTCCCGCCGACAGATATGGCCCGTAGGCGATCGTGCCTTTCAGCGAGCGGTGCGTGACGATGAACGCGATGGCGCCGATCGCCGCGAGCAGCACGCCGTAGAACATGGCGGTCACGGTGTACGGCCAGCCGAGCAGGAGACCCATGAATGCAGCCAGCTTGACATCGCCGAAGCCGAGCGCCTCGGCCTTGAAGATCGCCGAACCGACCAGGGCAAGGAGCACGAACAAAAGGCCGGCGCCCAAACCCGTCGCGAGCCCGGCCCACCACACCTGATGCCACAGACCCAAACCGCCAATCAGGGGCGAGAGGCTGACCAGGAGGGCCAGCGCCATCGCGGGGAACATCACGCGGTCGAGGATGAGGTGGTGCTCGAAGTCGAAGAAGATCACCTGCACCAGGACCAGCCCGAAGACGCTGCGCACCACGAGGAGCGGGAACGGGCTGATCTGCAAGGCGTAGACGCCGAAGACCACCGCTGCGAGCACAGGCGGGCCGTACTCCTGCCACCACTTGTGGCCTGACTCGAGCTCCTCGAGCTTTGCGAGCTTGAGCGAGCCCCACCTCGCTCCCCAGCCCGCGGCCGCGCCGACGATGGCCCACAAGACAGCGGTCAGATAGGGGTTCACGGCTGGAGAGTTTGCCGCATCGCCTCGATCGGCGCGCTGCGGCCGGTCCACAGCAGGAATGAGACGGCCCCCTGGGCGAGCAGGATCTCCCATCCGTCCGCCGTGGCGAGGCCAAGCGAGCGGGCCTTGCGCACGAGAGGCGTTCCGCCGCTGACGTAGACGAGGTCGATCACGGCGCCGGACCGCGGCAGCGCCGCGGGCCGCAGCGGCATCTCCTCCCGACGGCCGAGCGGCGTGGCGTTGACAAGCAGGTCGGCCGACCTGGTCAGCGTGGCGACCGAGGTATCGGTCCAGCTGACGACCTTGCCGGGTACGTCGGCGTCCTGCGGATTCCGCGCGACGAAGGTGACATGCGCCCCCTCCAGCGCCACCGCGGTCGCCCGGGCGGCCCCCCCCACGCCGAGGATGACCACGTTCGCGCTGCGCGGCTCGACACCCACTTGCTCTGCCGCCTCGCGGATCGCGGGGATGTCCGTGTTGTAGCCGCCGAGCCGGCCGCCGTCGTTGACGATGGTGTTGACCGCGCGGGCGCGCAGAGCGTCGGGTGCTGTGGTGTCGAGCTGATTCATCACCGCCTGCTTGTACGGGATGGTGACGTTGGCGCCGGCCACGTCCTGAGCACGCAGCCCCTCGACCGCGCTCGCGAGCCTGTCAGGAGGCACGTCGAGCAGGTCGTAGGTCCATTCCATATCAAGCGCCTGGAAGGCGGCGTTCTGCATGGCCGGACTCCGTGAGTAGGTGATCCCGTTTCCGAGCAGAAACAGCTTCAGCTTCAGCTTCCGCTCGTTCCGTACTTCTGCACGTCGGAATCGAAGTCGCGCTGGTTGGTCTCGAAGTGCGTCGTGCCCTGCCTGTCTGTGAAGTAGAAGAGGTAATTGGTCTTCGGCGGGTTGATGCACGCATTCAGCGCGTCTCGGCCGGGGTTGCTGATCGCGCTCGGCGGAAGCCCGGCGTGCTTGCGCGTGTTGTAGGGGTTGTCCATCGCCAGCTCTGTCCCGGTGGGCTCGGGAGAAAGGCGGCCCAGGCCGTACAGCAGCGTCGCATCGACGCCGAGCGGCATGTTGATCGCCAGCCGGTTGTAGTAGACGCTGCAAACGTTGCCCCTGTCGGTTGCGGTCTTGTTGTTGGCCTCGCGGTCGACCATCGAGGCGAGGATCACGATGGAATTTATGTCTTCCGCCGGACGCGCCGACGTGGCTTGAGCGATCTGAGCGCGCCAGTCGGCCGTGAAGACGGTGTTGAACTGGTCGAGCTGCTCCTTGACCAGGCCTCGCGCCCCGGCCGCGGGGTCGACCAGGTAAGTGTCGGGAAACAGGAACCCCTCGAACGGGTACGCGGTGTTGCTGGACTGCTTCGGGAGAAAGCTGTACAGCGACGCCCAGCCCGTGTCCTGCGCGGCCTTCAGATAGTCCGCACCCGCTATGTAGTTGGGCGCGGTCCCGAACTTCTTCTGCTCGACGAGCTGCGCTTGATAGCGGAGCGGAAAACCCTCCGGGAATGTGATCGTCTTTTCATTAGGGCGACCGTGCTGCAGCTCAACGACGATCTGGGCCATCGACATGTTCGTGTTGAGCTTGAAATCGCCGTACTGGAACTTTGGGCCGGCGTTGGTCACGCGCTCATAGATGTCCCAGGCGATCGTGTTCCGGATGAGTTTCTGGTCGTAGAGCTCGGTGCCAATCTGGGATGGGGTCTCGCCAGGATCGACATGGAACGGGACGTTGTGGCTCGTGCTGGAGACCGGTGTGTTGACGTTGAAGTTCCACCAGTCGATCGCCCGAGAGGTGCCGAAGCCCAGCAGCGCCAGGATCACGATCACGGCGATCAGCCGGCTCATTCGACTCTGTCCTCTTCCAGCGCCTGCATCACCTTTTTGAAGTCGTCGCTGTCGACCGTCTCCAGGCCGCCTGCCCCTTCGCGAAGCAGCAGCACGCGATCAGGGTCGGTGACGTCCTCGACCAGGTAGTACGACACCCCTTCGAGGTCGAACGCGTCGTGCATGCGAAAACGGCGCTCGACGCCGGACTCGTCGATCAACGTGATTTCGTCGCTCACCGCTTCCGGTCGAGATGTGACTGGAGAAGAAGCGCGGCGGCAACGCGGTCGACTGTTGCACGCCGCTTCGCGCGCCGGGCGCCGGCCGCAATCATCGACCGTTCCGCCGCAACCGTGGTCAGGCGCTCATCGAGCAGCTCGACTGGCAGGCCAGAGGCCTTGCGCACCGCGTCCGCAAGCTCGCGCGCGGCCCTGGCCTCCGGCCCGTAAGAGCCGTCGAGCCGGCGCGGCAGCCCCATGACGATGCGCGTCGCTTCGTTTTGCTTTGCGATCTCCGCGAGGCGGGCTGCCAGGGTATCGGCGGGTTCGGCATCCACCGTCGTCAGCGGCTGAGCGATCGTCCCGCTCGGATCGCTGATCGCGATGCCGACCCGTTTCGACCCTGGATCAACCGCCAGGATCCGCACTAGGGACTTGGCTTCGGCGACGGCGATGCCGGTGCCCCTTGCGCCGCGGCTGCGGCAGAGGGGGCGCTCGATTCGACCCGGTAATGGAACGTGATGCGCTTGTCCAACAGAGGCATCAAAGGCAGTGCGAGAGGCTCCTCCTTGATCGCGACCGACTGCAGGCCCGGCAGCTGCCCCAGGTAAAACCTGGCCTGGGTCACCGGCCGGCCGACGATCGCGGCGCGGATCTTCGCCTCGTCGAGCTTGGGCGCTACGTACGCCGAGGTGGTCCCCACAAAGACCAGGTATCCGCCCTTCGCCGAGCTCAGCAGGCGATACGTAACCACGATCGGGCTCTCCGTCAGCAGCTGCTTGTCGTTGGGCACTTTGACTGACAGGTTGGCCTTGTAGGCCTGGACGACATCGGCGTCCGTGTAGAAGTCACCTTCACCGCCCACGGTCATCGTGCCGGTGAAGCTCGGCACCTTGTCGTTCGGCTGGTGGTCGGTGGTGAATTGCGGCGGGCCGAAGATGATGGTCTCTGAGAGCTTCTCTCCAGCCTGACCGCCGGCCTGAAGCTCCTGGGCGATCGTCTGGTGGAGCTCCTGCTCGAGCTGCGCTCGAGCGGCGTCGAAGTCGGCGACGGTCATCTGAGGAGTGGAGGACGGATCCGTCCCACCGCCTGTCGCCAGCGGGTTGGTGACCAGAATGCAGTCATATCGGGTTGGATTGAACTGGGTGATCGTGTGATCGCCAACGTTCCCCGTTGAGCCAGGCTTCACAGCCATGACGCTTACACCTGACACTGACTTGCCCCAGGGAACAAGTGTGTCCCCCGATGTCTGAGCAAACTCGAGTCCGTTTGTATTCAGCAGCCGCTGACCGTTAAGGACAACCAGTCCCGAGACTGTGTGGCCGCCCGCACTGCAGTTGTTCGTATAGGTGACTTGGCCCGTCGACGGGGCCAGAGGGACGTCGATAGAGCCCGTCACCTTGAACCCTTGCGAGTTGGAGTGGCTGATCGTGACGGGTCTCACGTGGATCGGAGGCTTGCCGGGCTGGGCCTGGATCTCGACGTCCTTCTCGGTGAACGCCACCGGTGGCGCGACCAGCGTCACCGAGGCGGAAGGTATGAAGACGAAGGCCGCGAACAAGCCGACCACGATCAGCGTGACCGCCGTCACGTAGAGAAGGAAGCGCCCGGGCTTCACCTCGGTCGCGGTCTTGGTCAGGAGCCGCGTCGGGGCGGCGATGCCGATGTGCGTGGTTGGGGCTAGCCGGCGGCCCTGCCACCACTTCCGGATCGGTGTCGGCGCCTCCGGCTCGGACGCGATGCCCTCGCCTTCTGGGCCCACCGCCCCGAACACCGGGAATCCGCTCTCCGATGCCATCTTCTGCACGGCCGGGTCGTCGCAGACGACTGTGACCCTCTTGCCGAGACGGGCCGAGTAGTTGCGGAGCAGCTGGAAGTTGAAGCGGCTCTGTCCGATGCGCGAGCGCATCGGCAGGACGAGCATCGTGTCCTCGCCGTGGTAGCGGCGAAGTCGCTCAACCAGCTCGGGAATCTCTTCCTCTGTTTCGACGTAAATCGGGTTTGTTGCCATGGCGTTTAGCGGTCTCCTCGGACTCTGGTCAGACTTTTATAGCGCTTAGGACCCGTCTCATGACGGTGTTCACCGTATCGCGCTCCTCGGCTTCAGTTCGCAAGGCGTGGTTCGCCAGGCCCATCGGTGCGATGTCCTGGGGGCTCGAAAGCTGCCCTGTCGAGTCGGTCAGGTTCCGCACATCGGACGGCACCAGGTGCCGCACGCGCGGTTCGCGCGGAAACGGAAGACCCGCGGCCCAGTTGTTCTTGACCATCTCGAGAGTCAGCTCGGGAAGGAGGCTTCCACCTCCGCACAGATAGATGCTGGCGGGCAGGCGTTCGCCGCGCGAGAGCTCCCTGATGCTCAGGGCGAGCCCTTGCAGGAGGACCTCGGCGTCCGCGCTCAGCAGCTCGGAGACCTGGCGGTGCTGCTCGGCCGACAGCAAGCCTTCAGAGTGGCGAAGCTTGCGCGCCTCGGCCTCCTCGTAGCTCAAGCCGAACGCCAGCGCAAGGCGGCGCGTGAACGCGCGGCCTCCCAGGTTGAACATACGGGTGCCTTCCACGCCCCCGTCGCGGATGAGCGCCACGTCGGTGGTCCCTCCCCCGACGTCGACGAAGAGGCCGCCCTCGGCCCAGATCTCCTCGTTGGCGCAGGCCCGCGCCAACGCGTATGGCTGGGCGACCGCGGCCGCCAGCTCGAGGTCGAGCTCGCGCACCACGGTCTCCACCGCGTCGATGTGCGTCATCGGCGCAAACGTGTTGAACACCGTGACCTCGAGGTTCTTCCCGGTGAAGCCCACCGGGTTCGTGACCGGGTAGCCGTCCACCCTCACGTTGGTGATGGCGGAGTGAACCAGGCGCGCTTCGAGCTGGCCGTAGCTGCGCTCCATCTCCAGGAGGTGCTGCGCCTCGCGCAGAGCGCGCCGCTGGACCATCTGGAGCATGGTCGACATCTCGCCCGACCGGACCCGCGATTTCGAGCTCTCGCGCGGATAGGCGATCGTGGAGGAAAACCCCTTGATCAGCTCGCCGGCGATGCCGACCACGACCTGGCCCGGGACCGTCCTGGCCATGTCCTCGGCCGACTCGAGGGCTCTATTGCAGGACTGGATGACCGACTCGAGGTCGGCGATCGCGCCGCCCGACATCGCGGCCGGAGCCTGTGGTTCGCGGCCAACCCCGAGCACTTCACCGTCGGGACCCTCGCGGCGCACGACCAGGACCTTGATCAGGTCGGTCCCGATGTCGAGCACGGTGAAGTGGCGGTAGTAGTCGCTGCGCTTGCGCAGGAACTTGAACTTGGTCACTTCAGCGCGTCTTCCAGCCGCTTGAATGCTTCGTCCGCCGGGACGGTCAGCTTGCCGCTGACCAGCTGAGGCCGGCCGCCGCTTCGGGGGCCGAAGAATTCTTTGAGGCGCGTGGCATCGAACTGCGGCACGAGGTCATTGGACACCTTGATGACAAACTTGTCTCCGGCGACAAGGGTTACGACGCCTGATTTGACCCGTTCAAGGTAGCGGTCGGCGTAAGCCCTCAGCTCTTCCATGCTGGAGGCCTCCACCGTCTCCGCCACGTAGTCGACCCGGCCGTGCTTGACGGCCAGGCCGTCACCGCCGCCAACCCGGGCCGCCCGAAGCTGATCCCGCAGCTTCTCCAGCTCGCGCTCTGCCTCCTTCAGCTGGCCTCGCAGTGCCTGAAGGCGCTCGGGGAGCTGCTCCGGGCTCGCGTTGAACGACCTCGCGAGCTCCGACAGCAGGTCGCGATCTTTTTGCACCAGGTCATCGGCGGCCTCCCCCACCACCATGTCGATGCGTCTCAGCCCGGACCCGATGCTCGATTCGGAGACGATGATCGCCGTCCCGATGTCGGCCGTGTTCGCCACGTGCGTGCCGCCGCACAGCTCGCAGGTCCAGTCGCCGAAGCACACGACGCGGACGACGTCGCCGTATTTCTCCTCGAAGAGGTGCATCGCACCCTGCGCGACCGCTTCCTTGTAGGGCTTCTGGCTCTCGTGAAACGGCAGCGCGGCGCGGACCTTTTCCATCACCCGCCGGTTGATCCGGCCGAGCTCTTCCTTTGTCACGGCGCGGTTCAGAGGGACGTCGAAAGTCGTGTGGTCGGGGCCGACCCACGAACCCCTCTGGACCACGTTCTCGCCGAGCGTCTCGCGCAGCGCCTTGTGCAGAAGGTGGGTGGCCGAGTGGTGACGCATGATCTGGCGCCTGCGCTTTTCATCGACCGAAGCGGACGCTTTCTCGCCATTGACGATTTCGCCCGTGACAACGGTGCCCAGGTGCGCGATCGCGCCCTCAACAGGCTTTTGCGTGTCCTCGACACGCACCAGACCGCTCGGCGTGGTGATGGTTCCGGTGTCACCGATTTGGCCACCGGACTCTGCATAGAAGGGCGATCGCTCGAGGAAGACGACGACCTCGTCGCCCTCGCGCGCGCTCTCGAGGCTTGTGCCATTCCTGCGAAGGGCCACAACCTTCGTTTCAGCGGTCAGCTCGTTATAGCCAGTGAACTCCGATTTCGGTATGTCCTTCACCAACGCCCATTGATGCGGCGATGTGCGCCGCGAGCGCTCGCGCTGCAGGGCCATCTCTGACTTGAATCCTTCCTCGTCAATCAGAAGACCACGCTCTCCTGCCAGTTCACGCGTCAGCTCGAGTGGAAAACCGAATGTGTCGTGCAGGCGAAAGGCATCTGGGCCCGAGACGATCTTCGTGCCGAGGGACGCGACCTTCTGGAACTGCTCCATGCCTTGCTCGAGCGTCCGGTTGAACCTGGCGGTCTCATCGTCGACGGCGTCCACTATCACGCGCTCGCGCTCCGCGAGCTCGCCGTAGTGATCCTTGAACATGGATACGGCAATGCGCGCGCCGTCCGAAAGCTTTGCGGTCAAGCCGACGTTGCGCCCGTGCAGCGCCGCGCGGCGGATGAGGCGCCGCAGAACGTAGCCGCGACCTTCGTTCGACGGCACGACGCCATCCGCGACGCAGAACGTCATGGCGCGGACGTGGTCGGCGATGATCCGCTCGGACAACGTCGTCGGCTTCTTGCAGTGATCGCGCACGAACTCGACCAGCGGTGCGAGAACGTCCGACTCGAACACGTTGGTCTTGCCCTGGAGGATGAAGCTGATGCGCTCGAGCCCCATCCCGGTGTCGATCGCAGGCAGCTTGAGCGGCACCAGCGCTCCGTCGGCGATGCCACGCTGGATCGACTCGGCGGTGGACGGCGGTCCGGACAGGTCTCCACGCTGGTCGTACTGCGGGAACACGAGGTTCCAGAACTCTGTAAAGCGGGCGCAGTGATCCGGGTAGCAATCGGGCTGCCCGCAGCCCGCTTCGACTCCGCGGTCCCACCAGATCTCGGAATCCGGGCCGCACGGCCCGCGGCCGAGTCCCCACCAGTTGTCGCCAAGCCGCGTCACGTGCTCGGCGGGGATCGAGGTCTTGCTGGTCCAGATCTCAAAAGCCTGGTCATCTGAAGGATGCACCGTGACGCGAAGCCGCTCGACAGGCATGCCGAACCCCTTCGTAACCAGCTCCCATGCGAGCGGTATCGCCGTCTCTTTGAAGTAATCACCTGTCGGCGCGAAGTTGCCGAGCATCTCGAAGAAGGTGTTGTGACGGTCGGTCTTCCCCACCTCCTCGATGTCGCCCGTGCGGAGGCACTTTTGCGCGCTGGCCAGACGGGGCGCGGGCGGCCGGCTCAAGCCCAGGTAGTAGGGCTGGAGCGGCTGCATTCCGGCCGAGATGAAGAGCGTGCTCGGGTCGCCTTGCGGCACCAAAGGCGCGCTAGGCAGGACCAGATGCTCCCGACTCGCGAAATGCTCTAGAAAGCGTGTGCGGATCTCGTTCCCGGTCACGGGGGTGAACCGAGTTTAAGGGGCGAGCCGCTCCATGCGCCAAGCGCCCCGGTCGTTCACCGTGTAGCGAAGGCGGTCGTGGAGCCGGTCTTCGCGGTTTTCCCAGAACTCGATCCACACCGGACGGAGGGCGTATCCACCCCAGGTCCGAGGCATTGGCACCGTCTCGGGATGCAGCGCCGCCAGCTCCAATACTCTCCTTTCGAGCACCCCACGCGATCGGACGACCCTGCTCTGCGGCGACGCGAGGGCGGAGAGCTGCGCGCCGCGTGGCCTGGTCGCAAAGTAGACTGCGGCCTCTTCGCGCTTGATCTTGTGCACGACGCCATAAACCCTCACCTGGTGCCGTGTGACCGACCAGTAGAAGACGAGCGCAGCCCGGCGGTCATGAGATATGTCGCGGCCTTTCCGGCTGTCGTAGTTGGTGTAGAAGATGAACGAGCCGTTCCGCAAACCCTTGTACAGGACCATGCGCGCGGACGGTCCCTCTTCGCCTGCCGTCGCCAGCGTCATCGCGTCGGGCTGCGGGGCGCCGGCGTCCATGGCCTCACCGAACCATTTGCTGAAAAGTTGGTAGGGGTCGCCTGGCGCTTCCTCTTCCAGAAGAGGCATCAGCCCGCGCTCTCCTGGGGCACGTACTTGCGCAGCTGCTCCAGCGCGGCGCGCTGCAGTCGAGAGACATGCATCTGGCTGATCCCGAGACGGCGCGCGATCTCCGACTGAGACATCTGCTCGTAAAACCTCATCGCCATGATGGCGCGCTCTCGTGGCGTCAGGTGCTCCATGGCGCGATCGAGCACGTCGCGCATCTCGACCCGTTCGAGCTCGGGATCGGCGCTGCCTATCTGCTCCGCCACGGATCGGTTGTCTTGCCCATCGCTCGTCCCGACCGGCTGGTCGAGTGACAGAGGTACGTAGGCAGGTCCCATTTCCATCGCTTCCGTCACATCGTCCGGGGTGACCCCGAGGCGCTCCGCCAGCTCGGACACCGTCGGCTCGCGACCCAGCTCGATCTTCATCTGCTCGTTGACGCGGACCACCGACGCGTGCAGCTCCTGGAGGCGCCTCGGAAAACGGATCGCGGTGCCTTTGTCGCGGAAGTAGCGTTTGATCTCACCCGCCACCGTCAGCGTGGCGAAGGTCGTGAACTCGTATCCCAGGTCGGGGTCGAATCTCTCGATGGCCTTGATCAGGCCGAGGTAGCCGACCTGGACGATGTCGTCCAGAGGCTCGCCGCGGTTCTGGAATTTCCGAGCCAGGAAATAGACGAAGTCGTGGTAGGCGTCGACGAGCTGGGCGCGGATGCGATCGCGCTCGGTCGGGTCCGTGGTTTCCTTGTAGAGGCGATGGAGCGCCCGCAGCTCCTCGCGCGGTATCCGCGTCGGTGAAGCCACGCCTAATAGTTAAACCGTCTGGCGAACTTCAGCCAGCCAGGTGCTTGACCATCCGGAAGCTCACATGCCCCGTAAGCGGCTCGATGGTCGGTCGGAAGTCATCGACGAAGCAGCGGATCATCTCGTAGGCGAGGCGCTGCAGCTCAGGGTCCACGTGTGACTCGTGCTTGACCCCCGGCATCGGCAATGCCGTGCCGATCGGCATGACGTCGACGTCGACGACGAGCGCCCGGTTGGTTGCGAAATAGGTGAGCTTCAGGTCAGCGGGAGTGCCCAGCTCCTCGGCCGAGGAGATCGCGCTGTCGCAGGCTTGCGTGAGCGCGATCGACAGCTCGTCGAGGTCCATCAAGCTCAGCCCGAGCTGACCGCCCAGCGTCGTGGCGACGCGCTTGGCCACGGGGATGAACGCCGAGGTGGCGGGGATCTTCAGCTCAGCGAGATTTCGCTTGGCCATCTCTGGGGCGCTACTCCTCCAGGTTGGTCGACCGCTGCATCTTCCGCGCCGCAGTCGCCTCGAGCTCTTCACGCTTCCGCTTCGCCGCCGCTACGCCGTCCTGGATCGCCTTGCCGACCGGGTGGTCGGGGTCAGAGACCATCTGCCGCGCCCTCTGGGCCGCCTCGCGCGCGCGCTGGACGGGCTCACTGCCGCTCAGCTCGATGGTCTTGCTGCGCAGGCTGTCGATCTGCTCCTTGCCCGGGCCCGACGCGATGTACGCGCCGACGGCAAGGCCGACGAGACCGCCGAGGATGAACCAGCCGAAACCGCCGCTTCCGTTGCTGTCGTCAGCCACCGCTAACCTCCTTTAACCGAGCGAACAAGGCTCTTACCCGCCACCCCTACGCCATGCACTGCAGCGCTGATGCCGCGGCCGACCGCGGCCATCCCGCGACCACCAGTCCTCAGCCCGACGTTGACGCCGGACGTGATGTCGTTCACGTTTTCGAT
>VBDS01000258.1 GCA_005889085.1 Chloroflexota bacterium | reverse complement strand
AGAGCTGGTCGAGGAGCTGTCGATCGACCTATCGATCAAGGCCGTCCACGGCCTGGCCCAAACAGACATCCTCCCGGCGCGCATTACTAAAGGAGAGGGGGTGCGAGCGCTCGCCGAGCTGCTGGCGCGCGACGGCCACCGCACCCGGCCTCCCCTTGCGTTCGCCATCGGCGACTCGTTTGCGGATCTGAGCATGCTGGAGGAGGCCAGCGCCGCCTTCGCACCGGCGAACGCGGACCAGGCCGTCCAGGCATCGGGCGTTCGCATCACGTCCCGTTCGCGACAGGCCGGGCTGGCGCAAGCGATCTCGCTGTTTCTGCAGCACGAGCCCGGCGCGTGTGCGGAGTGCCGCCTTCCCGCCTTCTCGGCAGACGCATCGCTGCTGATGACCGCCATGTCGGCAGGCGGCGCGGGACGCTGGAAGAAGCTCGGACTCGGCCTCCGGTTCGCCCTCCAGGCGGTTCGGTGATGGGGCGCCGGGTGAAGCGAATCCTGATGGTCCTGGATGACATCGGGCCAGGGGATGCGCTGCGGTCGAGGTTTGCGCTGGCGACCGTGCGGCAAGCCCAACCTGAAGCCCGAATCACGCTCCTGGTCAGCGATGTGGCCGCTCAGGTTTTCGAACGCGGCGCTGAATACGACCACCTCATCGTGAGCCGGCTCTATCGATCGGGTGTGCGAGGGCGTTGGCGAACCCGAATCCACAAAGTGACCGAGCTGCTGCGCCTGCTCCGCGCGGTCGGCCTGAGGCACGACCTGGTCGTGATCCTCAACTGGGGCACTACGGCTCTGGACCTGTTGGGTCGACTTGCGGGCGGCCGCGTCGTCGGGTATGAGAATCGTCTGAGCCTGGTGCTCTCGAGCCGCCTGGGCGCATACAACGTAGAAGGGGATCCGGTCCAGCAGAACCGGGTTCTCCTCAAAGCGGCGGGACTGCCCGCCGTGGAGCTGATCGGAGATCCTGGCCTGGCGCAGACTCGAGGTTCCCAAGGCGTCGAGCCCTATGCCGTTCTGCACACTGGCTCTGACTGGGCGTGTCAGCAATGGACGCACGATGGCTGGGCCGAGCTGGCGGATCGGCTCGTCGACGAATACGGACTGAGCATCGTCTTCACCGGTCTAGACGACGAGGCCGCGTACATCGCAAGCATTCAGGCGCTGATGCGGCACCGCTCAAGCTCGCTGGCCGGTCGCACCAACGTCACGGACGTTCAGGATCTCTTGCGGAACGCCAGCCTGTGCGTCTCGGTCGACAGCGCGCCCTACGAGCTCGCTCAGCTGATGGGCACGCCGGTCGTGGTCGTCGCCGGCCCGAGCTCGGCCCGTCCGCAGATGGGCGGCCTCAAGCGTCCCATCGTCGTCAACCGGACACCGGCTGACCTGGGGCTTCGGATACGCGTGTGCCAGCGCTCCCATTCAGAAGGGCACTGTCACGACTACCTCTGCCCGTTCTCCCAGCTGCCCTTCATCAAGGTCGATGAGGTCATGCGAGCGGTCGGTCGGCTGGAGCTGTCACGACGCAGCCCGGTGCAGGCCGTGGTGACAGGCAGATGAGCAGCGTACCGACCGTTTCGGTCGTCATGTCCACGCGCAACCGTGGCGCGATGATCGGAGCCGCGATTCACTCGCTGATCGCCCTGGATCATCCGTCCTTTGAGATCGTCGTGGTCGACCAGAGCGTCGACGAGGTCACCGCGGACCTTGTTCGCGGCCTGTCGGAAACCGATTCGAGGATCCGCTACGTGCATACCGATCGGGTCGGCCTCTCTTGCGGCCGCAATGACGGGATCGCGGTAAGCCGTGGCGATGTGGTTGCGTTCACGGACGACGACTGCATCGTCCAACCGGACTGGCTGAGCGCCATCGATGTCGAGATGCAGGATCCGAGAGTTGCGGGCGTCTTCGGCCGGGTGCTGCCGAACGAATATCGTGGCCGGTCTGGAATAGACCTTGCGTTCAAGGACAGCCAGGAACGGATCGAATACGCGGAAAAGGCTATTCCCTGGTACATCGGCCATGGCGCCAATATGGCGTTCAGGCGAGCGGACCTTGCCGCGATCGGCGGCTTCGACGAGATTCTCGGCGCCGGCGGGCGGCTGCCCAGCCATGAGGACGGGGACATGTCCTACCGGATGCTCGCATCTGGACGCCGAGTGGTTTTCACCCCCAGCTCGCTCGTGTATCACAGGCAGTGGAGAGACTGGGATGAGCGGAAGAGGACTGAGCGCGCCTACGGCCTTGGTGCGGGTGGTCAGTTCACCAAGTACATCCGGTGCGGCGACCCCTACGGATTTCGCCTCATGGCCACATGGACGTGGCAGCTCGGAGTTCGTCGCTTCGGCGCGGGCCTCCTGAAGTGGCGCAGCCGTAAGGTGATGTACCTCGGTTTGGTGCAGCTGACCTATCCGTGGCTCGGAGTCTGGCGGTCCTTGCGATTCGGCGTCGACAAGACCTGCGCCACCTATCTTCCGGAGACAAGGCCCGCGAGAGTCGAGCTAGTCGGCGACGGGCTCAGTCGCGGGTTGACCGCCAACCCGCCGGTAACTCCGGCTACGGAGCTTGCGGCGGAGACTTCTGACGCGGTGGAACATCGGTAGGAGCAATGGATGTCGGACGTAGTAGATGTCCGTCTGCATCCGCTGTTCGGTGTTCCACCGCGTCTTGAATTGTTTGCTTCCGCGTAGAAATTCAACACGCCGCATTCCCCGTTCGACTCCAGTCCGGATGATCTCCGACGTCACCACCATTGCAACGGAGAACCGCGACCATTCCGGCTGATAGCCGGAGTAGTGAAGGAAGATTGTGCCGTTTCGTTCAAACCAGAGCTGAGCCGCCACGTCGACTCCATCGACCTGCAGGAGGCCAAGCTTCATCGCACCGTTCTTGGGCAGAACGGACGCCAGGCGCTGCAGGAACTCACGGTGGGACGGCTCGCGGAGACGGTCGCGATGCCGCTCCCCCGTCGGTGCGTTGGCGCGTGCCGTGTGAAGGGCGAACAGCTTAGGAAGGGCGGCGCGCACCGCGCCCACATCGTCCGCGATGCGAAATGCCAGCTTGTGACCGTTTCGCTCCATGAGTCGCGGGTAGTAGCGGATGTTCCCCCGCATGCTCCGATGCAACCCGTCAAGCAGCTCATCCCAGGTCGGTGGGAGACGCCGCCAATCGAAATACACGTCGTCGCGCAGCGCCCGCTCTCCGAACAGCAGAGCTGTCGAGCGATCCAGGCCCGGGGCAAGCCCGAGCGCGTGCTCTTTCAAAAGCCATTCGCTGAGGGCGGAGTTCACGCGATCCCGGCCGGGCTCCGGAATGATGGGCTCAATCTGCTCGGTCAACCGATCCGGCCACCCGAATGGAACCAGCGCGCGGACAGGCCCGTACGTCGCTCGGTAAAACGGCGCGATTCCGACGACCTGTCCGGCGTCTCTCAACACCGCCACGCGCATGTGCTTGCCCCGGCCGAATGTCTCCCACCAGGTGCGGCTCCAGTCCCAGCTGAGGAAGGGCGACGGGACTTCCATGCTGTCCACCAGCCGCTCCCAGTCCGCATGCAATGCGGTGAGCTCGGCGGTCTTCGTAACGACGTCCAGAGTGATCCCAGAATTCATGGTGACGGGCCGGGTTAGAGCCTGCCACAAGCGCCGCCGGAGAACCATGAGCGGCACTGGGTGCCGCAGCCTCGGATGCCCACCGCGACCGGGACAAGTGACCTACCTTGGTCCTAGCGCCGGCGGAATAGGCCCAGCACCCGATCGAGCTGGCGGTGCAGCGGCTGGCGCATCTGCTTGCGGATCCGGAGCACGCGATAACGGGCCTGCGCAAGCGGACTCGAGCGCACGAGGGCGATCGTCTGCAAAGGAATCATCTCCGGCCCCCATCGCGACTTCGAGTCGTCGATGCCTGGCGAGAAGTTGACCGTGGAAAGGCCGCGGGCGATGGCGTCCTGGATCGACTCCGTGACGACGAGCGTCATCACGCTGTACTTCCACCAGTCCGGATCGAAGCCCGAGTAATAGAAGTAGAGGCCGCCGTGCGACTCGAGGCATGCCCTGGCCGCGACGGTTGAGCCGCCGATCGACAGCTCGGCGAAGCGGACTCGCCCCGCGGCATGCATCTTGCGCAGCACGTCCTCCTCAAACGCTCGGATCGAATCGTCTGCGAAGTGATCACGATGCCATCGGCGCTGGGAGACGAGGGACCGGCGATGGTGCAGCTCGACCAACCGGGCGGCGGCTCCCGCCGCGTCGACGGCGCCGCCATCCGCCACGTATTTCTGTTCGTGGCCGTCGCGCCGCAATGAGTTGTAGCAGTGGCGGATGCTCTCTTTGATGTTCCGCTTGAGCTTTTGGCGCTGCGCCTCCCAGGTTCGCTCCAGCGCCATGACCGGGATGTAGCTCACCGGCTCTGAGCTCACGCTGAACGCATGACCCGGCCGGCGTTCCA
>VBDS01000257.1 GCA_005889085.1 Chloroflexota bacterium | reverse complement strand
CTACGGCCGGTCACTTCGTGCGATGCGAGAGAACGAGCTGGCGGCGAACGCACTCGGCAAGAACCCGGTCGCGTTGAAGATGACGATCTTCATCGTCGGCGGGATCATCGCAGGCCTTTCAGGCGCGATCCTGGTGGGCTACCTGAGCGTGTGGGCGCCTTCGACGTGGCAGTACCCGGAGACCATCATCCTGTTTGCGGCGCTGATCGTGGGCGGTCGCGGCAATAA
>VBDS01000256.1 GCA_005889085.1 Chloroflexota bacterium | reverse complement strand
CCGACTGATGGTCCACTTGAACCTCGGACCGCCCAACCTGATCCCGGCGCTCGAGTGGGTCGTGATCGGCCTGTGCATCCTGGGTTTCCTTTGGTTCCGACCCGAGGGCGTGCGTCCCGAACCGCGACGCGTCTTCGACGGAGGGCCGGACGTCGAGCTGGCGGAGGGAGTCCATGCCACCTGAACACCCGATGCTGGTGGCCACGGATGTCCATCGGCACTTCGAAGGCATGCACGCGGTCGACGGCGTTTCGCTCGAGGTGCCGCGAGGGCAGATCACAGGCCTCATCGGGCCAAACGGCGCCGGCAAGTCGACTTTCATGGCGGTCGTCGCCGGGACGCTGCCCGCGACCAGCGGACGGATTCTTCTCGAGGCCGAGGACATCACGCGCCTGCCCGCCTACGCGAGGGCGCGGCGCGGATTGGTTCGCACCTTCCAGCTGCCATCGGAATTTGCCCGCCTGACGGTTCTCGAAAACCTGCTCGTTGCGGCGCCTCACAACCGAGGCGACTCTCTCTTCGGGGCGCTGATGGGAAGACGGTACTGGGCGCAGGACGAGGAGCGAATCGTCACCGAGGCGCGGAGCCTGCTGCAACGCTTCGGCATGAGCGCGAAGGAGTCCGATTACGCCGGGACGATGAGCGGCGGCCAGAAGCGCCTGATCGAGATCATGCGGGCGCTCATGCTCCATCCGCGCATCCTGCTCCTCGATGAGCCTATGTCCGGCGTCCACCCCAGGGTGATCGAGCAGATCCAGTACTACCTCCAGGTGCTGCGCACCGAAGGCTTGACGATCCTCATGGTCGAGCACGAGCTTCACCTGGTGGAGCAGCTGTGCGACTCCGTGTTCGTGATGGCGCAGGGCAAGCTCATAGGCAGCGGAACCATGGCCAGCCTGCGGCGGCAGCGGGAGATTGTTGACGCTTACCTTGTTGGATAGACAGACCGAGGCTGCGCAGCCACGCCCGGCCCCAAGTCTGCGGGCGGAGGGGATCACCGCCGGCTACGGCGGCGTCCCCGTGATTCGCGACGTCTCGATAGCCGTCGGCCCGGCCGAGATCGTGGCCGTGATCGGCCCCAACGGCGCGGGCAAAAGCACGCTGCTGAAGAGCCTGGTCGGCATCTTGCGCGTGACAAGCGGCAAGGTGGTGCTCGGCGACGGAGACGACGTGACCAACCGACCCCCAGAGGAGCTTGCGCGCCGCGGAGTGGGCTATGTGCCGCAGGTCAATGACATCTTCGAGCCGCTCACGGTGCTGGAAAACCTCGAGATGGGCGGCTACCTGCTGCCCGCGGCACGGATTCGAGAACGGGTAGAGCAGGTCGGGCAGGTCTTCCCGGCACTTCCACCGATGCTCAAGCGCCGAGCCGACAAGCTGAGCGGTGGGGAGCGAAAGATGCTCGCTATCGCGCGCGTGCTGATGCTCGATCCGAAGGTGCTCATCCTCGATGAGCCGACGGCAAACCTCAGCCCCAAGCTCGCGGACAGCCTGCTTCGCGAGCACGTCAAGCGGCTGGCCGGGGTGGGCAAGGCCGTGCTTCTCGTCGAGCAGCGGGCGCGGGCGGCGCTGGAGATCGCCGGCTGGACGAGTGTGCTGGTCTCCGGGACGACCAGGCTCGAGGGCCGGCCCCAGGACCTGCTGCGGCGTGCGGACTTCGAGGAGCTGTTTCTGGGCGCCGCTCCGGCGAGGCCACCGGCCGGGCCGGCGAGGCCGATGACTGAAATGGACGAGAAGGAGAACGAAGACACATGAGGCTGATTACGTTTCGGATCGCCGGCGGTTCGCGTCTTGGGGTGGTGCGCGACCAGGACGAGGTGGTGGAGATAGCCGAGCCCGGTGACATGCAGTCGCTGGTCGACGCAGGCGAGCAAGGACTGGCCGCCGCGCGCGCGGCGTTGTCCTCCTCGAAGGCAACGGCTCACCGCCTTGCCGACGTGGAGCTTCTCTCCCCCCTCCCCGAGCCGCGCGGCAACATCATCGCGATCGGGCGCAACTATCAAAAGCACGCCGAGGAGTCGGCGCGGAAGGAGGGCTACGAGCCCCAGCCGCCGACTGTCTTCACCAAAGCCATCACCTCGCTGACGGAGCCCTTCGCCGACATCGCGATAGACCCGTCGATCAGCGACCAGATCGACTGGGAAGCCGAGCTCGCCGTGGTCATCGGCAAGCGGGGCGCGAACATCGAGCGCAGGAGTGCTCGCGGCCACATCTTCGGGTACACCGCGCTCAACGACGTCACCGCGCGGGACATCCAGAACGGCTGGGGCGGCCAGTACTTCAAGGGCAAGAGCCTGGACCGCTCGTGTCCCACGGGCCCTTGGATCGTGACCAGCGATGAGCTTCAGGATCCTCAGTCGCTGGGCGTACGCCTGCGACTCAATGGCAAGCTGGAGCAGGACGGAAACACCCGGGACATGATCTATTCGGTCGACGCCATCATCGAATGGGTGTCCAAGGGCATGACGCTCCTGCCAGGGGCCATGATCGCGACCGGCACGCCTGACGGCGTCGGTTTCTGGAGAACGCCGTCGCAGGTCCTCCACCCTGGGGACGTGATGGAGACCGAGGTCGAGGGCATCGGCACGATGCGCAACCGGATCGTTTCCGCCGCCCGGGACTGAGAAGAGAGACCGGCCGCCCGCGGTGGGCGGCCGGTCATTTGTTGGCTACGGAGCGGCGATCGTCCAGATGCCGCGGCCGTGCGTCGCCGCGACAAGCTCATGGTCCTGGTTTTCCGTCAACTGGTCCACCACCACGTTTGGAAGGTTGGTTCCGAGCACGTTCCAGCTGGCTCCGTCGTCCGTCGAGTTGAACACGCCGAAGTCGGTCGCCACGACCAGCTTCTGTCCGCCCTCGAACACGATGTCGTCCATCGGGACGTCGGGTAGGTTGCCCGAAATGTTGGTCCATGTCGAGCCCGCTGTGGAGGTCGCATTTGACGTCTCGAAGACGTGGTTGACCCCCGGGTCATTCGGTCCAATCATCCACTTGCGCGAGTAGCCGGACAGCGCGAGGTAGGCGTGGTCGGGGTTGGCAGTGTCGATCCTCACGCCGCTGATGTATCGGTTCGGGAGACCCGCAGCCGTGCATGTCGTAGACGCACCGGTGCAAGCCTGGGAAGTTGAAGTCCAGCCGTTTCCGCTGTTCTTCAGCATCACGATTCCCGAGTGGAATCCACTGCCGCTACCGAAGGTCACGTTGCAGGGCCCGCACCATGCCGCCGCGACGTACTGGGTGTTGCCGATCGTGATTGCGTCCAGCGCGGTCACCTGAGCGAAGGCGTTGCCGCCGAGTGCGTTGCGGACGTCGAAAATGTTCGTCCAGGCGCTCGGGGTGTTCGTTCCCTTGACGCCCAACTCTGAGTTCCAGACGATGGCTCCTCCCGCCACGAGGTGGGACGGGTTGACTCGGTCCATCCCGATCGGCGATATGAAACGTGGGTCTGGATCTGGAGGGTTGATGAAGTGCCAGTTGGCGCCTCCGTCGGTCGACTGGAGCGCGGTCAGGCCGGTGTACTCGGTGATCACGTTGTTGGAGTCCGCGGGGTCGACCAGCGTGTAGCCCCCATCACCGCCGAAGACCTGGACCGAGCTGGCGAGCACGTAGCTGCCGTCGTCGAGCTGGACCGGAGTTGTTGCCGTCTTGAACACCTTGTTGCTGCCGTTGTCCTGCAGACCGCCGTAGATGATCGAAGCGCCGTTCTGGGCGGTCGCGCTGCTCTCCGCCGCCGAGTAGTACTGCAGGACGTCGAGGTGCTGATTCAGGTTGGTCCAGTGGCCGCTCGAGTGGTTGGTTAGTGACCTCGAGTAAACGCCGCCATCGTTGCCGACGTAGAGAGTGCCGTTGGTGATCAGCGCGGCGTGCTGGTCGGGGTGCGCCTGGTTGTGGTCGCAGGTTCCCTCGAAGGGCGAGTACGAGAAGCAGCTGAAGCCGAAGTTCCAGTACGGGGCGATGGTCTGCCACTTGCCGCCGCCGTTCTGGCTCTCGTAGACCTCCTCCAGCCCGAGGTACACGTGGTCCTTGTTCCCGGGGTCGACGGCCAGGAACTGGTTGTACCAGGCCTGGATCCCAGGGCCGTAGTGCTTGGTGCCGATCCGCCTCCACCACTGCGCCGAACCGCTGTTGGCGAGCTGCTCAGACTGCGCGATCTGGGTCCACGGGCCCTTCGGGTCGCCGTTGGCCGAAGCAAAGGCGCCTGTGAGCAGGGTCTTGCCATTGGTGCCGACGTTCAGCAGGAAGGGGCTCTGCACCACCGCGTAGAGCCGGTCGCCGTTGGCCGAGAAGGCTAAGGTCGTGCGACCCTCGTCCTGAATGCTCGGCCATCCGCTCGGGCTCGCCAAGTAGGTGAAAGTGCCCTGGGCGCCGCCCGCCTTCGACAGATATAGGCCGTTCGTCGCCGCGCCGGCGCGCCATCCGGCCACAGCCAGCACCTGCTGACCGCCGCTGCCGGGACGAACCGCGACGTCGGTGATCATGTTGCCGACCTTGAGATTGAAATTCCCAGTTGTTGGAGCTCCCGCCGGCTGAAGCACCGCGGTCCACTGCGTGCCGTCGAAGCTGTACAGGCCGTGCGAGGTGGCGGCGAGAAGCGTGCCGCGTTCTTTGTCTTGCACGA
>VBDS01000122.1 GCA_005889085.1 Chloroflexota bacterium | reverse complement strand
AGCTCACGTCAGGGCAGCCCGCCGATGCGCCGTACAGGTTGTCGAACCAGTCCTGAGGGTGGTTGTAGTCGGCCGACCACCCGTCGCGTGAGAGCACGTAGGTGCCCTTCAGCCGCTCCGTGATGAAGCGGCTGTGCGGGATCGACTGGAGCTTCACCGTAACCCCGAGGTTGTCCAGCCACTGCGCCTGGAGAAGCTTGGCCGCCGGCTCGTTGAACGGGTTTTCCGGATCGTACGTGTAGACGAGGTCTTTCGTTTTCGTCCCGTCCGGGTCGGCCAGCGACCTGAGGCTTCGCGCCTTCACCGGGTCGAAGGCAGCGAGCGGATCCGAGCCGTCGCCCAGGTAGCCGGCAAGCCCCTTGGGGATGATGCCGCCCGTGGCCGGAACGCACGCGATGTTCGAGCACAGGTCCTTGGCGAGCTTCGCTCGGTCGATCGCGAGGTTGAAGGCCAGCCGGAGGTTATGCGAGATGTTTCCCTGATCGAGCGTGAACGGACCGCCCGCCGACCGCTTCGCGTCCGCGACCATGTTGAAGCTCACGAAGTAGGTCTTGTTCTTGACCTCGAGAACGAGCTGCGACTTCTCCGCCGGCCGGGCCTGGATCTTCGCGACGTCGGCGGCAGCCGGACCGTAGGACGCGTAGCCGTATAGATCGAAGGTGCCGGCCTCGTACCTGGCGAGAGCGGCCGAGGAGTCGCTGACGATATCGACGTGGATCGCGGTCAGGGTTGGTTTCGGTCGCCCCCACCACTGCGGGATGGCGCCGAAATCAAGCGACTGGTCTGTCGTGTGCGCGGTCATCTTGTAAGCCCCGGTGCCGATGAGCGTCTCTGGCTTGGTCCACCAGCTGTCGAAGGCGGCCTTGACGACCTTCGGATCCACGATCATGCCGGCAGTCGCGGGCTGGGCGATCGCCGGCTCGAACCAGCCGGCGGCGCCGGTGAGTTTGGCGACGACCGTCAGATCGTCGGGCGCGACAAGACCGGTCATCGTCACCGATGGGTCGTTCTTCTCGAGGAGCCCCTCGAGAGCGGAGCCCGAGACCTGATTCGTGGCGACGTGGTCGTAGCCCTCGATCGCGGACAGGTTCGTCGCGAAAGGACCCTGCATCGCGGCCGCGCGATTCCAGGAGTACAAGACGTCTTTCGACGTGAGCTTGTCGCCGTTCGAGAAGGTCACGTCATGGCGCAGCTTGAAGGTGTACGTGAGCCCGTCCGTCGAGACTGTCGGCAAAGCCGCAGCGATATCGGGCGAGATGTTGAGGTTGCTGTCGAACTTCAGCAGGCCGTCGAAGATGTTCTGCGCGATCGCAGCCTCGGCCTCGCTGTCGATCATCGCGGGATCGAGCGTGCTGACGTCGTGCTGGATCGGAAAGCGCAGCGTCTGCAGGCTCGCCAGCCCGGTCGGTGGTGGCGTCCCGGGGGATCCGCTGGAGCATGCCATCAGCACCAGCCCCGCGAGCGCAGCAAACGGCCGTGCCCTCCCTCTGCGTAGCATCTTCGGGTGATGAGCGTACCCGCCGCGGGCAGGCGGCGACAGGAAGGAGGCGAGAAGGTCACCGGGGCGACTCGCTTCACCGCGGACATGGAGCTCGCGGGCCTCCTTCACGTCCAGCTCGTCCTGTCCCACACGCCAAGCGGACGGATCCGCGGCATCGAGACCGAGGCAGCCCGCGCCGTGCCCGGTGTTGTCGACGTCGTCACCGGCGCCGACCTGCCCGGGCTAGACCGGGCGGCGCCGGATCTTCCGCTCGCTTTTGAGCAGGTTTTCTACGCGGGTCAGCCCGTGGCGGCAGTGGTCGCGGAAAGCGAGTCAGCGGCCGCCGACGCCGCGGCGCTGGTCCAGGTCGATTACGACGAGACGCCGCCGGCAGTCGACCCGGTCGCGGCGATGGTGGACCAGGCGCCGCTCGTGCTCGGCGACGCGGACAGAGCCGATGGCGAGGATGCTTCGCTCCATGGCGCCTCGGCCGCGGCTGATGGCGCGCCCGACGCACGGCCGCGCAACGTCAGCGGCGTGGCGCACCTCAGGCGCGGTGACACCGATGCCGCGCTCAAGACCGCAGACGTCGTTGTCAAGGGGACGTACCGGATCGCGGGCGCGCACCAGTCGTTCATGGAGCCCCACGTCGCGGTTGCCAGGCCGGAGCCGGACGGCGGACTGACCATCTGGTCTTCGACCCAGGGCCCGTTTGTCGTGCGCGACACTGTGGCGGGGCTCATCGACCTGCCCCCGCACAAGGTGCGCGTCGTGGCAATGCCGGTGGGCGGCGGATTTGGCGGCAAGATCTCGCTGCTCGAACCGCTGCTGGCGCTGCTCGCCGTTCGTCTGAGGCGGCCGGTGCGCCTCGCCTTGGGCCGGTCGCACGAGTTCGTGGTCGGCCACCCCGCACCCGCCGCGCAGTTCGACCTCGAGCTCGGCGCCAGGCGTGACGGCACGCTCGTCGCGCTGCGGGTGCGCTTCCACTACGACAACGGAGCCGGCGCGGGTTGGCACGCGGGGCTGACCGCGAGCTTTCTGGGCGGCACCTACCGGATCCCGAACTTCGACCTGCGCGGGTTCGAGGTCTCGACCAACAAGACCCCGACCGACGCCTACCGCGCGCCTGGTGCGACGCAGGCCTACTTCGCCCTCGAGTCGGCGATGGATGAGCTGGCGGCCATGCTCGAGATGGACCCGGTCGAGCTCCGGCTCGCCAACGTCTCGCGCGAAGGCGACCCCACTGTGGACGGCCAGCGCTGGCCGCGGATCGCTTCGGTTGAGGTACTCGAGGAGGCCATGCGGCACCCGGTATACGCGGCCCCGCTTGGCGCTGATGAGGCTGTCGGCGTGGCCCTGGGCGCGTGGGGCGGCGCCCGCACGCCGTCCGCGGCGGGATGTCGGGTGGAGCCAGACGGAACGGTCTCGGTGATGGTGAGCTCGCCCGATATCAGCGGCACCGCCACCGGGCTCGCGATGATCGCGGCCGAAGCGTTCGGGATCTCTCCGGACATGGTGAGGATCGAAGCCGGCGACACCGCAACCGCGCCCTTCGGCCCAACCTCGAGCGGCAGCCAGGTCACCTACAGCGTCGGCGGCGCGGTATTTGAAGCGGCACGCGAGGCCCGCCGGCAGCTCCTCGAGATCGCCACCGAGGAGCTCGAGGCTGCGCCCGAAGACCTCGAAATCGTCGGCGGACACGTCGCGGTGAAAGGTGCGCCAAGTCGATCGGTCGAAATCACCAAGCTGGTCAGGCTGAGCACCGAGTTCATGGGCCGGCACCGGCCCATCCAGGCGACCGGCCGCTCGGCGGTGCAGTCCGCCTCGCCGATGTTCACAGTCCACGTCGCGCGGGTGCGCATCGACCGCGAGACCGGCGCGTTCCAGCTGATCGGGTACGCCGCGATCCAGGACGTCGGCCGCGCCATCAACCCGCCCGAGGTCGAAGGCCAGATCCACGGCGGCGCCACCCAGGCCCTGGGTCGGGCGCTGGGCGAGCAGCTCGTCTATGACGGCGACGGCCAGCTTCGCACCGGGTCCTTCCTCGACTACGAGCTGCCCGCCGTCGACCAGATACCGAATATCGACGTGACGCTGATCGAGGTCCCATCGCCGGTCGGGCCCCTGGGCGCGAAGGGCGTCGGCGAGCCACCGGCGATACCGGGCACCGCCGCCCTCGCCAACGCCGTTTCGCGTGCGTCGGGCGTTCGGGTGCGCGACGTCCCGATCGACAGATGGCATCTGGTCAGCCCCACCCGGCCGGGGCCACAAACGGCCCGGACCGACCTCCCCACAGGCGGAGAGGGAGCTGCTAAAGACGGACGCTAGAGGCAGCTCGATGCGCGGCTATGTCGCGCGGACGCTGTCAGGTCACTATCCGATCCTTGTCTCCAACCGCGGCCCGCACGAGCCGCGGTCCGATGGCAGCTTCAGGCGCGGCGCGGGCGGCGTCATCACCGGGCTGCTCACCCTGGCCGAAGCGATGGCCGCGGACTGGGTGGCCTGCGCGCGGAGCGACGCCGAGCGCGCGCTCGCCTCAAAGCACTCAGGCGGGCACATCGTCCCACTGGCGCAGTCGTCTGGCCAGCTCTACTACGCCACGCCGACCAGGGAGCAGTACGAGCAGTACTACTCGGTCATCTCCAATCCGATGCTGTGGTTCCTCCAGCACTACCTCTGGGACCTCGCCAGCGAGCCGGTGATCGACGATCGCATCCACCAGGCTTGGACCGACGGTTACGTCGAGGTCAACAGGCAGATGGCGGCCCGGGTGGTCGGCCTCGCGCGCGGCGCGTCGGCGCGCCCGCTCGTGCTGGTGCACGACTACCAGCTCTACCTCGTGCCGCGCTTCATCCGCGAGGAGCTTCCGGGCTCGGTCATCCAGTTCTTTCTTCACGTGCCATGGGCGACTCCCCAGTACTGGAAGATCCTGCCCAAGGAGATGCGGGATGCAATCCTCGACGGACTCCTTGCCTGCGATATCGTCGGATTCCAGTCGAGCCTCGATGTGCGGAACTTTCTGCTGACGTGCGAGGAGAACATGGGCCTGCAGGTCGACGAGCACGAGCGCGCGGTCGTCGCGGGCGGCCGCATTGTTTATGCGCGCCACTATCCAATCTCGGTCGACGTCACGATGACGATGCGCCTGGCCTCTTCCCGCGGGGTGGAGCGGCAGGAGGCCGACATGGCCGCGCTGCGTCCGGCGAAGCTGATTGCTCGCATCGACCGCACCGACCCGTCGAAGAACATCGTCCGGGGCTTCATCGCGTTCGACAAGCTGCTCCGGTATCACCCCGACCTTCGTGGGCAGGTCCAGTTCTGGGCGTTCCTTCAGCCCTCGCGTCAAGACGTCGCGGCGTACAGCCGGTACCTGCGCCAGATCCGGCAGACTGCGGGGCGGATCAACAGCGAGTTCGGCACCGAACAGTGGCAGCCGATTCGCCTCGAGATCGCCGAGAGCGAACGCAAGGCCATTGCGATGATGAAGAACTTCGACGTGTTGCTCGTCAACCCGGTGTACGACGGCCTGAACCTCGTCGCCAAGGAAGGCGCGCTGGTCAATCAGACCGACGGCATGATCGTGCTCTCGGAAAACGCAGGTGCGCACGAAGAGCTGCGGGGCAACGTGCTTTCGGTCAACCCGTTCGACGTCGAGGCGACCGCCGCGGCGATGTATGCGGGGCTGACCATGCCGGCGGAAGACCGGCATCGGATGAACGAAGGCGCGAAAAACGTCGTGCGGACGAACGACATCGCGAAGTGGATCAGCAACCAGGTCCAGGACTTGCGTGACCTCGTCACGCCCGCCGAGCGGATCAGCTCCAGGCCTTAGCCCACTCCACGATTTCGTGCAGCAACGCGGTGGCTCCCGCGGGGTTTTGAACCACGACGTCGCATCGGTAGAACAGGTCAGCCGGCGCCTCCGGCGACCACACGCCGACCGCCATGTGCGGGATGTCGAGGGCGGTCACGTACTCGAACAGCGAGCGGTCGTTCTCGTCGTCGCCGAAGCACACGACGCCCGCGGGGTCTTCCGCGGGCATCAGCGCCGCCATCGCGCTGCCCTTCCCCGCCTTCGGTGCGTGGACCTCGACCACCTTGCGGCCGAGCGCGGCCGAGAGGCGCGCGCCATCCAGCAGGGGTCGCAGCAGGGCGAGCATCTCTTCGCCATTCATGTTGGTGTTGCGGAAGTGAATCGCGGTGCTCGCGGGCTTGACCTCGAGCCATGCGCCCGGGATCCGCTCGAGCAGCCTGCTCGCGTCCGCGTTGAATCGATCGAGCGCCTCCTTCTGCGCGTGGCGCGGGATGACGAGACCGCTGTCGCCGATGAGCCTCACCCCCGAGATGGGCACGAGATTCTCCAACTGCGCCGGCGGCCGGCTGCTGAGCACGATCACGTCGGCAAGCAGCCCCACAAGCTCTTGCAGAGCCTCCAACGCCTCGGGCCTCGCCCTCGCCGCCGCTGGATCCTGAACGACTTCCGCCAGAGTTCCGTCAAAGTCGGTAACCAGAATGAGTTCGCCTGGCGGCACTCGCGCCACAGGCGAGCTGTGCCAGACATGCGTGATTTCTTCGGTTTCTTGAATCAATCCCTCCAACTCAGAAACGCGGCCGGTGCCGCTCGATCACCGATTTGAGGCCGGCTGAAGCTGAAAGCGTGCCGAACGTATGTCCCCATTCGCCACCGAGCCTCGAGTTGCAGAAGATGGCGGCGGCAGTTCCATCGCCGTACCGAAGCATGAGGGAAGCCTCGAGGGTGAGGGCCATGTGTTCGACGATACGCCGAGCCGACGATTCGATTTCATTTGAACTCGCCAGCTCCTTCTTGAGGTCCGTGACCGCACGGTCGAGGCGTGTGTCCATTCCCTGCGTCAGCTCGACCTCCGCAAAGTAGGCGGCAACCGTTTCGGGTTCGCGCTGCATGGCACGCAACACGTCGAGCGCGTTGACGTTGCCCGAGCCCTCCCAGATCGAGTTGAGCGGCGCTTCGCGATACAGCCGAGGCAGGATCGACTCTTCCACATAGCCGTTGCCGCCGTGGCATTCGAGCGCCTCCGCCACCACAGCGATGGCGCGTTTGCAGGTCCAGAACTTGCCGATCGCAACGGCGATACGGCGGAGGTGCGACTCGGCCGGGTCGGATGCCCGATCGAACGCTCCGGCCAGTCGCATCATCAGGATGGTCGTCGCCTCGGACTCGACGGCGATGTCGGCGAGCACGTTGACCATCAGCGGCTGCTCGCTCAGCAGCTTGCCGAACGCACTGCGGTGGGCGGTGTGATGCGTCGCCTGCGCCACGGCCTGGCGCATGAGCGAGGCCGATCCGATCACGCAGTCGAGCCGCGTGTGATTGACCATCTCGATGATGACCCTTACTCCCTTGCCCTCTTCCCCGACGAGGATCGCCCACGCATCGTCGAGCTCGATCTCTGACGACGCGTTGGAGCGATTGCCCAGCTTGTCCTTGAGCCGCTGGATGTAGAACCGGTTGCGCGTGCCGTCCGGCAGCACGCGAGGCAGCAAGAAGCACGAGAGGCCGCCGGGCGCCTGGGCGAGGACGAGAAACGCATCGCACATCGGCGCGGAGCAGAACCACTTCTGTCCTTTCAGGAGGTGCTCGCCGTCCGCGCCGGTGGGGGTCGCGCGCGTCGTATTGGACCGCACGTCGGAGCCGCCCTGGCGCTCTGTCATGGCCATGCCGAACAGCACACCCTGCTTGGTCGTGGCGGGTCTCAGGCCGGGGTCGTACTCGAGAGTCGTGGCGAGCGGCTCCCACTGAGCTGCGAGCTTTGGCTCTTTGCGCAGCGTCGGAATCGCGGCGTAGGTCATCGAGACGGGGCATCCGTGGCCGCCCTCGACCTGCGACCAGATGTAGAAGGCCGCCGCGCGTGCGGCGTGCGCGCCAGGACGCGGCTCGCGCCACGGCAGGGCGTGCAGGCCGTGGCCGATCGCGACTCTCATGAGCTCGTGCCACGCGGGGTGAAATTCAACCTCGTCGATCCGCTCGCCGAAACGGTCGTGGGTGCGCAGCTGCGGCGGGTTGGCGTTGGCCTGGAAGCCCCAGTCGATCGCCTGCTGCGTGCCCGCGAGCGAACCGAGATCGTGCACCAGGTCGTGCGCCCACGAGCCGCCCTCGCGCTCGAGGGATTCGCGCAGCGTCGCATCAGACTCGAAGAGGTTGTAGTCGACGAGAGGCGGCGGCTGGTTGGCGCTCATGACGCTGCCATCGGCGCGCCGTTGCCCGCGGCTATCTCGCGGAGTGCGGCGAGGTGTCGCCCGAACCTCTGGCGGCCCAGTCGGGTCAAGGACAGCCAGGTGCGCGGCCGGTTCTCGACATAACCCTTGTGCACTTTCACATAGGCGGCGTCCTCGAGGGCGCTCATCTGTTTGGAGAGCACCGAGTCGCTCACCTCGACGTGGTCGCGTACGAAGCCGAACTCGGCGCGGTCGGCGGCGGCCAGGAGCGCCATGATGGAGTAGCGAACAGGATGACCCATCAGGTCATCCAGGTCGTGGCGTGGATGCCTCACCGCCTCCTTCCGAGCATCAACGCGCCAATCAACAGGGGCACAACTGCGATCAATGCGCTGACCAGCAGGTGCCCGCCCCTCACGACCTGAGGAAGGCCATGGAACATCCAGTCAGACCGAAAGCTGAATTCCTGCACGACCTCGGCCCAGACCACCCATATGACCACGGTCGTGAGGAAAATGCGCTTGCCCTCCCGAGTTTGCGCACGCTGGCGTGTCTGCGCGGCCAGTACCAGCACCACTGCGCCGCCGAGGCCGACGCCCGCCAGGAGGCCCTCGATCGGACCCATCCATGGAGGAAGCAGGCCGAACAGCGCGAGGAGGGCCGCCAGGCCCACGGTGGCGGCAGCCAGAGCGAAGAGTCTGACCGCGAACACGCGATCCGATCCACGCATTGGCGCTCGAGCCGCCGTCGCCTCGGCGATGGCGGCGCGGGCCTGTTCGGGTGTCAGCGGCCCGGCGCCCACGTCAGGCGCGCCTGGCGAGAACGATCATCCCGATCACCAGCGGGATGACGCCGACGGCGACGCTCATTCCGAAGTGGTAGATCGGCTGGCCTGATGCCCAGAAACGGGTCAGGATGCTGACTCCTGTCACAGCCGCGTTCCAGACGTTGAAGGCGATGATCGTTGAGAAATACAGGATGATGCCCGCCCGGGTGTAGGCGCGGATGCGCAGGCCGATCACGACGGACGCAACGATCGCGGTGGCCAGCATCAGCGCCACGGCCGCGCCCGAATAGGTCGTCCCCTGATGTGGCGAAACGCTGATCACCGCACCTGCAAACAGATACGCCGCGACGACGGCGCCCAGCATCCATGCGAGCTGCCGGTCGCTGCGGCGGACCTCCGCCGCGCGCCTGCCGGCCTCTTCCAGCGCGGTCCGAGCCTGTTCGGCGGTCGGTTGCGGCGAATCCATCACGCCGTAATCATGGCCTAGACTTTCCAATTTGGCAAGTACTTTCCACTCGAGAATGGTCAGTCGACGAGAGGCGGCGGCTGGTTTGCGCTCACCGGTTTGGCTTCTGAGGAGCTTGAATCGCCTGTCGTCTGGCTCGCGCTCTCACCCGGCGGTTCACTCTTCGCATGGTCTCACCGACCAAAGGCCCACGCTTCGCAGCCGTGGCGATCCGCTCTGCGACATATTCCCAGTCCATGGTTGCGTAGTTCGTCAAAGCGATCTCGAAGGCGCCGTCGAAGCTCACGTCCTCATGCGGCCAACCCGCAGTCGCCTGCCGAATCCGTTCCACGTAAAGATCCTCGCACGAGATCATTTGCACGGCTATCCGATCGACCACGACTCGCACGGTGCGCCGGATGTCCTCCCCGGAACCCGGGAACTCGACCGCCACAGGCAGGTCGTCACGAATCCAGTGCCGGCCCACCATACGCAGGCCGGCCGATCGAAAGGCAGCTGCATCCGAGGAACCCGGCCTTGGACAGAGGTCGAGGTCGGTCGGATGGTAGGCACCTCCCGCCCAGAACGCTTCGGCCGTTCCGCCAACCACTATCGGCGTCTTGCTCATCAGCTTTGTGATGGCCGCCGCCAACAACAAACGGCGCCTCTGGTCTGATCGCGCGCCGGAAATTTTGGAGAGCAGGCTCTTAGCGAGCCTGAGGTCTTCGTTCTTTCCCACCTTGAGCCTTCAGACGGCTGAAGTAAGCGCGATCCCGTCCGGCCCTGTTCAGGAGAGCAGCCTCCACATCTGTTGGATCGCGGTCCCACGGATCGAAGCGACCCGGCCCCATCACAGAGTCGACGAGAGCACGTTTCTGAGCCGGCGTGTCCCCAGACTGGACCGGCCGTCCAAACGTGATCGACAGTGGCGTGCCG
>VBDS01000121.1 GCA_005889085.1 Chloroflexota bacterium | reverse complement strand
CGAGGCTGTCGAGATGATGTTCTCGGCCAACCCGGGCGAGCCTGTCGCGCCGCTGGCGAAGGTGGCCTCAGGCGGGGAGCTGGCGCGGGTCATGCTCGCGATCAAGACGGTCGGCGCCGACGCAGACCGGCTGCCCACGCTCGTCTTCGACGAGGTCGACGCGGGCATCGGCGGAGAGGCCGCGATCCAGGTCGGCCTGCGCCTCAAGGCTCTGGGCGCGCGCCATCAGGTGCTGGTCGTGACGCACCTCGCCCAGATCGCGTCCTTCGCCGACCATCACCTCCTGGTCGAGAAGACACCGGGGAGCGACGGCCGCAACGTCGTCCGCGTGCGAGAGCTGACGAGCGAAGAGGAGAAAGCGCGCGAGCTGGCGCGAATGATGAGTGGCGGTGTGACCGCGAAGGCACTTGCTCGGGCTCACGAGCTTCTCGAAGAGGCTCATCGGTAGTTGGCCACAAGCGCTGCGTTTCGCCTCGTTGTATCCAGCGGTCCTGATCAAGACCGACGATTGCGATCCGTTGGCGCCAGCGGGGCGGAATCAGGACGTCGCTCTCAGGTAGGCTTGCGCGTCGTGGAGTCGCCGGGCGCTCCGATGCGCGCCCAACTGAATGTCAACACTCCCGTGTTCGAAGGTCCGCTGGAGCTCCTCCTCGCTTTGGTCGAGCGGGAGGAGGTGGATATCTTCAAGGTCTCCCTCGCGAAGGTGACCGACGCCTACCTGGTTGAAATCGCATCGCGTGAGATCCCTGATGCGCAGGAGATGGCGGAATTTCTGTGGATGGCCGCGCGCCTTCTCTTGCTCAAGTCGATTCGCTTGCTGCCAGGCGAGATACCTACCGATGACGAGACGGAGCTCCTCGGGTGGGAGGATGAGGTGCGGCAGCGTCTCGAGGAATACCGCGCATATAAGGAGATCGCGGGCGAGCTGCTCGAGCGCGCGCAGCAGGAAACATTTGCGTTTCCCCCGCCCGCGCGACCGGTGGAGGCGGGCGGACAGGAAGAGGCGCTGGACGTCGACTTTCTCGTTGCCGCGTTCAACAGCGTCCTGGCGCGTGTACCACCGCGGCCGCTGGTCGTCCATGGCCGGACCTGGACGCTGCAGGAAAAGCTCGACCTGATCACCGACCGGCTGCGGCACGGACCGATCGAGCTCGTCGAGCTCATCCTGGAATCTGAGGATCGCCTCGAGGCTGTGATCACTTTCGTGGCCTTGCTGGAGCTCGTCAGGCGGTCGGCCGTCAGCGTGCGTCAGAAAGAACGATTCGGTCCCATCCACGTGGAGATGCGGGAGCCGCCCGCGTGACGGATGTCTCGGCCGCACTCGAAGCGATCCTCTTCAGCTCCAACCGTCCGCTGAAGCTTCGCGAGCTGCAGCAGGCAACCGACAGCGACCGCAACAGCGTAGAAGGAGCGCTCGAGCATCTCCGCGAGGCGCTCGAAGGGCGCGGGGTGATGCTGATGCGGCACCACGACGAGATCCATCTCGCAACGAGGCCCGAGTACGCCACCGCAGTGCGTCGCGCCCTGCGGCCCGAAGTTTCCGGCCGTCTTTCGCAAGCGGCGTACGAAACTCTTGCCATAGTCGCTTATCAGCAGCCGGTCTCCCGCGCGCGTATCGAAGAGGTCCGGGGCGTGAACTGCGAGAGCGTGCTGGGCAACCTGGAGCTGCGCGATCTCATCACAGAGGTCGGGCGAGGCTCGGGGCCGGGCCAGCCGAAGCTCTACGGGACCACGATGCGATTCCTGCAGGTCATGGGGCTCGAGTCACTCGAACACCTGCCGACGCCAAAACAAGAGGGCGCTGAGCTACGAGGAGGCGCGGACGGGGAGCCTCGGCGAGATATTCGGTGATCCAGGGGGCCCAGATCCGGGCGAAGCGCCGAGCAGCGCAGCGAGCGCATCGCGCATGCGTAAGCGAGCAGCGCGTACCTCTGGGGCCCCCGGGCTGAAAGCCCGGGAGGGAGTGGGCCGCCTGGGCGCCGAAGATCCGCCGAGGGCTTCCCCGGCCGCGCCTCAAGAACGGCTGAACAGATTTCTTGCGCGCGCGGGCGTGGCCAGCCGGCGCGCCGCCGACGCACTCATCGCCTCGGGCTCTGTGCGTGTCAACGGCACGAGGCCACCCGCGTCCGGCATGGTCATCGACCCGGATAAGGACCGCGTCATGGTTGACGGCCGCCTCGTCAGGCCGCCTACTACGCATCGCCACCTGATGCTGAACAAGCCGCTCGGCGTGATCACCACCGCACGCGATGAGTCCTCGCGCACCACTGTGCTCGACATCGTGGGGGAAGAAGGCATGGGCGGTCACCGGCTGTTCCCCGTCGGCCGCCTGGACGCCGACAGCACCGGCCTGCTGCTGCTGACGGATGACGGGCAGCTGGCCTACCGGCTGACACATCCCCGCTACAAGGTGCCGAAGGAGTACGAGGTCGTGGTCGCCGGCGTCCCCACGAGTCGCGACCTCCGGATGCTGCGTGAAGGCGTCCAGCTCGACGACGGGATGAGCGCGCCGGCGGAGGTTGAGCTGGTGCGTGCGACGACCGGCGATCGCGATTCGGGCCGTGCCGAGCTGCGGGTCGTGATTCGCGAGGGCCGGCACCGCCAGGTCCGGCGCATGGTGCAGGCGGTCGGGCACAAGGTCCAGTCGCTGCGACGGACCGCGTACGGCCCGCTGAGGCTTGGCCGCCTCAAGACCGGCGGTTGGCGGGTGCTGTCGAGCGGCGAGATCACCGCGCTCCGGCGCGCGACCGGCCTTGACACCGAATGATCGTCACGATCGACGGCGGTGTGGCATCAGGCAAGTCGGCAGTCGGCCGCCGCGTGGCGGAGAAGCTCGGTCTTCCCTTCATCGACAGCGGGCTGATGTATCGGGCTCTGACCCGACTGGCCGCGGACCGGGGCATCGATCCGCATGACGCGGATGCGATGACCAGGCTCGCCGAGTCCACTCCGATTCGGATCGATGGTGAGCGCGTGTGGGCTGACGGGGTGGAGCTGACCGACGGCATCTACGACACCGACTACGCCGATGCGCTGCCGGTCGTCTCCGCCACTGTCGGTGTGCGCAAGGCCCTCGTGGACCAGCAGCGGCGCATGGTGCGTTCGGGCGTCGTAATGGCTGGGCGAGACATCGGCACGGTCGTGTTTCCAGACGCCGACCACAAGTTCTTCCTGGTCGCGAGCCTCGACGAGAAGGTGCGCCGGCGCGCCGCCCAGTACGAGCGCCGGGGCGAGCGCGTGGATGAGGAGTCGATGCGCAAGGAGGTCGAGATGCGCGACCGCGTCGACTCCAACCGACCAGTCGCGCCACTGAGGCCCGCAGACGACGCGGTGATCATCGACACCGATCAGCTCGACCTCGATGAGGTGGTCGACCGCATCGTGCGGCAGGTGCGCGAAGGCAGATGATCTACGCCTTCCTCCGCGCGTTCATGCGCTACATCACGCGGAGCTACCTGGCCGGGCTGTTCAAGGTCGAGGGCGTCGACAACGTACCGCGCGAGGGGCCAATTGTCGTGTGCCCCAACCATTTCGGCACGCTTGATCCCCCGATGGTGCCGGCATTCCTGCCGCGAGCCGATGCGTGGAGCATGGCCAAGGTCGAGTACTTCCGAAAGCCGATCACCAGGCTGCTGTTCACCAGCTACCACGCGTTCCCAGTGGTGCGCCACACCGCCGACCGGGCGGCCTTGCGGCGTTCGTTCGACCTGCTGAAGGCCGGGCACGTCGTCATCCTCTATCCAGAGGGCACGCGAGTCGACGCGGGGGTGCTGGCCGCACCTGAGCCGGGCGCTGGTTTCATCGCTCAGAGATGCGGATGCCCCGTGCTTCCGGTGGCGCTGACCGGCACGCGCGAGTGCCTTCCGAAAGGCAAGCTGTGGCCGCGGCGCGTCCCCGTGATGGTGCGTTTCGGCAAGCCGTTTGTGGTCCTTCAGCGCAGGCCGACCGGCGAGCGAGTCTCGCATGAGGAGGCAGCCCAAGCGATCATGCTGGCCATCGCGGAGCTGCTGCCGCCGGAAAAGCGAGGCGCCTTCAGCGACCTCGATTCATTGCGAGCGCGTCTCGCCGGGGTGACTTCTCCCTCTCCCCTCAGGGGAGAGGGGCGTGAAAGCTCAGCTAACCGATAGCTGGTCTGGCCCAGTCGTCCTCGACCAGGCTGCCGAGCGCGGGGTTGAAGCAGGCGTCGAACGCCTCCTTCAACGACTGAGGTGTGAGCCGTGGGGGCTGCTGGCGGTAGTTCGCCAGGTCGACCAGGCGCGCGACCAACGCGCGTGGGTGCGAACCGCGAAGCGGCTTCTTGCCGTACAGGTTGTTGAGCAGGTATCCGATCGCCTTCTCGTCGAAGGGCACGCCCTGGCGGTCGCATTCGAAGCGCAGGATGCGGCCGAACGCCTCCGGCGTTGGGTTCCCGATCCCGATCTTGTAGGCCATGCGACGTAGGAACGCTTCGTCGACCAGCTCGGTGGGGGACAGGTTGGTCGAGAAGACGACCTGGCAGAGGAACGGCAGCTCGATCTTGCGGCCCGACGCCGAGAGGTCGAGGTAGTCGATCTTCTTCTCCATCGGCACGATGAAGCGGTTGAGAAGGCGCATCGGGGGCACCTCCTGGCGGCCGAAGTCGTCGATCACGAACACACCGGCATTCGCCTTCCACTGCAGCGGAGCCTCGTAGTAACGGTTCTGCGAGTCGTACGTGAGGTCGAGCTGTTGAAGCTTGAGCTCACCACCGGCAGTGACGACCGGGCGCTCGACCTTGACCAGCCGCCGGTCGACGGGCTGCTCGCCCTCGGCGACCTTGTGATACACGGGGTCGATCACGCGGACGATCTCGTCCCCAAGTGCGACTGCATGCGGGATCTCGATCGGAGCTCCCATCAGCAGCGCCATGCGCTCGGTGATGGTGCTCTTGCCGTTGCCGGGGGCGCCGAAGATGAACAGCGAGGCGCGCGAAACCATCGCCCCGCCGATCTGGTCGATGATGTGCTGCTCCAGCTCGAGCTCGCCCAGCGCCTTCTTCAGCTGCGCGTCGGTGACCGGCGACTTGCCGCTGACCTGGGAGCGGATGAGCGCGAGGTAGTCCTCGAAGTTGACCGGGCAGGGACCCAGGTACCGCGTCTGGACCGCGGACATCTCGGCGGCGCGCTGGCGTCCCGCGCCGGAGATGGCGTAGTTCATCTTGACCGGGTAGGGGCGGCCCTCCAGTCCGGGGTCGTTCGAAACACCGCGCGTGTCCATGAGCTGGTTCTTCTCGAACTCGTCGATGAGGGGCGAGAAGGTCTCGAAAGGAAGACCAAGCCGTTGCTCGAGAGCGGACCCGGTCAGCTGGTCGGCGAAGGCAAGCGTCCTGAGCAAGAGGCTCGCGACCAGGTCACGTCGAACGTGAAGGTCTTCGAGCCGCTTGGGAGCTTCGATCGCCCCGGTTACCATCGGGCGCACATATTACAGTTCGGGACTCACCTCAAGACCCAGTTTCGGGAGGCGTTCGTAGAATCGCTGAAACCTTGCCGGAGTATGCAGCCCTGGACCTCGAGACCACGGGTCTCGACGCCTCCCGGGACCGAGTCATCGAAGTCGGCGCTGTCGCCTTCACCCCCGACCACGTCACCTCGACCCTGGAGCAGCTCGTCGATCCCGGTCGCGCTGTGCCGGAGACCGTCCTCCGACTGACCGGAATCAAGCAGGAGGAACTTCGCGGAGCTGCCACCGCCGAGGCCGCCCTGGGCCGGCTTGCGGAGTTCATCCAGGGCCGCCAACCGGTCGGCCACGGCGCGCGGCTGGACGTCGAGTTTCTCGAGGCCGCCGGGCTGTGGGGCCCCGACCAGGAGATCCTCGACACCCTGGACATCGCTCGGATCCTGCTGCCCACCGCTGCTAGCCACAGCCTGCCCCTGCTCTCGACCGAGATGGGGTTCAGCCAACCCCGGCCGCACCGAGCCCTCGACGACGCCGACGCAACGCGTCAGCTCCTGCTGCGCCTGCGCGACGAAGCTGGGGCCCTGGACGAGCGATTGAAAGAGTCGATGCTGGCCCTGGTCGCGGCCTATCCGTGGTCCGTGGCGCGCTTTTTCGCCGACGCTCTGAGCGCGCCCAACCTTAGCCCTGAGCCCGAGACCACGGTGCGTGTCGAGCCGGCCCGCCGCAGAAGGTCCGGGGAAACGCCGCCCGACGACCCCAACGCCGTCGCCGCCCTGCTTGGACCGGACGGGCCGCTCGCCAACGTGCTGGCCGGCTACGAGCACCGCGAGGCGCAGATGCAGATGCTGCTCGCCGTGGCGCAGATCCAGGCGAGGGGCGGGACCCTCGTGGTGGAGGCGGGTACGGGCACAGGCAAGAGCCTTGCCTACCTGGTGCCCTCGATCGCCCGCGCGGTTCGCCACCGCGAGCGTGTACTGGTCTCGACCAACACCCACACGCTCCAGGAGCAGCTCATGGGCAAAGACCTGCCGGCCTTGCGCGAGTGGCTCCCGTGGGACTTCAAAGCGAACCTGCTGAAGGGGCGCTCCAACTACGTGTCGCTGCGTCGCTGGCGCCGCTTCCTTGCCGAGCCGTGCAGGGACTCGGAGGAGCTGATGTTCAAGCTCAAGGTCCTGATCTGGCTGAACACGACGGAGAGCGGCGATCGCTCCGAGCTCCGCCTCTACGGCCGGGAAGAGGTCTTGTGGACTCGTATCGCGAGCGACCCTCTCGACTGTGTCGGGATCCACTGCACGAAGGAAGATTGCTACGTACACCGCGCCCGCGCCGAGGCGGAGACCGCGGACCTGGTCGTGGTCAACCACGCGCTGCTGCTCGCGGACGCCGAGGTGGGGGGCGGCTTGCTGCCCGAGTACGACCACCTCGTGATCGACGAGGCCCACCACCTCGAGGAGGCCGCGACTCGTGGTTTGCGCCAGGAGGTCGATGGTCCCGGGCTGCTCGCCTTGCTGGAGCGGCTCTCCAACGGACTGCTCGCGGAGCTGCAGCGCCAGCCGCACCTCGGCGCGTCTGATGACGCGTTCGGGGAGGCCATCCCGCAAGCGGTTTCTGCCGCCGAGCGAGTGCGCGAGCTGTTCAGGCTGGCTGACGTTTGGGTCGCGGCGCGGCTAGGCGAGGCGGAGCGCAGAGAGGAGTCGGTCAGGATCACGCCCGCCCTGCGCGAGGAAGAAGGCTGGGCCAACCTGCGCCTGAGCGCGGAGAACGCGGTCACTGCTCTCGCCGCGCTGGACGCGACCCTGCGCCGGGCGGTCGCGGGTGTCCGCGAGTGGCTCGGCGGCGAAGAGCCTGACCAGGGAGTCCGCGAGCTGGAGATGATCCGCGGACGGCTCGAGGCTTCGCTGGGCCTTCTCGAAGAGGCGGCGCTCCGGCCGGACGCGAACCGCGTCTACTGGTTCAGCCAGGTTTCGCGCGCCGAGAACCTCCTGCTGCGCGCGGCTCCCATCAATGTGGGCTCGCTCCTGCGCGACCGCGTGTACGCCGACCGGCGCTCGACGGTATTCACCTCGGCGACGCTCGCAGTGGGCGGAACCTTCGACTACTTCAGCTCGCGGGTCGGCCTCGGTGCCGAGATCGAGGAGATGATCCTCGCCTCGCCGTTCGACTTCTACCACCAGGCCCTTGTGTGCCTGCCCACCGACCTCCCGCTTCCCGAGCACGAAGGGTTCGACCCTGCCGTCGAAGACATCATTGCCGCCGTGGCCGCACGCGTCGGTGGACGCACGCTCGCCCTCTTCACGTCGCACCGTCAGCTCCGCGACGTGCACACCGCGCTCAAGCAGCGTGTCGACCTCGACGAGGTCCTGATTCTGGGCCAGGGCATCGACGGGCAGCGCCGCCAGCTGCTCAAGACCTTCGAGGAGGCACCACGCCCGCTGCTGCTCGGCACCGCAACTTTCTGGGAGGGCATCGACATCCCCGGCGAGCGGCTCAGCTGCGTGATCGTGGTCCGGCTGCCGTTCCCGGTGCCAACAGACCCCGTGTACGCCGCGCGGGCGGAGCAGGTGCGCGATCCTTTCTCGCAGCTTGCGCTGCCCCAGGCCGCGCTGCGCCTCAAGCAAGGTTTTGGCCGGCTCATCCGCCGCTCGACCGACCGCGGCGCCGTGGTCATCCTCGACAACCGGATCCTTGGCAGGGACTACGGCAAAGCCTTCCTGGACATCCTGCCCCCGGCCTCGCGGTACGTAGGACCAGGCAGCGAAGTAGCAGACAGGGTCGGTGCTTGGTTAGAGGGGGTTTGAGCAACCTCTTTGTGGTAGCTACGCCGATCGGCAACCTCGAGGATGTGAGCGCACGCGCGCTGCGCGTCCTGGGTGAGGTCTCCACGATCGCCGCCGAGGACACGCGGGTGACCTCGCGCCTGCTTGCCAGGCATGGCATTCGCAAACCACTGGTCAGCTATCGAGCGCCGGTCGAGCGGCGCGGGCTGCCTCGCGTGATGGCCGCTCTCGACGAGGGCGACGTCGCGCTGGTCAGCGACGCCGGCACGCCGACCCTGTCCGACCCGGGTCAGGCCCTCGTCACCGCGGCCTGGGCGGCGGGCCACACCGTGACCGCGATCCCAGGGCCGAGCTCGGTCACCGCCGCGCTCTCGATAGCAGGGTACGGAGGACCCGGCTTTACCTTTCTCGGCTATCTGCCGCGCAAGCCCGGCGAGATGCGCCGGCTGATGGAGTCGCTGCGCGACGACCCGCGACCCGCGGTTGCCTTCGAGTCTCCGTTTCGAATCCGCAAGTCGCTCGAGCGTGTGGCGGAATCGCTGCCTGAGCGAAGCATCACGCTGACGCGAGAGCTGACCAAACTGCATGAAGAGGTGCTGCGCGGCACTGCCTCGGAAGTGATCGCCGCGCTTGGTGACAGGGCGCGCGGTGAGTTCACGCTCGTGATCAGCGGCCAGGAGAGGTGACCCGCGCGTCTTGCGCAAAACGCACGTCTCTCGGAAACCCAAACGCGACCTTTGCGCAAAACGCGCGGAACTGGCGTGACCGATACTTTCCACCAGGTGCCTGAGCGAAGAACCGTCCTGATTGCTCCCGCCTGGCCGTACGCCAACGGGCCCCGACACATCGGCCATGTGGTCGGGTTCGCGGTGCCCGGCGATGTGCTCGCTCGCTTCGAGCGGTTGCGCGGCTCGCGTGTGCTGATGGCGAGCGGCACCGACGAGCACGGCACGCCAATCACCTACGAGGCCGATAAGAACGGCATCCCACCACGCGAGTTCGCCGACCGCAACAACGCGTTGATCGTCGACGACCTCGTGCGCCTGGGCATGACGTACGACATCTTCACGCGCACCACCACCGCCAACCACTACCGCGTGACGCAGGACCTCTTCCTGAAGCTGTATGAGGGCGGCTACCTGATCGAGAAGAAACAGCTCGGCGCCTTCGACGCCGCCACCGGGCGCACGCTGCCCGACCGCTACATCGAAGGCAAGTGTCCGATCTGCGGCTATCCAGAGGCGCGCGGTGACCAGTGCGACAACTGTGGCAACCAGCTCGATCCGATCGACCTGATCAACCCGCATCAGCGAGGAAGCGACGCCCCGGTCGAGTTCCGCGACACGGAGCACTTCTTCTTCGACCTGCCCGCGTTCGGGGAGCAGCTGAAGGCGTGGATCGAGGAGCACGACGACTGGAGGCCGAACGTTCGCAAGTACTCGCTCGAGTTCGTGCGCAATCTCAAGCCCCGCGCCATCACACGAGACCTCGACTGGGGTGTGCCCGTGCCGCTGCCCGGCTGGGAGGACAACCCGAGCAAGAAGATCTACGTCTGGTTCGACGCGGTCACGAGGCGTGGAAGGAGTGGTGGCAGAACCCCGAGAGCCGGCACTACTACACGATGGGCAAAGACAACATCACCTTCCACACCGTGATGTGGCCGGCGATCCTCATGGGCGCAGGCGACCTGAAGCTGCCCGACGAGATCGTGGCGAGCGAGTTCCTGCACATGGAGGGTCGGAAGTTCTCGACGAGCCGCGGCCAGGTCGTCTACGTGAAGGACGTGCTCGACCGCTATGACGCGGATGCGCTCCGCTACTACCTGATGATCGCGGGGCCCGAGAACCAGGACACCGACTTCACGTGGTCGGAGTTCATCCGCCGCAACAACGACGAGCTCGTCGCCACGTGGGGCAACCTCGTCCATCGCACGCTCGTCAACGCGCACCGCAACTTCGGCGCAGTGCCCGCACCGGGCAGGACGTCGCCGGCTGATGAGCTACTGCTAAAGGAGATCGAAGACGCGCTCGGTTACGTCGCCGATCAGCTGGAGGAAGCTCGCTTTCAGAATGCGCTCAAGCATGCGATGGCGATGGCGTCGAAGGTCAACGTCTATCTCGGCACCGAGCAGCCGTGGCACACGATCAAGACGGACCGCGAGCGCGCGGGCACCGTGCTGTACGTCGCGCTTCGCTGCGTCGACAACTTGAAGACCATGCTCACCCCGTTTCTGCCGTTTTCATCGCAGCGGCTGCACGCGATGCTTGGTTACGAGGACGTCATCGCGCCGCAGCCCGAGGTGCGTCAATTCTCCGAAGATGGGACGTCGCACAGGGTGATCACGGGCGAGTACGAGGCCGTCGACCGCTGGCTGCCATCGCGATTGGAGGCGGGTCGCAAGCTGCCCCCGCCCCAGGCTCTCTTCAAGCGACTCGATGACCTGCCCGAGGAGGAACCTCCGGCATCTTCGTAGACACACACCTCCACCTCGAGGAGCTCGGTAACGCAACCGAGGTCGTAGAGCAAGCGGTGGCCGCCGGTGTGACGCGGCTGATCGCGGTGGGGGTTGACCTGGATCGCAGCGCGACCGCGGTGTCGCTGGCGCACGCCTATGAGGAGGTGTGGGCCGGTGTAGGACATCACCCGCTGGAAGCGAGCGAGCCGAACCCAGTCGCGATGCGGGACCTTGCGGGGGACGAGATGGTCGTCGTCATCGGCGAGATCGGCCTCGACTTCGAACACGTCGGCGGTCCACACCGGGACCTGCAGATCGAGCGCCTGAACCAGATGTTCTCGATCGCGACCGACCTCGGTCTTCCGGTCTCGATTCACAACCGGGGCGCCGCAAGCGAGGTGCTCGCCGCCATCCATGCTCACCCCGGCATCCGCGGTGTGATGCATTACTTCGCGCTCGATTGGGATTGGGCTCAGCGGTTTCTCGAGGCCGGCTTCTATGTGTCTTTTGCGGGCCTCATCACGCGCCCGAGCCGCGAGTCCTTGCGTGAGGTGGTCAGGCACTGCCCAGCGGACAGGCTGCTCCTGGAGACGGACTCTCCCTACGGCAATGCACAGAAGCGAATGAACGTGCCGAACCGACCGGCGTACCTGGTCGACACCGCAGAGCTCGTCGCCGAGCTGCGCGGCATCGGGATGGAGCAGCTTGCAGACCAGGAGCGAGCCAACGCGATCGCCCTCTTTCAAAAGATGAAGTGAGCCCGCCGCAGGCGACCCGTTGAGCCCGCTGCAGGCGACCAATTGATCGACCCGGCCGATCCCCCGCAGCTCGCCCAGCTGCTGCGGCGTCACGGCATCACCCTCGAGCACCGCCTCGGTCAGAACTTCCTGGTCGACCCGGGGCTCCGTGATGCGATCGCGGAGGCTGCCGGTGCAGGTCCAGACGACGAGGTCCTCGAGGTCGGTGCGGGCGCCGGCACCCTGTCCATCGCTCTCGCGCCACGCTGCCGCAGGTTGATCGCCGTCGAGCTCGATCGCCGGCTCATGCCCGTGCTCCGCGACGTGTTGGCCGGCCACGAGAACGTCGAGCTCGTGCAGGCCGACATCCTGCACTTCGAGATGGCGGGGGCATTTCCGCATGGCGGTGAGGTCGTCGCCGGCAACATCCCGTACAACCTGACGGGCGCGCTGCTCCGCAAGCTGCTCGACCATCCGCCACGGCCGCGCCGGCTCTCGCTTGTCGTGCAGAAGGAGGTCGCCGACCGGTGGACCGCCGGCACAGGGGCCAGCCTCTCGACGGTCGCTGTGCAGGTGTTCGCCGAGGCAAAGACCGTGATGACGATCCCGGCTGCCTCATTCACCCCGGTGCCCAGGGTCGACTCGGCGCTCGTCATGCTCGAAGTTCGCGCCCGGCCCGCCGTCGACGTCGGCGACATGGACGGGTTCTTTCGCGTCGTCGAAGCCGTCTTTCAGTTCCGGCGCAAGCAGCTCGGAGGGACGCTGGCCCGAATTGCGGGCATCTCCAGCGCCGAGGCCGCGAAGCGGCTTGCCGAGATTGGAATCGACCCGGCGCGGCGCCCCCAGACGCTCACTCTCCAAGAGTGGGAAGCGTGCTATCGCGCATTGAAACCCTAGGTTTGATCGTTAGGCTCTACCGGGCATGGATCCGATCAGGCTGCCGGTCGAGGCTCCATCCGGCTTTCGCGGTGCGCTGCGGCACACCGCGTTTCGCAACGTATGGTTCGCGCAGCTCGCCGCTCAGCTGGCGGACAAATTCCTGCTCTTCTCGCTGATCATCCTCGCGTACCACACCACGGGAGGCAGCACGTCTGTGGCCGTGACACTTCTCGCGTACACCGTGCCCGCAGTGCTCTTCGCGCCTCCCGCGGGCGTCATCGCGGACCGCGTCAACCGCAAGCAGATCATGCTGTGGTCCAACATCGGCCGCGCCGCCGTGGTGGCGCTGATCCCTATCGCTTCGATCGTCCCGGGCGTGAAGGACGACTTCTTACACCTGATCGTCATCACCCTGATCTTCTCCGCGGTGGGCCAGCTGTTCGGTCCGGCCGAAGCGGCTGTCATTCCAACGATCCTTCCCCGAGAGGCGCTCATCACCGCGAACTCCATGGCGCTCCTGACGATGGTCCTCACGCTGGTCGTGGGTGGCGTGCTCGCGCCCGTGGTGTCAAGGATCGATCTCTACGCGCCGTACTGGTGCGCGGTCGTCCTTCTCGTGATCGCGGGCACGCTGATCTTCGCGTCCGAGATACCGAAGCTCGAACCCAGGCATGACTCACCGGTCGAGGAGAGCCGCAATCGGTTTCACCAGATGCTGGTCGACCTGCAGGAGGGCGTCGACGCGCTGCGCGCTTCGCGCGGCCTGCGCCTCGCGTTTGGCCAGGTGAGCATCGCCGTGCTCGTCCTTTTCATGCTCTACACGCTGGCACCCGCGTATGTGAGCAAGGTCCTCGGCATCGCGGCCCAGGACACTTATGTCATCCTCGGCCCGGCGACGGCCGGCGCGATGTTGAGCGCGGTCCTTCTTGGCCAGTTCCTGAGCCACGTCGACCGCTCGCGCGTGCTGGCCGGCTCGCTGCTGGCGAACGGCGTGACGCTGCTCGCGCTGGCGGCCGTGCCGCAGGCGATGCGCCATTTCACCGACCTCCAGGTGCACAACCGCATCACCGGAGCGTCATTCAGCTTCTTGCTCGGAGTGGAGTTTGGCGCGATCCTGATCCCGGCGATCACCTATCTGATGGAGTCGACGAGCGACGCCATCCGGGGCCGGATCTTCGCGCTGCTGTACATGGTCATCAACGGCGTGTCGGCGATCCCGGTCCTGCTCGCTGCGGCGCTGTCCGACGCCATCGGCACGGCCCAGGTGCTCGGCGGTCTTGGGGTGCTGCTCCTGGGAGGCGGAGTCGGGGTCATCGCGGGCGGGATGCACGTGCCTGGGCAACAACCAAAACCAACACGATCAGCAAGAGAACCGTGAGGCCGCCGATGCCGATGTCGCGGATGATCGTCTCCAGCAGCGGAAGGTTACTGCCGAGGACGTAGCCGGCGACTCCGATCACGATGGCCCACATCAGCCCGCCCAGAGCGCTGAAGAACTGAAAGCGCCAGAACGGCATGCGTGACATGCCGGCGAGCATCGAGCCCCACGTGCGCAGGCCGAGAAAAAACCGGGCTGCCAGGACTGCCTTGTCGCCGTGCCGCGCGAAGAAGAGCTCAGCCCGAGCGAGATGGTCCGGCCTGATGTGGAGGAATGCCCCGAAGCGCTCGACGAAGGGCCGGCCGCCGCGGTAACCAAGCAGGTAGCCGATATCGGCCCCCGCGGTCGCGCCGAGAAAACCGAAGAAGATGACGAGGACCAGCGAGTGATGCCGGGCGGCGGCCCATGCGGCGGCGGCAAGCAGCAGAGCCTCGCCGGGGAACGGAATGCCTGAGCTCTCGATCAGGATGCCGAGTCCCGCCGAGGGATAACCGAGCACGTCGACGATCCGAGCCCAATCCACTATTTGTCCTCCCCATTCATGGAGAGGTGTTGGTTCAACCGACGGCGGGGCTGAAGAGGCCAAGCCAAGTATTTGTCCTCCCCATTCATGGGGAGGTGTCGGCGAAGCCGACGGAGGGGCTGAGGGAGCCAAGCCAAGGCGGTTCATATACTGGACGACCCGATGTCTCACTACGGGGATCACGAGGCGACCGACGATCCGCTGCAAACGTTGCGGCACTCGACCGCGCACCTTCTCGCCGCGGCCGTGACCGAGCTCTATCCCGACGCGAAGTACGGCATTGGCCCCCCCGTGGAAGACGGGTTTTACTACGACTTCCAGTTCGGCAAGCCGATCTCGGAGTCAGACCTCCCCGCCATCGAGTCCCGCATGCGCAGGCTCGCGCAAGCCGACATCCCGTTTGTGAAAGAGGTTGTTTCTCGCGACGAAGCGATCGAAGAGTTCCGCAAGCGCGGCCAGGACTTCAAGCTCGAGCTGATCGAGGACAAGGTCGAAGGCGACGAGGTCAGCCTGTATCGCACCGGCGACTTTCTCGACCTCTGCCGAGGTCCTCATGTGCGGTCCACCAAAGAGCTCAAGGCGTTCAAATTGCTTCGCGTCGCGGGCGCGTACTGGCGCGGCGACGAGAAGAAGCCGCAGCTGACTCGCATCTACGGCACCGCCTGGATGACGCAGCGCGAGCTCGACGACTACATGAAGTTCCTCGAGGAGGCGGAGAAGCGCGACCACAAGAAGCTGGGCAAAGAGCTGAAGATCTTCGCCCTCGACGAAAGGGTCGGCCTGGGCCAGGTCATCTGGCTGCCCAACGGCGCGACCATCAGGCGCGAGCTCGAGCGCTGGATCGTCGACGAAGAGCTGAGGCGCGGCTACCGGCACGTCATCACGCCGCACCTGGCGAAGCTCGACCTGTACAAGCAGAGCGGCCACTGGCAGCTCTACCACGACACGATGTACCCGCCGATACATTTCGAAGACGGCGAGGAGCTCGAGCTCCGCCCGATGAACTGCCCGCACCACATCATCGTCTACGGGCAAGAGCTGCACAGCTACCGCGACCTGCCGGTCCGCATCGCCGAGCTGGGACAGAACTACCGGCTCGAGAAGTCCGGCGAGCTGATGGGAATGATCCGGGTTCGTTCCTTCAACCTCAACGACGCGCACATCTTCTGCACGCCCGACCAGGTGATCTCCGAGGTGCGCAGCGCTATCGAGCTTGCCAATCACTTCATGTCGGTGCTCGGCGTAAAGGACTACTCATACCGTCTGTCCGTGCGCGATGACGTGAAGACGAAATGGTCGGGCACCGACGAGGAGTGGGAGACCGCGGAGGCGATGCTCAAGGAGGCGCTCGAGAGCCTCAACTTGCCCTACAAGATCGGGGTTGGCGACGCCGCGTTCTACGGGCCGAAGATCGATTTCCAGGTCCGGGATGCCCACCGTCGCGAGTTCACCAATAACACCGTGCAGGTGGACTACCAGCTGCCGAAGAAGTTCGAGCTGGAGTATGTCGCCGTGGACGGCTCACGCCAACGGCCTGTCCTCGTCCACCGCGGCGCGTTCGGGGCCTTTGAGCGGATGACCGCCTACCTGATCGAGCAATACGCGGGTGCCTTCCCGACCTGGCTGCACCCGGTGCAGGTTGTGGTCATCCCGATCACCGACGCGCAGCACGACTACGCCCACCTGGTGGCCGAAAGGCTGAGGGGGCTCCGGCTGAGGGTCGAGGTCGACGACCGCTCGGAGAAGATGCAGCGGAAGATCCGGGACTGGCAGGCGCAGAAGGTGCCGTACATGGCGATCGTCGGCCCGCTCGAAGTCGAGGCTGAGCACGTCAACATCCGCGACCGCGGCGGAAAGCAGGTCGACTCGACGCTCGAATCCTTCGCGAGCATGGTCGCCACCGAGGTGGCGGAGCGCCGGCGCTAAGAATCCAGCTTGATCTGGATCACCGTGTGTTGGCCCCGGCCCAGCATGTCGACGACGCCGACGGTGAGAGGCCTCGAGACGCGGGCAAACTTGAGCTCACCGGTGGCGCGGTCGTCTGAAGTGATCTTCCAGTCCCCGGTGCTGAGCTTGCCTGCGTAAAAGTCCGTCACGGTCGACACGTCGTCGTTCGAAGCGAGCACCTCCTGGCATTCATGAGTGTCGCCGGGCGCGAGGTTGGTGCCGTAGTACGTGTAGTCACGCGTCGTTGACGCGCTCGGGTAGCGAGGGAAATCAGACGGTAGACAGCTGAGGCCGCCTCGCTGAAACGTGTGGACGAGAGAGACAAAACCGTAGATCCCACCGGCCACCGCGATGAGCAGGAGCAGCCCGCATCCGCCCGCCGCCCACCAGATCCACGTCCGCTTCGGGCCTGCAGGCTGAGGAGGCCGCGCCAGGTCCGTCGGCACCCACTGCTGACCGTCCCAGCGCCACATGCCGTCAGGTGAAAGCTGTCCAACCTGGCCAGGCGGTTGGGCTCCCACCGCCTATTTATAGCCCGTAGGCTGGCGGCTGCTCAGAGCCCTCCTGGGAGGCGGCCGCCGCAATCGCCCTGCGCGGCGACCGGCACGACACTTCCATCACCGAGGTTGCCAACGCGCGGCTGATGCTGCGAATCACCGCCCGCCAGGACATGCGCTTCGTCCATCCAGACGCACGCATAAAGGCCTGGCATCGAGATTTTGGTGCCGAGGAAGGTCGTGCCCGTGTTATCGATCAACGCGACCTGGCTCCCGCTGGGGGAGAGGAGCTGCACCTCTGGGCCCTGCATCGGGTAGCTGCGGATCGTGGCGGCGGTCCAGTTGAACACCTTGGACGTCGAACCGTCCCAGCAGATGACCCCGGCCGGCGAGGGCGATCCAACGATGGGACACGACGTGATCCCGCCAAGCGTGAAGCGCCTCGCGGCCGTCGCAGGGTCGACCACGTGAAGCTCCTGGACTCCACAGCAGAACGGTCCGCCGCCCTGGGTGCACGATGGGACCACAGCGACGACCAGGTTGTTGGCGCCATGCCAGCCGATCGGCCACAACGTGCGGGCGCCGCTCTCGCTGAACAGATCGAGATGGTTGCCTCCGCCGTTGAGGTCTTCGACGTAAAGCCTGGTGGCGGCCCCGCTTGCGGTGTAGTCGTTGACGATGACCGCGATACGGCTGTCATCCGGGCTCACCGCAAACATCGCACGCCGGGACGAGGTCCCCGCAGGGAGCGCGGTGGCGCGGCCGGAATTGCCGCTGGGTGCGAGGAAGCGCACCACGCCCTGGGCATCCATGAAGTACGCTCGCGAGTTGCTCGTGCTGATCGGCAGCGGCAGTGGCGCCCCGGCTGCGTTGGCACACGTGACCAGTGGAGGGGTGCTCGCCTCGCTGGACGCGACAACCTTGCCGTCGGTCCCGATGAGGCTGACCGTGAACGAGCTACCGCTCTGGCTCCCGACCAGAACGCCGTACGCGCTGGTGACGGCCGGAGGCGACGAGGGGGTCGGCGCGGCCGCTGCCGCTGACGCCGCCGGCGAGTTCTGGGCGGGCGAGGGCGTATGGCTGGCGACGGTGGGTGGACCCGCGCTCCCGCCGCATGCCGCGGTGGCGGCGGCGAGGACGAGCAGCATGGCGGCCGTCCTGGGTGACGACACTCTGCACAAGGCAACGCTGTTTTGCGCAGGGGGTTACGTTTCCGGTACCATCCACGCTCTGAAGCAGGGCACCGGCCCTCACCCCCAGGGCGATGCCCGAAGGGGTTGTCTGCGGCGGGCGCGCGCAGGGCGCGCTCTCAGCAAGAGGACAGCCGGTGGGCTGTCCGTTTTGTTTTAGATGGATGGAGGAATAGAACAACCCTGAATTTGGCCGAGGTAGCGTCCCATACCGTTTAAAGAGCTAAGGATCAACGATCAGATCCGCAGCTCCGAAGTGCGTCTGATCGATGACCAGAACAACCAGCTTGGCGTGCTATCGCTGGACGCCGCGCTTCGCATCGCAAACGAGAAGGGACTCGACCTCGTTGAGGTGGCGCCGCAAGCGAGCCCGCCGGTCTGCCGCCTGATGGACTACGGACGCTACAAGTTCGAGACCATCAAGCGCGAGAAGGACCAGCGGCGCAAGCAGAACGTCATCAAGCTGAAAGAGATGAAGTTGCGCCCGAAGGTGGCGGAGCACGACTTTCAGACCAAGTTCAAGGGGTTGAAGCAATTCCTCGAAGCTGGAGAGAAGGTGAAGGTGACGATCATGTTCAGGGGCCGCGAGATGGTCCACCAGGAGATCGGTCGGAAGATCCTGGAGCGTGTGGCGGACGACGCGAAGCAGTTCGCGGTCATCGAGCGCCAGCCACTGCTCGAGGGCAAGAACCTTTTCATGATCCTTGCACCGAGCCGCCAGGGCGCCCCCACCAAGGAACAGGTGACGACCAGTGCCTAAGCTCAAGACCCAGAAGGGAATCGCCAAGCGTGTCCGCGTGACGCGCAACGGGAAGCTGATGCGCCGCTCATCGTGGAAGAGTCACCTGCTCGAGCACAAGTCGAAGAAGCGCAAGCGCAAGTACCACAACGAGCAGCCCGTGGACAAGGCCGACCGCAAAACGGTCCGGCGCGCGCTGGGGGTCTGAGGCATGGCACGAGTCAAGCGCGGCGTACCCGCGCATCGCCGCCACAAGGCGATCCTCGACCGGGCCAAGGGCTTCCGCCTTTCGAAGAAGCTGCTCTTCCGGCCCGCCAACGAGGCGGTGCTGCACGCGCTCGCTTACGCGTTCCGCGACCGCCGGCGCCGCAAGCGCGAGATGCGGCGGCTCTGGATCGCGCGCATCAACGCCGCCTCGAGGCAGTCGGGGCTGCCTTACAACAAGCTGATGCACGGCCTTCGCCAGGCCGGAGTGGAGATCGACCGCAAGATGCTGGCTGACCTGGCCGTGCGCGACAGCGGTTCCTTTGCTCGGCTGGTGGAGGTTGCCAAGAACAACCTCTGACCAGCTGATCAGCAGCCCGGACAACGAGGTCGTGCGCCGTTTGCGCCGTCTCGCTCACCGGCGCGAACCAGGCCTTGTCCTCCTGGAGGGTCCGCGCGTGCTCGCCGAAGCCCGGGCCGCGGGTCTCGAGTTCGACGTGCTCGCGGTGCGCGAAGGGGACAAGCTGCCGTTCCGCTCTGATTCCCGGATCACCCTGACTCCGGGTGCCTTCCGCGCCGCAACGCAGACGGTCACGCCCCAAGGAGTCATCGCGATCGCCCGCGTCCATGAAGCCTCGCCGTCGGAGGCGATCGCGGCGGCGCGCTCCGCCCGGTGGCCGCTCGTGGTGCTCGACGGCGTCCAGGATCCCGGCAACGTCGGCGCGATCTGCCGAACCGCGGCGGCGGCGGGCGCGCCGGCGGTGGCGGTGCTCCCGGGTACCGCCGATCCCTACGGCCCGAAAGCCGTCCGGGCCTCCGCCGGCAACGTCTTCCGGCTCAAGGTTGCACGGGCGCGCTGGAAGGACCTGGAGGGCCTCGACGGCTATGGCGCCTCACCGTCCGGCGGTGCGCCGCTCGCCGAAGCGCCACTAGAGTCAGCGGGCATGGTCGTTCTCGGCAGCGAGGCGCACGGGCTCTCTCGCCAGGATTTGAAGCTCTTGACGGTGCCGCTCACCGAAGGCGTCGAGTCGCTCAACGTCGCCGCAGCGGCGGCGCTGATCCTGTTCGAGATCCGGAGAAGGCGGACGGCATGAGCGACCCTTCCGCGCTGACCAGCGAGGCCCTGGCCGCGATCGGCAAGGCGCAGACCGAGCAGGAGCTCGAGCGGATCGAGGTCGAGTACCTCGGGCGCAAGGGAGGGCGCGTCAGCAAGCTCCTCGAAGGCATCGGCAAGCTGGGCCCCGAACAGAAGGCGTCGCTGGGCAAGGCGGTCAACGAGGCCAAGCGAGCGATTGAGGCCGCGCTCGCGGCCATGCGCGCCGAGCTCGAAGCATCGCGTCTCGCCGATCTTGCTGAGACCGAGGCGATCGACATCACCTTTCCTGGCCCGCCGCTCGGGCGAGGACATATCCACGTCTTGACGCAGGTTCGGCGTCAGATCGAGACCGTGCTCGAGTCGCTTGGGTATCAGGTCGAGCTCGGGCCCGAGGTCGAGACCGAGTGGTACAACTTCGAGGCCCTGAACCTCACCGTGGGCCATCCGGCGCGGGAGAACTGGGACTCCTTCTATTTCAACTCTCAATTGCTGCTTCGCGCTCACACGTCGCCGGTGCAGATCCGCGCCATGCAGCGGATCAAAGAGCCGCCGATCTACATCATCACGCCAGGACGCTGCTATCGCCGCGACGCGCCCGAGGCCACAAGGCTGCCGTACTTCAGCCAGGTCGAAGGTCTCGCCGTGGACAAGGGACTGACGGTCGGTGACATGAAAGGAACGTTGCTCTACATGATCCAGTCGCTCTACGGCCGCGACCGCAAGGTGCGTGTGCGACCGAGCTACTTCCCATTCACGGAGCCGAGCTTCGAGTTCGACGTAACCTGCGGCATCTGCGGTGGCATGGGGTGCAAGAGCTGCCGGCACAAGGGTTGGCTCGAGGTGGGCGGCTGCGGCATGGTCCATCCCCAGGTCCTGCGCAACGGCGGCATCGACCCGGCGCAGTGGAACGGCTACGCGTGGGGCTTCGGCATCGAGCGCATGGCGATGCTCAAGCACGACGTCGACGACATCCGTCTCTTCTACGAGTCGGACCTCCGCTTCCTGGAGCAGTTCTAAGCGCCAGTGAAGTGGCTAGGTCAAGTCGTCAGACGAATCGGGGGCAAACGGCGTTCGTGCTCCGGATCGCAACCGTGGCCGGGAGACCCGGCCACGGGCCACTTCAGTGGCTTCGGTCCGAAATCCGCACCCCATCACCGCGATTTCGGACCGGGAAAGGTAGGGTCAGCTAAAAGTTGAAGAATTGCGTGCGCTTTGCGCAAAAGGCTCGTCTGGAAACCGGGATTGCGCGCGTTTTGCGCAAAAAGCTCCCATGAGAATCTCGTACGAGTGGCTTGGAGACTTTCTTGACCTCGACGGCGTCACGCCCAAGGATGCCGCGGAGGTGCTGACCCGCCTCGGTATTGAGGTCGAGTCGCTGACCATGGTCGATCTCTCGCAGATCGTGATCGGCAAGGTTCTGGAGCAGAAGCAGCACGCGACGTCGCGGACCGCGCTGTGGATTCACCAGGTCGACCTCGGCGACCACGTGCAGCAGATCATCGCCGGCGCCCCCAACGCGGTTCCGGGATCTCTGGTCCCGGTTGCGCTTCCCGGCACCACGGTGCCCAACGGCAAGCTGGTCAGGGACACGTACATCGCCGGCGAGAAGGCCAGCGGCATGCTCTGCTCGGCCGATGAGCTCCTCCTTGGCGAGGACCACGCGGGCATCCTGATCCTCGACCGCGGCAAGCCCGGCGACGCGTTGACCACCGTCATCCCGAGCCAGGCGATCATGGAAGCGGAGATCACCTCCAACCGCCCCGATGAGATGGGCCACCTGGGCATCGCGCGGGAGCTGGCCGCGGGACTCGACCGGCCGCTGAAGCGCGACTTCATGCCGGCCTTCACCGGCACCGCCGACCCGCCGGGGCGCGACCTGGTCAAGGTCACGATCGACGACCCCGACCTGTCCAGCCGCTACATCGGCGGAGTGATCAAGGGCGTCAGGGTCGGTCCGAGCCCCGAATGGATGCAGCGCCGGCTGCGCGCGTGCGGTGTCCGTCCCATCAACAACATCGTCGACATCACCAACTACGTGCTGCTCGAGTACGCGCAGCCGCTGCACGCCTTCGACCTCGCCAAGCTCAACGGGCCCGCCATCCACGTCAGGCGGGCGAAGGCGAACGAGAAGCTGCTCTGCCTTGACGGCGAGGAGAGGCGGCTGACTCCGGACATGCTGGTGATCGCCGATGCGCTGCGCCCGGTCGCCATCGCGGGTGTCATCGGCGGCGAGGAGACTGCGGTCACCGGCGCGACTGTCGACGTTCTGCTCGAGGCGGCGAACTTCAGCGGGCCGAGCGTGCGGCAGACTTCACGCGCGCTCGGACTCCGCACGGAGGCGTCGGCGAGGTTCGAACGAGCGCTGCCTCCGGAGCTTGCCCTGGCCGGCGCGCGTCGCGCCGCGTCATTGATCTCCGAGCTCGCGGGCGGCTCGGTCCACCGCGAGTGGGCGGACGTATATCCGCGTCCGCAGGAGCCGGTGCGCGTCAACCTCAGGCCGGCATTGATCGATGACGTCCTGGGCACGCACGTGCCCCTGGAAGAGGCCGAGTCGATCCTCAAGCGGCTCAACTTCCACGTCAAGGTGATGGCGGACGGCGAGTGGGACATCCTGCCGCCGGTGTTCCGGCTCGACGTCACGATTCCGGAGGACCTGGTCGAGGAGGTCGGTCGCGTGTACGGCTACGACCGCGTGCCTCCTACGCTGCCAGGCCGCCGCCGGGACAGCTGGACGCCTTCGGCGCCAAGTCTCGACCGACGGCTGGATTCGATGCGTGAGGTCCTGGCTGGATCCGGCTACACCGAGACCTGGAATCCGGCCCTGGTCTCGGGTCGCAATCTCGAGGCGCTGCGGATCGCGGCCCACGCGATGCGGGTTTCCAATCCTCTCAGCGATGACATGGACACGCTCCGCACCTCGGTCCTGCCATCGCTGATCGACGTCGTGGCGCTCAATCGCGACCGAGGACGTCTCGACGTCCGCGTCTACGAGATCGCGGCCGCGTTCCTCGCCCGTGTGGGCGACAAGAACACCCAGCCCGAGGAGCCGCTGCGGCTGGCCGCGGTCGCCACCGCAGGCCTGACCGCCGAGGATGGCCGCGTCGCCTTCTATCGCCTGAAGTCCGTGCTCGATGGATGCGTCGCCGCGCTTGCGGCGCCTGCTTGCACATATCAGCGCGCCTCCGCGCAGCTGTTTCATCCGGGGCGCTGCGCCGCTGTCGTGATGGAAGGCCGGCAGCTGGGCTACATCGGCGAGCTGCATCCCACCGTTGCAGCCGCAGCGCGGATCGATGGCAGGGTCGTCGCCTTCGAGATCGACGTGGAGCCCGTGCTCGCCGCCTCGCGCATCCCGCGTGCGCTGCCCCTGCCACGCTTTCCCGGCGTCGAGCGCGACCTTGCCGTCGTCGTGGAGGAGACCGTCGCGGCCGGCGCGCTGCTCGCTACGATCAAGGAGTCGGCCGGTGACTTGCTCGAGCTTGTCCGAGCGTTCGACGAGTACCGCGGCGCGCAAGTTCCGGAGGGGCACAAGAGCGTCGCGTTTACCTTGACTTTCCGCAGCTCGGAGCGCACCCTGACGGACGCCGAAGTGGACAGGGTGATGTCGGAGATCAAGGTAGCACTGGAGAAAAGACACCGCGCCAGGTTCCGCGAGTGACGGCCGGCGCGTATCTCGCACGCTTATGCGTGCCGTCTTGTAGGGGTCCCCGCGAATTCACGCGCTTGCACTCTGAATTCGCTGGGATATTTCGGGGGAAGCGCTAAGTGACCTGGATCGACGTATTTCCGATCGTGCTCCTGATCGCCTATGGGGTGGGCGGGTTCTTCAGCGGCCTGATCCGCCGGTTCATCGGACTGGTCGCATTGTTTGCCTCCGTCTGGGCGGCGACGAACATGGGCTTGCAGGCGGGGGGCATCTTGCAGCAGACGTCCAACTTCGAGACGCCGGACGCGCGCATTTACGGCTTCTTCGGAATCATCGCCGCGCTCTTGCTCATCGTCGAGGTGGCAACGCAGATCGCGCACAAGCAGATCCAGATCCCGGCCATCGTCCTCAACCGGACTCTCGGCACGGCCCTCGGCGTCGTGACGGCGATCCTGTTGTCGGTGGTCGTTGTCTATGAGCTAGGGCAGGCCGCCAACCCGATCGGCGGAGCGCAGCTCGACTCGCTTCAGCAGGGCTTGCGGGACTCGGTCCACCATTCGCTGTTCATGGTCAACCTCGTCAACGCGACCGACAAGCCGATCCTCGCGCTTTTCCAGCCGCTCCTACCTGGTGACCCGCAGATCTATTTCGGTCCCGGACCGGTCAATCCCTAGACTCGCTGTCGTTGAGTAAGGAGTTTTTCAATCGCCTGCGTGAGCGGGCGGTCGAGATCCACGTCGAGGATCATCTGCGCGCACGGCTCGAACGGGGGGACAGGCTGCGCGTGAAGCTGGGGCTCGATCCGACCGCTCCAGACCTGCACGTGGGACATCTGGTCGTGCTCGACACCCTCCGAATGTTTCAGGACGAAGGCCACACCGTGGTCGTGATCATCGGCGATTACACGGGAATGATCGGCGACCCGAGCGGGCGCTCGGAAACCCGTCCGATGCTCACCGAAGAGCAGATCGCGCGGAATGCCGAGACGTACTTCGAGCAGGTCGACCTCGTCCTCGACCGTTCGAAGATCGAGGTGCGCCGCAACTCCGAGTGGCTCGCCTCGATGACCGCGGCAGATATCCTGCGGCTGCTGGCGAAGGCGACCCTGCAGCAGGTATTGCAGCGTGAGGATTTCGCCGAGCGTCTCAAATCGGGCGCATCGATCGGCGCCCACGAGATCCTGTACCCCTTCAATCAGGCGTACGACTCCGTCGCGGTGGAAGCGGACGTGGAGATCGGTGGCACCGACCAGCTCTTCAACCTGCTGTTCGGGCGCGACATCCAGAAGGCCTACGGACAGGAGCCGCAGGACGTCGCGGTCTTCCCTCTGCTCGAGGGTACGGACGGCGTGCAGAAGATGGGGAAGTCGCTCGGCAACTACATCGGCCTCGCCGAGTCACCGGAACAGATCTACGGCAAGACGATGTCCATTCCGGACGCGCTGATCGAGCGGTATGTCCGGCTGGTGTCCGGATTCGACCGCCGGCGACAGGACGAAGTGCTGGCGATGAAACCGCGCGACGCGAAGGCCGCGCTAGCGCGCCAACTGGTTAACCGCCTGCATGGCGAGGAAGCGGCTCGCCGTGCGGAGGAGGACTTCGACGTCAAGTTCCGCAAGCACGAAATTCCAACTGAGAGGGAGCAGTGGGTGGTGAAGGGACCCACCGATCTGATCAGTCTCCTGGTCGACACAGGAATCGCCAACAGCCGCAACGAAGCGCGGCGATTGCTGGAACAGGGCGGTGTACGGGTCAACGGGGGAAAAGTGGGCTTGACATCGCCGGCCCCTGTCACTGGTGATGTTTTGTCTGCTCGGCGCCGGTATATCGAACTAAAATGATCGAAAGCATGTTCGGAGCGTCCCTTTAATGTCTGGCCATTCGAAATGGGCCGGCATCAAGCACAAGAAGGCGATCGTCGACGCCAAGCGAGGCCAGGCCTTCACCCGCGCGAGCCGTGAGATCACGATCTCAGCGCGCGAAGGGGGCGGGAACCCCGAAGGCAACTTCCGGCTCCGGTTGGCAATGCAGAAGGCGCGCGAGATAAACATGCCTACTGACCGGATCAAAAACGCGATCCAGCGGGGGACGGGGGAGCTCGCGGGCGAGAAGCTCGAAGAGGTCCGTTACGAGGGATACGGTCCCGGAGGCGTGGCGGTCATGGTCGACACGCTCACCGATAATCGGAATCGCACGTCCGCCTCCATCCGGCATCGGTTTTCCAAGGGCGGAGGCAACCTCGCGGAGAGCAACGCGGTGGGGTGGATGTTCGAGCGCAAAGGCGTCATCACCGCCAACGCGGGC
>VBDS01000120.1 GCA_005889085.1 Chloroflexota bacterium | reverse complement strand
GAGGCGGCGGAATCCCATGGCGACCGCCTTGAGGCCGGCGGCCTCTGGGATCGTGTTGATGTCCGCCTCGACGTCGGCGCCGTGCACGATCCTGGCGAGACGCGCGAGGCCGGGGTCATCGAGCCCGTATTTGACCAGGATCGACTCGAAGGAGCAGCGGCCGTCGACGTGTCCGAGCTCGGCGCCCTCAACATCGAACGGAGTCGCGTCCTTCTCTTTCGCGACTCGACCGACGTCACGCGGATCGACGTACAGGAACTCGGCGTCGGCATCGATGAAACGCCGGACGAGCCAGGGGCATGCGATCCGATCCACCGCCGCGTTCTTGCGGGTCACCCATCGCATGGTCCTATGCCTCCTTGCGCTTTTGCGCCAACCTGATCGCCTTCTCCGCGCGAGCGCGTCCAGCCGACTCGAAGTGGTCGCGTTCGATCGCGCGGGCCAACCCGCGCCTCAGAACCGTGACCTTGCGCCCAAGGCGGGGCTGGCGGACCGTCCGGCGCGCCAGGACTTCGGCCGCCTGGCGAAGCTTTTCGTACTCCTCCTTGCGGTCCTCACGCATCCGTCGCCGGATGTCGCTCTCCTCTGTCTCCGAGAGCTCTGTGACTGGGAGCACGTAGGCGTCCCCGCCGCGCTCGACGATGTCCTCGGCGATCCAGTCGAGCTGCTCCAGCAAGTTCTCGCTGTACGGCAGGATCACAGCGCCGGGCGTGAGGTTCACCGCGCCCAGCCGCTGCAGGCTGCGCCACGTTGCCACCCTCGCGGTGCTCGAAGCCGCAGGCAGCCGCCACGTCAACACCAACCATCTCGGGTCCTGCATCTTCGTGTGCAACATACATTACAGGCAACCTACGTTGCAAGCGAAGCTTTCAAGACATAGCATCACTCCTGGCGTGCACTTCGTCACTCGAGAGCGAATTCACGTTGACCGAATCGCAACCGCGTGGGCGATCCGCCGCTTTGTCGACCCCGCCGCGACGTTTGAGTTCGTCGCGCGGACACGCGACGTGACAAGGCTGGCGGGTATCCCATTCGACATCCGTGGGGCGGAGCTTGGCCACAGGAATGGACGCTGCACATTCGAGAGCTTGCTCGAGAAATACGAGATGCGGGACCCTGCGCTTCGCCGGATGGCGCGGATCATTCGGGGAGCGGACCTGCCGCATGAAGACGGCACGCCGCCAGAGTCGGCCGGCGTCCTGGCCGTGTTCGATGGGATTCGGGATGGCGCCTCGACCGATGCCGAGCGATTCACGCGCGGGGCCGCAGTCTGCGACGCGATTTACGCTTACTGCACCAGCAGTTGAGTCGTGTTGAACAAGGAGGCCTGGATGGACGAGGACGAGGTCAGTCGCCTCCGAGAGGAAAACGCCGAGCTTCGACGCTTGCTGAGCAAGCACCAGTGGGCGGGCCTTACGCCGGTCAATTCGGTCGGGGCCTGTCCCGAGTGTGCCGGCACAGCACCGCCGGAAGGGCGCGGCCACCGTCCGGGCTGCGCCATCGCCGCGGCGCTGGCCGCGGCCCAGCTCCAGGGCTGAGGCCCGCGTCACCGGCATCCGGATTTCGCCTCGCTGGCGGAGCCGAATTTCCGCGCGCGATACATGCCGTTGGATACAACGAGGCGGAATGCGACCGCGATTTTCCGGCTGCGGTCCGGGTCAGCCCTTAGCGTGGGTTCGGGCGGGCAGCGTGCCTGGCTTCACCCTCGTTTCGTACCAGTGCAGGACGCCGGCCAGCACTGTCAGTGCGTACGGGGCCGTGAAAAGGAGGCCCACATAGCACAGGTACGTGCCGATCCCCGAGATGAAATACGAGACGAGCGCCAGCCCACCCGCCGCGAGGGTTTCCTTTGGGCTCGACTGGATCGCCCGGAGGAATCCCGCGAAGTTGAAGGCCCCTCCGAAACCGGTCCGATCGGTGAACTCGATGATGAGAGGGACCAGAACAAAAGAGGCCAAGAACACCAGTCCGAATAAACCCATCCAGCCGAACGTCAGGGGAAAGAAGAGCAATGAGACCTGGTTCGTACTGCCTGTGCCGGTACCCGACTGCTGCGCCGAGTGAGTGGGCAGGCCGAGCACGATGGCGATGAATCCCCCGTAGAAAACGACAGCCACGACGAGGCCGTAGATCAGGCCGGCGAGGAACAGCCAGACGCCGCGGCTCGCGTATCGAAACGCGGCGGGCGGCACCTCGTGACGGCCTGCGCGGAGATTGTCCAGCGCGGTGAGCGTCCAACCGATCTGCTGCATCGCGCCCACGATCGGGATCAGGCCGATCAGGCCCATCAGGATGAGCTTGCTGATCCAGCTGGGGTCGTGGCTCGCCCAGGCGAAGGCGTCTCCGATGGTGGCTTGCTCGGATCTAGGAGCGCCGCCGGCCAGCTCGGCCATGATCCAAGCGTAGCGCTGTAAAGGGCGCTGGCCTGGGCTCGACATTGCGTCAAACTGCGTCCCGGTGATCACCCAGGCAGAGGATGTGCTTCGCGAGGTCTTTGGCCTCGAAGCTTTCCGGCCTGGGCAGGCCGCGGTCGTGGAAGCGATGCTGGCGGGACGCGATGTCCTGTCGGTCGCGCCCACCGGGTCCGGGAAGAGCATCAGCTACTGGGTTCCGGCGGTCGTGGACGGCGGGCTGACCATTGTCGTTTCGCCGCTCATCGCTCTTATGAAGGACCAGGTGGATCGCCTCACCGAGCGAGGGGTCGCCGCCACGTTCATCAACTCATCGGTGGAGCGTCCCGAGCAGGTCGACCGGCTTCGTCGGGCAATCGCGGGCGAATACCGTTTGCTGTTCCTGGCGCCGGAGCGACTCGGACGGCCAGGTTTCATGGACCGGCTGGCCGAGCTGCACGTCGGCCGTGTGGTCGTCGACGAGGCGCACTGCATATCCACGTGGGGGCATGACTTCCGGCCCGACTATCGCCTCCTGTCTGCCGCGATCGCGGCTTGTGGGCGGCCTCCGGTAGCGGGCTTCACAGCGACCGCGACACCGCAGGTTCGCGCGGACATCGCTGGCTCCCTCGGGCTGAGAGAGCCGTTCATCTCAGTCACGGGTTTCAACCGTCCGACGCTGACCCTTTCAGTGGTTCGCTGCCGGGGAGAGCGCGCCAAGCGCGAGGAGCTGCGCCGTCTCCTCTCCGACAAAGGACAGCGAGCGCTCGTCTATGTCGGCACGGTCCGGGCGGCCGAGGAAGTAGCCGCCGACCTTGGCACTGTCTGCTACCACGGGCAGCAGGATCCCGTGCTCCGCCGCCGGATCCAGGAGGACTTCACCCAGGGACGCACGAAGGTCGTAGTGGCCACATCGGCGTTTGGCATGGGCGTCGACATCGCCGACATCCGCCGCGTCATCCATTACCAGCTGCCGGGCAGCGTCGAGGCTTACTACCAGGAGGCTGGGCGGGCGGGGCGCGATGGCCGGCCGGCGGAGTGCACGCTGCTGTACAGCCCGGCGGACCGCGACCTCCAATCGTTCTTCATCGAGCAGTCAGGACTCGAGGACGGTTCTGCCTTGAAGGACCACGCCTACGCGCGGCTGGCGCAGATGATGGCCTACGCGGAGATGCGTGAGTGCCGGCACGCGCGCATCGCCGACTACTTCGGTGAGACCGGCGTGCCGCGGCGATGCAGCGCCTGCGACAACTGCCTGGCGGAACGGCCTCCCGAGGAAGTGGTGCCGGTCGAGGCCGTGATGGCAGGGCTGGCAGCCGTGGCTCGATTCAGCGGGCGCGTCGGGCTCGCCAACGTGGCTGGGGTGCTGGGAGGGCGCCGGACGAAATGGTCGACCGGGCAGCCCTGGGTGGAAGACCTGTCGTTCCACGGCGCGCTGAAAGGCTGGAGCGACGACCGGGTCAGGCTGTTGCTCGCCGAGCTTTTGCGCGCGGGGCTCGCTCGCCAGAGCTCGGGCGAATACCCGGTGGTCGAGCTGACGCCTGCGGGCCGCGACGCCATGACCAATCGAACGCCACCGCCTCTCACGCTGCCAGCCGCTGCACCCGCTCCTGGCCGGCGTGCCCAGCCGGGCGCTGACGCACCCGTCGAGACGGTGGACCGCCTCAAACGCTGGCGGATGGAAACCGCCCGTGCGTCGGGCGTTCCCGCGTACGTTGTGTTTCACGATTCGACGCTCAACGCGATCGCTTCGGCAAACCCAGCGAACCTGGCCGAGCTGCTGCGGGTGCCTGGGGTCGGAGACTCGAAGCTGCGCAAGTACGGCGAAGAGGTGCTCGAGCTTCTTCGCAGCTAAGGAGGATGCTCGATGGCCGGACCGTTCATCTTCATCGCGACGAACAGGCTCAAGCCGGGCAAGGTTGACGCCGAGAGGCACCGCGTCCCGGGCCTGGTCGATTTCATCGCAGCGCATGAGCCGCGCCTCATCGCTTTCAACGAGTACGTGAATGACGAAGGAACGGAGGTGGCGGTGGTCCAGGTCCATCCCGACGCCGCATCGTTCGAGTTCCACATGGGCGCGGTTCGCGAGCGAGCCTCTCGCGCCTATGAGGAGACGCTGGACGCCACGACCGGCATCCAGGTGTTCGGCGCTCCGACTCAAGGGATTCTGGAGATGTTGCGTCGCCAGGCCGGAGACGGAGTTCAGTACACCGTGAAGCAGCACCATCTTGGCGGCTTCACTCGATCAAGTTGATGCGCCTCGCCGTCGCGGGCAAACCGTCGCCCTCAGCAGGCGCGGTCCGGACTAAGCGACCGGGGCCCGATCCTCAACGGCCTGGGCTTCGATCGACAGGGGCTCCCATTTCCTCCAGGTGGCGAGCCGCGATTCGTAGTCCTTCGTCGCGGTCGCCAGAGGACCGTCGCCGAAGAAGATCCGCAGCGGCGGTTCGGCCGCGTCGACGACTTTGAGAATCGCTTGACGTGTTGCCAGGGGGTCACCCGGAGTCTTGATGCGGGCCGCGCGTGCGCGGGCGCTTTCCTCACGGACCTCGTCATATGCCGGCAGCGGTGTCGAATGCTGGGCGGAGGCGCCGCCCCAGTCGGTCGCGTATCCGCCTGGTTCGATGATCGTCACCCTGATGCCGAACCTAGCCACCTCGAGGGCGAGCGCCTGGCTCAAGCCTTCGAGCGCCCATTTCGACGCGTGATACATGCCGATGTTCGCAAAGGCGGAGATGCCGCCGATCGACGACACCTGCAAGATGTGCCCACCGCCCTGCGCGCGAAGGATCGGAAGCGCAGCCTGGGTCACCCACAGGGCCCCGAAGAGGTTGGTCTCGATCTGCGCCCGCGCCTCTTCCTCGCTGAGCTCCTCCACCATGCCGAACTGGCCGTAGCCGGCGTTGTTGACGATGACGTCGAGGCGGCCGAGCCGCTTACGCGCATGACGCACGGCGGCGAAAACGGCGTCACGGTCGGTGACGTCGAGAGTGATGGGCAGGATGCTACCGCCGTATTTCGCGACGAGGTCGTCGAGCTGGGAGATGTTGCGAGCGGTGGCCGCGACCTTGTCACCGCGGTCGAGGGCTGCGATCGTCCATTCGCGGCCGAATCCGCGGGAGGTGCCAGTGATGAACCAGGTCTTCGGAGTCATGAAAAATCCAACCCTGAGGACATCGGGAGCATTCCCCGGTCAGGCTGGCGCCACCGCACGGTACAGGACGAGGCTGCCGCCGAACCTTGCCGCAAGCGTTTGGGCCGGCGGTTGGCCCTTGACCTCATAGATGGGTGTGCCCGGGTCCAGGAAGGCGGCATCTCCGTCCTTGATGTGGTAGTTGGGATCGCACACGTTGCCGCTGACCTTGAACTTGACGTGGGAGTAGACCGCGCCCAGGTCAGCTTCTTGTAGTGGGCTCGCGGGCTGCTGGCCCGCAACGTACTGGGTGGACCCGATCTGGATGAAGTTGACCCAATCGATCTGCGCGTTGCAGGTCGGAGCCCTGCCGGGCATCTGGCAGGCGGCCAGGAGGAGAAGCGCAACCAATCCCGCGACAACCCGAGGACCCATTTCGAGCGGGAACGTTCTCGACTTAGCCAGGTAACGCAAAGGGCGTTTTAGACTGGCCGGGACCAGGTGTACACGGGGGCTCGATACGCGCGCAGCGGGGATGTCAACATCGCCTACCAGGTGGTCGGCGACGGCCCGATCGACCTCGTGCTGGTGCTGGGCTGGGTCTCCCACCTGGCGTATGTCTGGGAGCTTCCCGCCATGGCCCGGTTCCTGGACCGCCTGGCCTCGTTCTCGCGCCTGATCCTCTTCGACAAGCGCGGCACCGGCATGTCAGACCGGGTTCATCCGCTGCCAACCCTCGAGCAGCGCATGGATGACGTCCGCGCCGTGCTGGACGCTGTGGGCTCGAACCGAGCCGCGCTGTTCGGCATCTCAGAGGGCGGCGTGATGGCCTCGCTCTTCGCCGCTACGTACCCCGATCGGACCGCCGGGCTGATCATCAACGGCAGCTACCCCTCGCGCCTCCTGCGGCCCGGTTATCCGTGGGGCATTCCCCCGGGAACGTTCGAGCAGCGGATTGCTGCTATTCGTGAGACCTGGGGCGACGGTTCCGGTATGGACGCGTATGCGCCGAGTCAGCTCCAGAATCCTGAGGTCGCGGCGTGGTGGGGCAAGTTCACCCAGATGAGTGCCAGCCCCGGGGATGCCCATGACCTCATGCACATGAACGTCCAGATCGATATCGGCGGCATCCTCCCCACGATCCGGGTGCCCACGCTGGTCATCCATGCGAATCGCGACAAGGTCGCGCCGATCGAGGCCGGCCGGTACTTCGCCGAGCACATCCCCGGGGCAAGGATGCTCGAGCTCGACTCGATCGACCACTGGCCCTACTTCGGAGACGCTGACGTGGTGCTCGGCGAGATCCAGGAATTTCTCACTGGCGCCCGCAGCAGCCCGGCGCCCGAGACGATGCTGGCGACGGTGCTCTGCACGAACGTCGCGCAGGCCGGAGCCCACGCGGTGTGGCTTGGCGGCAAGCAATGGCATGACCTCGTCGAGCGTCACCACGCGGTGGCTCGCAAAGCGCTCTTGAAGTATTCGGGCAGAGAGATCGAGGCCGGCGAGCAGGGCATCACCGCAGTTTTCGACGGGACCGCTCGGGCCATCCACTGCGCGCTCGAGATCCGCGACGAATTGTTCGACCTGGGCCTGCGCATCCGCGCGGGAGTGCACGCCGGCGAGTGCGAGATCGCAGGAGGGAAGCCCCGCGGCGTGGCGCTGCACGTCGCGTCGAGCATCATGGCGGCGGCCCAGCCTGGCGATGTGCTCGTCTCGAGCACCGTCAAGGACCTCGTTGTCGGCTCGGGCCTCGAGTTCGGCGAGCGTGGCAGCCGCGAGTTCGCCGGCTTGGGAATGTGGAGCCTTTACGCCGCGGGTCCCGACCAACTCTTAACCACGTCGACCGAGCCGGACCGGACCACGCCATCCACCAGCCTCAGCCGCCGCGAGAAGGAAGTCGCTCAGCTTCTCGCCAAGGGTCTGAGCAATCGCGAGATCGCGGAGCGCCTGTACCTGTCGGAACGCACGGTGGACAACCACGTCCACCACATCCTGGACAAGCTTGGCTTCGACTCGCGGGTCCAGGTTGCGACCTGGGTGGCGCAGAAATGAGCACTTGAAATTGAGCACCGCGTGAGCCTTCTCCCGGATGGCGCGAGACTGACCCAAACCTAGCCTGACTTGCGACGGCGGCCCTTTCCGGGATGCCGATAGCAAGCAGGAGGTTGTAAATGGCACGTTTCATGGTCGAGCGGATCTTTCCGGAGGGGCTCGAGATCCCGATGACCGTCAAGGGCGCGGAGGCTTGCCGGGCGGTTGTCGGAACCAACGGCGAGCTGGGTGTCACGTGGGTGCATTCCTACGTCAGCGAGGACCACAGGAAGACGTTCTGCATCTACGACGCGCCAAGCCCGGAGGCGATACGGCAGGCGGCCAAGCTCAACCAGCTGCCGGCCGACAAGATCACGCCGGTGCGTGTCCTGGACCCGTACTTCTACATGGCGGCGGAGACTCCGGCCGCGAAGGCGCGCTGACATGTGGAGATGGTTGATGCGAAGCGCCGCGGCGCTCCTCGCCGCAGGACTGGTCGCCGCGCCTGCTGTGCAGGCTTCGAATGGCTCCGACGAGAGCGCCCTTGCCGGCGTTCGGCAGGCCACCGCCGCGTTTCACGATGTCAGCAAGGCCGAGGGAGCCGGCTACGGGCGGCTGCTTCCCTGCTTCGACCTGCCCGGGGTCGGAGGCATGGGCCAGCACTACGTGAATCTGTCGCTGCTCGACGCGACCGTTGTCGCCAACCAGCCCGAAGCCCTCGTCTACGAGATCGACGGTGACCGGCTTCAGCTTGTCGCTGTCGAGTACATCGTGCCCTGGTCGGCGTGGGTCTCGGCGACCCCGCCGCAGCTGTACGGGCGCTCTTTCTATCGGGTCGACTCGCTCCACCTGTGGGCGCTCCACGCGTGGATCTGGCGGCCGAACCCGCTTGGCATTTTCGCCAGCTACAACCCGAACGCGAAGCTCTGCCCGGGTCGCTGATCGTTCGAAGCTGAGCCTGGAGGGGCGGCCGTTCGCTTCCCCTCCAGGTTCGCGCTCGGGAGCGCGCGCCGGGATGTCCCTCCGACGGCCGGCCGCAGTGCATCCTGATCTCTTGGAAGTATTACGTGACAGTGAGGTCCTGTACGGATCGACACAAAGGAGACAGGTCGATGATGCGGTGGAGTAGCGATCAGCTCGACAAGGTCGGCAGAGCAGAAGAGGTGCAGATCGCGTCCGTCCGGAGCGACGCCACGCTGCGTAAACCGGTGACCGTGTGGGTTGTCCGCCACGGCGACGACCTGTACGTTCGATCGGTTAGAGGGCCCAGTGGTAGCTGGTTCCGAGGTGTTCAGGAGAAGCACGAGGGTCGGATCCGGGCCGGGGGTGTTCAGCAGGACGTCACGTTCGTTGAGGCAGACCACGACATCAACGACGAGGTCGATGCCGCTTATCAGGCCAAGTACCGGCGATACGCCGGAAGCATCCTCAATAGTGTCCTGACTCCAGAAGCACGATCCACGACTCTCAAGCTTGTGCCACGCTCGTCAAGCTCCTAGTCCCTTCGGTGATCCCGACGCTGCGACGGCTGAATTGACTCTCGCCGGCCGCGTGGATCATCCACGCCGCCACGTCTGCCCGCGAGATCCTGTCCGAAATCCGGCGCTTGGCCGCTTCTGGAAGAACCTCCACAGATCCGCTGACCGGGCCGTCCTTGAGGAAGCTCGCGTAGATGATCGTCCAATCGAGGTCGCTCTGACGCAGCAGTTTCTCGCCGGCGGTCTTGTCCTTGATGACCGAGCCCATCGCGAGTCCGGTGAGCAGCCGAGAGACTGCGCCGAGGCGATCACGTTCCACAAAGAAGGACGAGAGGACGATGACCCGTCTGACTCCCGTCTGATGCGCGGCGTCGACGATTGCTCGGGTTGAATCGGCGATTACCGATCCGTTGCCGCCGAGCGTGCTCAGGACCGCGTCTGCACCCTCGAGCGCTTGCGCGACGTCTGCGGCATCGGTGGCCCGGCCTGCGACCATGCGAAGGCCCGAGTTCCGAATCGTCAGTTTTTCGGGCGAGCGGACCAGCGCGGTGACGGTGTGGCCGGCCGCGAGCGCTTGCTCGACCACGAGGCGCCCGGTGCGGCCGGTTGCTCCGAGGACCACCAGTTTCATGACTTCCTCCTGACTCCATTTCTTGAAGTTGAAGCTTCAAGTTGCTAACCTGAATAGGTTGAAACGTCAACTTATTCCGACCGCCAAGCCTGTCATGTGGCTGAACAACCGCGAATGGAGCGCATGGCTCCACCTGCTGGCCACATTTACCTTGCTGCCCGCGGCGCTTGATTCGCAGCTGCAGCGGGAAGCCGGGATGAGTCATTTCGAGTTCGGGGTCATGGCGGCGCTATCCCGACAGCCCGGTCGGCGTCTTCAGCTCAAGGATCTGGCTGTGGTCGCCAACGGCTCGCTGTCTCGGCTATCCCATGTGGTCTCGCGACTCGAGCGGCAGGGGTGGGTGCGCCGAGTGAGCGGAGCCAGGGGCCGCGCGACAAACGCAGAATTGACCGACAAGGGATACAAGAAGCTGATGGAGGTGGGTCCGATTCACTTCGCGGAGGTTCGCCGGCTCGTCTTCGACGTACTGACGCCGGAGGACGTGAAGGAGCTCAGGCGTGTGACCAGCCGACTCAATGCCGGTCTGATTCCCGAGACGAATCTTGGACCGCTGGCGCGCCGTACCCGAGCAAGCGCGCTGCGCCGGTCGAGCTAGCGTCGGAGCCTGATCCGCGGAAAAAGGAGCAACGCGGCGAGCCATACCCCAAGCCAAAACGCCGCTGACGCGAGCACATCGGCGTTTGTGACGTCGCCGCCGAAGGGGCG
>VBDS01000119.1 GCA_005889085.1 Chloroflexota bacterium | reverse complement strand
TCCTCGACTCCCGTCCGCCGGAGGCGGAAGCGGTTGCCGTGTCGGCGGCGGCGGCCGTGGCGAGAGACACCGGCGTCCATCTGCACGTGGCGCACCTTTCGAGCGCCCTCGGCCTGGCGGCCGCGGAGGACGCGATGCGTAGCGGGACGTCACTGAGTCTCGAGACGTGCCCCCAGTTCCTCTTCCTGACCGCGGAGGACTTCGATCGCGTCGGCCTCGCGATGAAGATGCTTCCGCCCGTTCGGACTGCGGCCGACCGCGACGCGCTCATCGACGGTCTCCGCAGGGGCGTGATCGACATCGTCAGCACCGACCATGCGCCGCACACGGACGAGGAGAAATCGCGGCCGTTCCAGGACGCGCCCGCGGGCAGCCCGGGCGTGCAGACCCTGTATCTGGCCTGCCTTCAGCTGGCCAAGACCATGGGCGACGTCTGGCTCGCGCCTCGGTGGGTGAGCCAGGCTCCGGCCGTACTCGCCGGCCTGGAAGAGAGCAAGGGCTCGATCGCGCCGGGATTCGACGCCGACATCGTGATCGTGGACCCGGACGCTCGGACGCGCGTGCGACCGGACGAGATGCACTCGCGGCAGCGGCGTGGGGCGCTGGACGGCAAGGAGTTCGACTTTGCGATCAAGGAGGTCTACCTGCGCGGCGAGCCGGTCTCCAGGGCCGGCCAAGGGCGCGGCCGCATGGTCAGACCCGCCCTGGTCGTGCGTTGACCTGAGCAGTGGCGCGACTCTGGATCGTCTTGCTCGTGGCGTTGTTGGTCGGGTCGGGGTGCTCGCACCTGCCTGGGGGCAGCGCCAAGGCGTCGCCTTCGGTCAGCGCCAGCCCGACCGGGACTCCGCTCGCCAAGGCGTCGGGCCAGCTCGACGCGGAAGTCCCTATGCCGCCCAGCTTTCCGGCGGACGTACCCATCTACACCCACGCCCGGCTCACCGCGGGTGCGTCTTTCACCTCGACTGGCCAGATGGCCTGGGGGATGGAGTGGGAGACGCTGGACAGCGTCGACAAGGTACAGGCGTTCTACACGACGAAGTTCGCCCAGGGTGACTGGACGATCAAGGTCAGCGCATCGTCCAACGGCGCCTTCGCGGCGACGGTCTCGCGCAAGTCCAACTCGCACGTCGAGGGAAGCCTGGCGGTCGTCTCCGACAACGGAGTGACGAAGATCCTGTTGAGCCTGGTCAGCCCGTCTGGCTAACGAACCCCGGCACCTCTGAAGATGGGGTTCTGCGCAATCTCTCGCTCCAGGCTGGTCGCGGGCCCGTGACCCGGGTAGAGCGCCGTGGAGGGCGGCAGGCGAAGGAGCTTCGTACCGATGCTCATCATCTGGCGGCGAAGGTCTGTTTCCGGCATCTGGCGGCCGATACCGCCGGCCAGGATTGTGTCGCCGACGAACGCATGGTTGGCGACAACGAAGCACACGCTGCCCGGCGTATGCCCGGGCGTGTGGAGCACTGAAAGCTTGAACTCCCCGAAGTCGAGCTCATCTCCTTCGAGCAGGTAGCGGTCGGCGGAGCGCAGGAACTGCTTGGCGTCCGCCGAGTGGATGCCGGTCTCGCCGCCCGTGATCGCCTTGAGGTCGTCCTTGCCGCCGACGTGTCCGGGGTGACCGTGCGTGGCCAGGATGTACTTGACGGTCACGCTCCCGGCCTGCTCGACGATCCTTTCCACCGGCTGCCCCGGGTCGATGACGACGGCCTCCTTCGTCGTGGCGCACGAGACGATGTAACAGTTCACCTCTCGGTCGAGCTTGACCTTGACGATGGAGAGCTTCGGCATCGATCACTATGTACCGCAAATGGAGCGCGTGGCGGCGGCGGGGTTTGGAGTCGGGCTCCTGGTGGTGTGCCTCTTCTGGACCTATGGCTACTTCAGGAGGCGCTCTAAGAACCGTTTTTAGGAATTCGTATCAGCCCCTCTGGCGCCGCCCCATCCCCGCCTCCCCATGAGTGGGGAGGACCGCTACCTACCTACTGGTCCAGGACCGCCTGGATCTTCAGACGCAGCGCGTCCAGTGAGTCGAACTTGTCCAGGGGCGGCTTGGCTCGCGGCCGGTCGGGATACTTCGCCGTTTGCACCGCCTCGAGCAGCAGCTCGATCTCCTCAGGCGCGAAGTTCAGCGTCTTGAGAACGACCTCCTTGACCGCGCTCGGGCGATCGACGGCGTCCCTGATCACATCGTCCGTGTCGGTGATGACCTGCGGTCGCGTCGGACGGAAGAGCTCCTCAGACCCGACGAGTGACACGCGCTTGAAATTTGGCATTTGGTTCAGTCCTGTACCCGATGATTTTCGATTACTGCCACCGCCAGCGCACGATACGCCCTCGCCCCATCCGACTCCTTCGCGTATGTGAGTATCGACTGACCCGCGAGCGGAGTCTCGGCGAAGCGGATGGAGTCGGTGACCGCGAAGTCGTAGACCTTCGTGCCGTACTTCTCCTTCACCGCCGCGAGCACTTCCTGCGAGTGAAGCGCTCGGTGCTTGTAGAGGGTGGGGAGGATTCCGATCAGCTCGAGGCGCGGGTTGAGCCGTCGCTTGACGCGCTCCATGGTGACCAACAGCTCCTGCATTCCCTTGAGGGCGAGGAACTCCGCCTGGAGCGGCACCAACACTTCATCGGCCGCGACCAGCGCGTTGATCACGATCAGGTCCAGCGACGGCGGGCAGTCGATGATGATGAAGTCGTATCGCTTCTGCGCCGGCTCGAGCTTGTCGCGGAGGATGCTCTCGCGACCGATCTCGTTGATCAGCTGGTTCTCCGCCCCGGCCAGCTCGATGTCCGCCGGGATGTAGTGGACGCCCATCTGGGACGCCTCCTGGACGACGTCGGTGACCGTGGTCTCAGGATCGACCAGCAGGTGGTAGATGGTCTTCTCGAGCTCGCCCGCCGGCTTCATGTAGAGGGTGAGGTGACCCTGGGCGTCGAGATCGATCAGCAGGACGCGTTGACCCAACTCGGCGAGTGCGGCGCCCAGGTTGACGGCGGTGGTGGTCTTGCCAACCCCGCCCTTTTGCATCGCTACGGCGATCGTTCGGGCCAAGAGCGCTCCGAGTCTAACCGAACCCGACCTTCCTGACTGGGCAGGCCTGACAAGAAGGAGTTCGGAGGCCCGTCATCTAGAATGGCGCCCGACCTGTGATCATCGACATCCTTGTCGTCCTGGTCCTGGTGATCGCACTCATCACCGGTTACCAGCGCGGCGTAATCCAACCCTTGATGGCCGAGATCTTCTTTTTCGGCACGTTGCTGGTCGTATTCCGGTTCCACGACCAGTACACGACCGAGATGCAGAAGCTTCTCCACCTGACACCGGTGCTTGCCGTGTTCGTCGCCCTGATCATCGCCGTGGTCATGGGAGCGATCGGCGGGACGATCGGCGGCGCCTTCCACCGCATGGAGGCGATCCGCGGCGTGGATGGGCTCCTGGGAGTGTTCGTGCACGCCGTGGTAACTGTGGTCGTGGTCTACCTGGCGATGTCGGCCCTGGTCACACTGGACAACGCGTTCCAACCCGCACTGAAGAGCGCCAGCCTGACCTTGAGCCAGGTCAACCAGCTCGAGACGGAGATTCTCTCCAACCCGATCACGGCGGCCATGGTCTCCAAGTCGGACCTCAATGCGCTCAAGGCGGCCGCGGCCAAGAGCAACGCCGCGCATCTCGATTCGGTTGCTGGCATCCATCAACTGCAGCAGATCTACAGCGACTTCATCCAGCCGCAGCTGCACAGCTCGCGCACGGCGCCTTTCATCCTCGGCGTCGGCCACCACCTGCCGCTCATCGGCCACGTCGGGCCAAACGACCTCAAGCCGCTGCCGACAACAAGCCCAGCGACCTGCCCGTCGCCAACGCCGAAGGCAGGCGCCACACCGAAGACCAGCCCGTCGCCCGCGGCGTGCGCGACTCCGACGCCGACGAAGTAACTTAGTCTCGTGCTCGATCTCGCCCTGAGTCAAGACCAGGAGCAGATGGTGGCGGCGGTCCGCGAGTTCTGCGCCCGCGAGTTTGCTCCGCGCATCGGCGCCGACGACCGCGCCGGTCGCCACGACCCAGACATCTTTGCCAAGCTCGCCTCGCTCGGCCTGCCTGGGGTGTGCTTTCCGCAGCGCTACGGCGGCTACGGTCTTGACTACCTGTCGCTCGGCCTAGTCTGCGAGGAGCTCGAATATGTGGACACCGTCTACAGGACGGTTCTCTCGGTCCACGTTGGCCTGGTCGGCATGGGCCTCTACACCTGGGCGACCGAGGAGCAGAAGCAGCAGTGGCTCGTCCCGATGGCCTCAGGCAAGAAGCTCGCCTGCTACGGCCTGACCGAGCCCAACGCCGGGTCCGACGTGGCCTCGATGCAGTCGACGGCGCGCCGGCACGGCGACGGCTACGTCCTGAACGGGCAGAAGGTTTGGGTCTCCGACGCCGACACCGCGGACTTCTTGCTCGTCTTCGCCAAGACCGACCCCAAGGCGGGTGGGCGCGGCGTTTCCGCGTTCATGCTCGACCGTGAGGCTTGCGGCAGTGCGCTGCGCACCGAGCCGATCGAGGATCGACTGGGCATACGTGCGGGCGATGTCGGCTCGATCTTCATGACCGACCTCGAGGTGCCGGAGGCGAACCGAATCGGTGATGAGGGCGATGGCTTCAAGATCGCGATGAGCTGTCTCGACAACGGGCGTTTCACCGTCGCCGCCGGCGCAACGGGCACAGTGCGCGCGTGTCTCGACGCGTCGGTCAAATACGCGCGCGAGAGAAAGACCTTCGGCCAGGAGATCGGGCGCTACCAGCTGGTCCAGCAGATGATCGCTAAGATGTCGCGCGACTACGAGATCTGCCGCTTGCTGTATTTCAAAGTCGCATGGATGAAGAACACGGGCGCTCGCCACACGCGACAGGTTTCGATGGCGAAGCAATACGCAACGGATGCGGCGTTCAACGCCGCGCATGACGCTGTCGAGGTCCACGGCGCGTATGGGTATTCCGCCGAGTATCCCGTCGAACGCTTTCTGCGCAACGCCCGCGCGCCGATCATCTACGAGGGCACGCGTGAGGTGCACACGATCCTGCAAGGCGAGTACGCGCTCGGCTATCGCGACGACCGTCCGGTCAAGAAGTCGCTCCCGCCATACCGACCGGATTGAGCGTCGCCGCGGTAGCCACGGCTCCGCAGCGCCGGCTCGGGACATTCGACTTCATCCTTCTGTCGGTCTATTGGATCGCGATCGGGTACCTGTGGAACAGCCTGACCGCGCTGATCTTGCCGGACATGATCATTCAGCTCGTCGGCCGGGCCCACGAAGGCCTCGCCGCGAGCTTTCTCAAATCGCTCGGCACGTTGGTGGCGATCGTCTGGCAGCCGATCGTCGGCGGCATCTCGGACCGCACCGTGACGCGATGGGGGAGGAGGCGTCCGTTCATCGCGTCCGGGACCGCGGGCGATGTGCTGTTCCTGATCGGAATCGCGCTAGCAGGCAACTACTGGTGGTTGGTCGTCTTCTACTTCCTGTTGCAGTTCGCCTCCAACACGGCGCAGGCTCCATATCAGGGACTGCTTCCCGACGTGGTGCCGGACACCCAGCGCGCCGAGGCGTCCGGCTTCTATGGCGTCGCCAACCTCGTCGGCATCGCGAGCGGAACAGTCGGGGCGGGGCTGCTGCTGGCGCATCTCGGACGGAGCGCTGCGATCGCCTCGATCGCCATCGTGCTCGTCGTCACGATGCTCGCCACCGTGGTCGTCGTCCCCGATCGAGCGATGCCCGTCGACAGTCCGTTTCGAAGCCTCGGCGAGCTCCTGACCAAGACTTTCGGCATTCCATTTCGCAACCGGGATTTTCGATGGCTGATGGTGTCGAGGCTGCTCATCTTCATGGGCTTTGGTGGGCTGCAGAACTTTGCCTTCTTTTATTTCGACAATGTGTTCTTCCACCAGGACCGCAAAGCGACGGCGTTGGCGGCGTCGACGCTGCTCGGAATCGCGATCGCTGTCGCGGCCCTTGTTACATGGCCAGCGTCGCGGCTCTCGGATCGCACCGGCCGCCGGCCGCTCATCTTCTTCGCGGGTCTCTTCGGCGCCGCAGGCACGTTGGTGCTGGTCTTCAGTCACTTCCAGTGGGTTCCAAACGGCGCGCTTCGCCCCCTGGCATCGTTCCTCAAGGTGCCCGACCTGGCCGCTCAGGCCACGCTCACGGGGCTCTTCATCGGGGTCGGGCTCGGTGTGTTCTTTTCGGTCGACTGGGCCTTCATCCAGGACATCATTCCGCCGCACGAGGGGGGCCTCTACATGGGCTTCTCGAACATCGCAACCGCCGGCGCCGGCATCATCGCCGTGTTCCTCGGCGGCCCTCTCCTGGACGCCTTCAACGCTGGACCTCCGATCCTCGGCCTTCCGGGTGGGTTTCCGGTCGTCTTCAGCGTCTTTGCGGTCTGGTTCGTGATCGGGTCGCTTAGCATCCTGAAAGTGCCGGAGAAGAGGAGAAGGGTGTGAACCTCGACGGTCTACGTCCGTGGGCAGGCTTGGTAGGCGGGCAGCCTGCTGACGTCGTGGTCGCGGGCATCCCCTACGATGGCTCGGCCGTCTACCGAAAGGGCGCCGCCATCGCGCCCAGGACCATCCGCCAGCTGTCCCCTGTGATGCCGCCCGTCACAGAAGAAGGCCACCTCCTGACCGGCCTGCGTGTCAGCGACATCGGCGACCTCGACGCCGGGGGGGACATCGAGGCCGGATGGATGGGCCCGATGGAGCGCCTGGCCCAGGTCGCGCCCGACGTGTTCCTGACCGTGTTGGGCGGCGACCACTGCACCGCAATCTCGACTCTGGCGGCGCAGGTACGGAGGCATCCCGGCCTCTCGCTCCTTTGGGTCGACGCGCATCCCGACCTGTGCGACTTCTCGCGCGGCGGCCACTGGACGTGCGGATGCGCTTTGCGTCGCGCGCTCGAGGCCTCAGGCATCGAACCATCGCGCGTGGTGATCGCCGGCGGGCGCGACTACGACCCCGAGGAGCTTGAGTTCATCGCCGCCAACAACGTGCTTCTCGTCTCCACGGCGGAGATCGCCCGCGACCTGCATGGTTCCGCGGGCAAGATCGCCGACCGGCTCGCAGGCGCTGAGGTGCACATCTCGTTCGACATCGACGTGCTCGACCCGGCGTTTGCCCCGGGCACGGAGATCCCATCCGCCGGTGGCCTGTCCACACGACAGGCGCTCGAACTGCTGCGCGGCGCGACCGCACGGTCGCACCTGGTGGGGTTCGACGTCGTCGAGGTCTCGCCGCCGTTTGACGACAGCGATATCACGACGCTCGCGGCGCTGAAGCTCATCTTCGAGGTGTGGGGAATGGTGAAGAGCGCGCGCGAGGCCAGGGTTTCGGACATCAGTGGAAAGCGCTGACGTAGTCATCGTGGGCGGCGGCGTCATGGGCTGCGCCCTCGCATATCAGCTGTCAAGGCGCGACGTCGACGTATTGCTGCTCGAACGCGAGACGTTGGGTTCGCAGTCGACCGGCAGGTGCGCAGGCGGCGTTCGGCAGCAGTTCTCGATGGAGGCCAACGTGCGCCTCCAGCGCCTCTCGGTCCAGCTTTTCGAGAATTTCGAGCAGGAGACCGGACACCCGGCGGACTTCCGCCAGATCGGCTACCTGTTCGTGCTGACCCTGCCCCAGCAGGTCGAGGACTTCCGCCACAACATGGAAATGTGGCATCGGGTCGGCCTGACCGAGGCGCGCTGGGTCGATCCGTCAGAAGCGGCGCGCATGGTCCCCGTGCTCAACGTCGAGGACGTTCTGGGCTGCACCTTCTGCCCTAGCGACGGCATCGCCAGCCCGGCCGACGTCACGTCCGGCTACGCCGAGGCCTCCCGGCGCCATGGCGCCCGGCTGAAGGAGGGCGTCGAGATGGTGGGGATCGACGTCGCAGGCGGACGCGTCCAGGGAGTCCGCACCTCGGCGGGCGACGTCGCGAGCCGGGTCGTCTTCAACTGCGCCGGCGCATGGTCGTCCTCCATCGGTCGTATGGCGGGGCTCGAGATCCCAGTGCTCCCGTACCGCCGGCACGTTGCCGTCACGGGAACCTTTCCGGCCGTGCCGCGGAGCAACCCGATGACCGTCGACTTCCAGACCTCGCTTTACTTTCACCCGGAGGGCGACGGGGTGCTGATCGGGATGAGCGACCGGATCGAAGGGCCCGGCTACGCGACAGATGTCAACTGGAACTTCCTTGAGAAGATGTTCGAGCAGGCGTCGCGGCGTGCTCCCGCCCTGGCCGGCGCGGGGATCAAAACGGCATGGGCCGGCCTATATGAGACGACGCCCGACAATCAGGCGATCCTCGGGCCGGTGCCGGAGATCGAGGGCTTCTGGTGCGCAGCCGGGTTCAGCGGGCACGGGTTCATGCAGGCCCCGGCGGCGGCGCTGCTTCTTTCCCAGCTGCTGCTCGACCAGCGCTCCGATATCGACATCACGCCGTTCGCGTTCACCCGCTTCGCGAGGGGCTCGTTGGTCCACGAAAGGAATGTGATCTAAGGTCGTGGCCCCGCGTCCTTTAGCGACGGAAGACGACCGCCAGGGTGACCAGCCCGGCCCCGCCGATGAGCAGGACCACGCCGCAGCCCATCTGCACGATGGTGTACAAGATGCCCCCGGTCGCGGCGTAGGTCTCCGGGTACCTCGACTTGCCGCGCCGCCTGCGAAGTGCGGCGGCGATGGCGCCAATGCCCAGCAAGACCGCAAACACGCCGAGCAGCAATCCGCTCGAGAACGTTCCGGCCGAAATTGGGCGCGGCACTGGATCTCAGTATCGCTCGGCTAGGATTCTGACCCGTGGCTAGGGTTCTGCTCCTCGGCTCGACCGGCTTTGTCGGCCGCGCCGTAGCTCACAAGATCCTGGACACCGGGCACCAGCTGCGCGTCCTTGTACGCGACCCCCTGAAGGCGGCGGCCTTCAAGGTTCGCGGGGCTCAAGTGGTCGTGGGGGATGCGCTCAACCCGCAGTCGGTTACGCAGGCGGCGCAGGGCGTCGAGCACATCATCAGCCTCGTCGCGGTGCGGCGGAACCGGCCCCAGTCCTACCTCGCGGTGAACGTGGACGGTCCTCGCATCCTGGGCCAGGCAGCAATGGCCGCAGGCGTTCGCTCGGTTGTTCTCGTGAGCGCTGTCGGCGCCAAGCTGGACCCGCACCTCAAATACTTCACGTCACGCTGGATGGGTGAGCAGGAGCTCGCCAAGACCGGCGTGACCGGGACGATCCTTCGCTTCACGCTGGTCATCGGCGAAGACGGCGGCATCGTGAAGGACTTCGAGCGCGCGCTGGTCGGGCCCTTCGCGATCATCGCGGGTAGCGGCCAGGCCAAGATGCAGCCGATCCTGCGCGAGGACGCGGCGCGGTGCGTCGTCGAGGCCATCGGCAAGCCGGAGCTGCTCGGCAAGATCGTCGAGCTCGGCGGGCCGGAGGTCGTGACCTGGGAAACCGTCTTCGACTGGTTTCTCCAGGCCCGACGCGTCAAGAAGCCGAAGCTAAAGTTGCCCGCGCCGCTGCTGATTCCGGCCGCCATGGCAATGGAGGCGGTTTCGACCAACCCGCCGATAACGCCGGACGAGGTCAACATGAGCCAGGCCGACAACCTGGCCGCCGGCATCGACTCAGTGAGCTCGCAGTTCGGCTGGCGACCTACCGCGCCAGGCGCCTGGGCCACGACACACTGGGCGAAACCGGTTCGGTAAAGGTCCGGACGTTCTTCGGGCTGCCGCTGCCCGAACTGCACCGCGCGGCCCTTGGGACCTACATCGCGGATTGCGCGAAGCGGGCGCCCGAGTTTCGCTGGACTCCGGAAGCCAACCTCCACCTGACGATTCGGTTTCTCGGCCACGTCGAGCAAGCTGTCGCCGAAGGCGTCGCGGACAGGCTTGCTGACGCCGACCTGCGTGCTGTCCAGCTGCAGCTCGGCGAGCTGGGCACGTTCAAGCGGGGCCGTCTGGGCCGCGTCGTGTGGTTGGGTCTCCGGTCTGGTCAGGAGGAGATTGGCGAGCTGGCCGGGCAGGTGGAGGCCGAATCCGCCCGCGCGGGTCTCGAACCCGAGGCTCGCCGCTACCACGCGCACCTGACCCTCGCCCGGGCCAGGGCCCGGGATGGTGCACCGCTACCCGACCTGCCGGCCCCGCCCGACCTCGAGGCATGGCGAGCGGACGAGCTGATCCTCTATCGGAGCCGGCTGGGTCGAGGCGGCTCTGTCTACGAGCCCATGCGGCGTCTCAGGCTGAGCTGAGGCCCGCCTCCGCGCACTCGAGGTCCTGCTCCGGCCGGCCCCCGCTCACCCCGACCGCACCCAGGACATCACCGTCCCTCTTGATCAAGATCGAGCCGAGACCCGGCACGATGGGCACGCGGACGAGTCGGTCGGCGACGCTGAAGAAACCCGGTCGGTCCTTGGCGAGCTCCGCCAATGAAGCGCCGTCGCGGTAGAGCATCGCCGCGCCGACCGCCTTCGCCTCGGCAACCTGCGGCGAGATGGGAGGGGCGCCGTCCATCCGGCCGAGAGCGATCAAGAACCCACCCTCATCGACCACGGCAACGGTGACCCGAATGCCGAGACTCTGTGCTTTCGTATGCGCACCACTGATCGTCTTCTGCGCCTCGGCGAAAGTCAGCGGCATTAGGCTCTAGTCTCGCATGGACCTTACCGGCCGAGTCGCGATCGTCACCGGTGGCGGCACCGGCATCGGACGCGCGACGTCGATCAGGCTCGCGAAGGCCGGCGCGAAGGCCGTGGTCGTCAACTACTCCCGCTCAGCCGGCGAAGCGGAGTCGACGGCGGAGGAGCTGCGACTGCTTGGCACCGAGGCGCTGCCCTGGCCCGCGAACATCGCTGACGAGTCGATGGTCAAGAACATGATTGCGTCGACGGTCGACCGGTACGGAAGTCTCGACGTGCTCG